>NZ_JBLYUB010000012.1:0-205258 GCF_049999945.1 Planosporangium spinosum | reverse complement strand
GGGTCATCGCGTACTCCGTCCTCTGGGTGTTCTTGGTCGTTCACACAGAGACTCACGCGATGACCCCCTTCACGTCCGCGATACGCCGAAGTGGATCAGCTTCTACACCACTCGATGGGACGCAACCGTGCACTCCAACACTTAACGTGTTCGGCATGACAGCGATGGTGACTGAGGACGAACGCTATCTGGGCATCTCCGAGGTGGCCGAGTCGACCGGACTGAGTCCGGACACCCTGCGCTGGTACGAGCGCGAGGGACTGTTCCCCCAGGTGGAACGGGACTCGAGTCGGAGGCGCCGCTACAGCCCGCGTCACGTCGGATTCTTGCGGTTGCTGGTGCGACTGCGGCGCACCGGGATGCCGACAAGCGAAATGCGGCAGTTCAGTCGACTCGTCACCGGGGGCGCGGCCACACACGGCCGGCGGCTCGCGCTGCAGGCCGCGCACCGGGAACGGATCGTGGCTCGGCTGGCCGAACTACAGGGCGATCTGGCCGCACTTGCCGAGAAGGTCGAGCACTACCGGCATCTGATCGAGCAGGGCCTGGATTGTGACGGGGCCCCTGTCGATGCCCGCACCACCGTTCGGCAGCGAGAACAGGGGTGACACCGATGTCACAGACCGTTATGCCCGTGGGCTGGAATTGCTTGAAACCATCCACGGACCCGAGGCCGCGACGGCGATCCGGGAATCGTTTGACGCGGTTCACCCTGGTTTCGGCCGCTATACGATCGGAGCGGGGTTTCGCCGATGTGTACGGCCGTGCGGGGTTGAGCCTGGTGCAACGGCAACTGCTGAACGTGGCCGTACTAACCGCGCTGGGAGCCGCCGAGCCACAGTTCGCGGTGCATCTGCCGGGTGCGCGAACGTCGGCGTCTCGGCTGGCGAGATTCTTGAGACGGTCTTTCATGCGGCCTTGTACGCCGGGCACCCGCGGAGTGTGAATGCACTGCGCGTGGCCGGCGATGTCTTCACCGAACGGGGCTGACCATTCCGCCGAACGCACCCGCATACGCCGGCCGCGGTGACAGCGACATCAGGGAGCAGTGATGCAGCGTCGGATTCTAGGACGCACCGGCATCTCCGTCAGCAAGTTCGCCCTGGGCACCATGCATCTGGGTGCGTGGGGGAACAAGGATCACGACGATGCGACCCGGTTGATCCATACGGCGTTGGATGCCGGGATCAACCTCATCGACACGGCCGACATGTACTCCAATGGCGAAGCCGAACAGATCGTCGGCAAAGCCATTCGCAGCCGCCGTGATGAGGTCGTGCTCGCGACCAAAGGCCACTTCCCGGTCCAGTTCCCGAAGGACGATGACCCGAACCGGCGGGGTAACTCACGGCGCTGGCTCACACGGGCGGTCGAAGACAGCCTGCGGCGGCTGGGCACCGACCGCATCGACCTCTACCAGGTGCATCGCCCCAGGGCCTTTGCAAGGTAGGGATTTGACCGGTTCGCCAGGACTGGGATGGCCGCGCCTGTTGTGGCGGGTTCACAGAGCGAGCGCGGTCCCGTGGTGATCACTCAGTTGTCTACGCTGGATGATCAGGACAGGGACCGCGCTCGTGGTTGCATCATCGCTGATTGATCGCCTCACCGCACGTACCCAGGACGTGTCGATCGACTCCGTGCAGGTACCGGCGCTGCTGCGGGACTTGGCCCGGGTGCCCGATCCGCGCGATCCGCGCGGCGTGATCCACCCGTTGGTGAGCCTGCTCGCGGTCGCGGTCGCCGCGGTGCTGGCCGGTGCCCGCTCGGTTACCGCGATCGGGGAGTGGGTCGCCGACGTGCCGGCCACGGTCCTCGCCGCGTTGGGCGTGGTGCGTGACCCGTTCACCGGTTTCCACCGCGTGCCGGACGCCACCACGATCGGTCGGGTGCTGGCCGACCTCGATGGTGATGCGTTCGACACCGCCGTCAGCCAGTGGCTGGTGGGCCTGCACACCCCACCCGCCGACCAGCCACCACACCGGCGCGCCTACGCCACGGACGGCAAGACCTTGCGCGGGTCCGGTCCGGCCGGGTCGCAGGTCCACCTGCTGGCCGCGGTCGACCACCACACCGGCGCGGTGGTCGCCCAGACCGCGGTCGACGGCAAGACCAACGAAATCACCAGGTTCGTGCCGCTGCTGGCCGACCTGGACCTCGCCGGTGCGGTCGTGACCGCCGACGCGTTACACACCCAGCGCGAGCACGCCCGCTGGCTGGTCGAACAGCGCAACGCCGGCTACGTGTTCGTCGTGAAGAAGAACCAACCGACCCTGTACCACCAGGTCAAACACCTGCCCTGGGGCAAGGTCCCGATCGACGACGAGGTCCACACCCGCGGCCACGGACGCGACGACATCCGTCGCCTGCAGGTCGTCACCGTCGCCCGGTCGATCGGGCTGGATTTCCCGTACGCAGTGCAGGCCGTCCGGGTGCGCCGACGCCGCATGAACCTGACCACCGGCCGCTGGTCGACCGTCACGGTCTACGCCGTCACCAACTTCACCGCCGACCAGGCCACACCGGCCGAGTTGGCCGACTGGCTACGCGGGCACTGGACCATCGAAGTGCTCCACCACGTCCGTGACGTGACCTTCGCCGAAGACGCCAGCCAGCTCCGTACCGGCAACGCCCCACGAGCAATGGCCACCCTCCGCAACGCCGCGGTCAGCGTGCTCCGCCTGGCCGGCACCACCACGATCGCCAGAGCACTGCGCCACAACGCCAGGGACCCCCACCGCCCGCTGCGACTCCTCGGCCTACTGACGTAGAGCAAAAGCGGTCAAATACCTACCTTGCAAAGGCCCTGCGTCGTCCGGGCGCCGTCACCGGTGCCGATAGTGGTGCACGACGAGCGCAGCGGCGCAGGCGAGCGTGACCAGGCCAAAGGCGATTCCCGGGTACGGGCCGATGTCGGCGCTCGAGGCGGCCGCGTTGCCTGCGGCGCTCACGATGAGACCCAGCCAGAGTGCGGGCCGCAGCAGACCGCCCCGGCTGCTGCCGGCGTCGGTGGTGTCGAGCGCCTGCGAGATGCGGTACCGGTCCCTCATGACCTGCTCCCTTGTTGTGGTTCGGTGTCGTCCACAACGGTAGGAACGCAGGCCGCGGCAGACGATCCAGCCAGCGAGCCGATCGGGGTATAGCAGGCTGTACTGCCGAGGGAAGCACCCATGACCTATCGTCTCTGCCCGGGATGTAGACCCGGGAGGTGCATATGGCGGTCGATGGGAACCTGGCGTCCGGTCGGCGGTACCTACTGGCCCGCATGCGCGCGTCGGTCGATGCCCTCGAGCATATCGTCGGCGGCCTGGGCACGGCCCTGCTGGCGTTGGCCACGCTGACCTGGGCGATCGTCGTCGCCGTCGCCTGTGTCCTGGTCGTTGGTCTCGTGCTTGCGCCCACCGTGCCGCGGATCGTCCGGGCCGTCGCCGACCGGGAGCGTGCGCGGCTGTCGCGGTGGGGTCCGGAGATTCTCGGCGCCGAACCCTTGCCGGCCGGTCTGCGCGCGGCCCTGATCGATCCTGCCGTTCGCCGCGAGTTCGGCTGGGTGGCCGTGCACGGCACGTTCGGCTTCGTCATGGGGCTGCTCGGCCTCGTATTGCCGCTCTACGCCGTGCAGGACCTGACCTTCCCGCTGTGGTTCTGGCTCGTGAATGCCGAGAACGGCGGCCCGGGCCTGGTGTTCTGGCCCGTACTCGGCCTGGTCGACGCGCTCGGCGTCAGCCTGATTGGTGTGGGCTGGGTCGCTGTCGTCGTCGGGCTGGGGCCGGCCTTGGCGCGGATGCAGGCGTGGCCCGGGCGCCGGCTGCTGGCGCCGTCCGCCGACGCCGACCTTTCGCTGCGCATCGCGGAACTGACCGCCACGCGCGCCGGGGCGTTGGACGCGCACGCGGCCGAGCTACGACGGATCGAACGGTCGCTGCACGACGGCACGCAGAACCGGCTGGTGGCCGTCAACGTCATGCTCGGCGCCGCCCGCCGGGCGCTGGCCCGGGACCCGGCCGTCGCCGAGGCCATGCTCGAGCGGGCGCAGGACGCGACCGAGCAGGCACTGGCCGAGCTGCGAACGGTCGCCCGTAGCATCCTGCCGCCGGTGCTGGCCGATCGCGGGCTCGCCGGTGCGCTGACCGGGCTTGCGGGTGCCTGCGGGGTACCGTGCCGGGTCGACGTGGACGTGCCCGGCCGGTGCGCCGCGTCCGTGGAGGCGACCGCCTACTTCGTCGTGGCCGAGGCCCTCACGAACGTCGCCAAGCACAGTGGCGCGCGCAGCGCCGCCGTCACGGTGCGTCGGGACCGAGATCGGCTGCTGCTGCGGGTCGACGACGACGGCCGCGGCGGCGCCGGCGAAGGGCAAGGCTCCGGGCTCACCGGCATCCGCCGGCGGGTCGAGGCGTACGACGGTCGCCTCGTCATGACCAGTCCGCCGGGCGGTCCTACGACGATGCAGGTGGAGTTGCCATGCGGATCGTGATCGCCGAAGATGACCCCTTGCTGCGCGAGGGCCTGGCACTGCTGCTGCGCGCCGAGTCGCTCGATGTGGTGGCCACCGCCGACTCGCCGGCCGCCTTCCTCGCCGCAGTGGACGAATACGAGCCGGACGTCGCCATCGTCGACGTCCGGATGCCGCCGACGCACACCGACGAGGGTATTGTCGCCGCCGTCGAGGCCAGGCGCCGCCGTCCCGGCCTTGCGGTGCTCGTGCTTTCCGCGTACGTGGAGCAGGCATTCGCGACCGAGCTGCTCGCCGGCGGCGCGGTGCGGCTGGGGTACCTGTTGAAGGAGCGCGTCGGCCGGGTCGAAGAGTTCCTCGGCGCGCTGCATCGCGTCGCGGACGGCGGCACCGCCATCGACCCCGAGGTCGTCGGCCAGTTGCTGTCCCGCAGCCGGCCGAACAGCGCCCTGGAACGGCTGAGCCCGCGCGAACGCGAAGTGCTCGCGCTGATGGCCGAGGGGCTCGGCAACACCGCCATCTCGGAGCGGCTGTTCATCACCGACGGCGCCGTGCACAAGCACATCCGCAGCATTTTCGCCAAGCTCGACCTGGCCCCGACCGACCGGGCCGACCGCCGGGTCACCGCGGTGCTGCGCTACCTGGACGACACCCAGCGACGGTAGCGCCTGCTGTACCGGCACTCGCCCGTAGGCTTCATCGATCGCGGTCATCGATCGCCATAGCGTTCTCCGTGTACTCGTCAGCTGCGAAAATACGGAAGGCAAAGTGGTGAACGTCTACACCGGTCAGCACGGCGACGGGCTTGCGACAGTGCGCTTCATGCAGGCTCCGGCGGCCGTCCGCGTCGAGCAACTCACCCGCATATACGGCACCGAGCGGCAGCCGGTCACGGCGCTGGCCGGCGTCGACGCCACGTTTCACCAGGGCAGCTTCACCGCCGTGATGGGGCCGTCCGGTTCCGGCAAGAGCACGCTGCTGCACACCGCCGCAGGGTTGGACCGTCCGACCTCCGGCCGGGTGTGGATCGGCGGCACCGAGCTTTCCCGGATGTCGGAGACCAACCTGACCAAGCTGCGCCGCACAAAGATCGGCTTCGTCTTCCAGGCGTTCAACCTCGTCGGCGCGCTCACCGTCGAGGAGAACATCGTGCTGCCGCTGCGCCTGTCGGGGATGCATCCGGATCGGCAGTGGCTGGCTCGGGTGGTCGACCGTGTCGGCCTCACCGCGCGCCTGCGGCACCGCCCTTCGGAGCTCTCCGGCGGCCAGCAGCAGCGGGTCGCCATCGCCCGGGCGTTGGCCATGCGCCCCGACGTCATCTTCTCCGACGAGCCGACCGGCGCCCTCGACACGCAGACGGCGGCGGAGGTGCTGAGCCTGCTGCGATCGGTCGTCGACGAGCACGGGCAGACGGTCGTCATGGTGACCCACGACCCGGTGGCCGCCTCGTACGCCGACCGCGTGATGGTGCTCGCCGACGGCCGGATCGTGCACGACACGCCCCAGCCGGGAGCCGAACGCATCGCCGAACATCTCGCGTCGCTCGGTCGTCGTCAGCGCGTCGCACGAGAGGGCTGAACCATGCTGACGTTCGCCGCACAGATGCTGCGCCACCGCCTGGGCGGCGCGGTCGCCACCCTGGTCGCGCTCGCCGTCGGCGTCATGGTCCTCATGACGATGGGCGTCCTGGTCGAGTCGGGCCTGCGCTACCGGCCCGAGCCGCAGCGGTACGCCGCCGCGGATCTGGTCGTTGCCAACCGGGACCTCACGGTCACCGCCAAGGACATCGGCGGCGATACCGTCACGACCACCTTGTCGTTGCCCGAGGGCGGCACCGTCCCCGCTGGTCTCGTCGACCAGATCCGCCAGGTGCCCGGCGTGGCCTCCGTCGTCGCCGACGACTCGGTCGCGGTCGTGCCGCTGGCTTCCGGCGCCGGGCCGGCCGTCGGCCACGGCTGGAGCAGCGCCGCCCTCACGCCGTACCGGATCGTGGCCGGCAACCCGCCGACCGCGGACGACGAGATCGCCATCGATGCCCGCCTTGCGTCAGCCTCACCCGACGCACTTCGACCCGGCCAGCGCGCCGAAATCCTCGTCGGAGGCGTCCCGCGCCGATACAACGTGACGGGGCTTGCGGAGTCGAGCCGCAGCGCCGACCCGCCGTCGGTGTTCTTCACCGATCGCCAGGTCGCGGCGCTCAGCACGCACCCGGGCCGGGTGGACGCCGTCGGCGTCATCGCGGCGCCCCGCCTGGACCGGACCGCCCGTGCTGCGCTGAACACCGCCGTGGGCCGGCTCGCCGATGCCGCCGGGGCAACGACCTACGCCGGTACCGACCGCGGACTGCTCGATCACCCCGAAGCCCTCGCGGCGCGGGCCCTGCTGATCCAGCTCGGCGGGGTCTTCGGCGGGTACGTCGCCATGCTGGTCGTGTGCGTCGTCGCCGGCACCGTCGGCCTGTCCGTCCGGTACCGCCGCCGGGACCTCGCGCTGCTGCGCGCGATCGCGGCGACCCCTGGCCAGGTACGCCGGATGATCATGACGGAGGCGGCCCTCGTGAGCCTCGCCGCCGCCGCCCTCGGCGTCCCGGCCGGCCTGCTCGCGACCCGGTGGATACACGGCGAGCTGGTCGACAGGGGATTCATCCCAGTCGGCTTCCCGATCGTCACGGGCTTCGTCTCGGTACCGGCGGCCGCGCTGAGCGCGGTGCTCGTGGCGGTGCTCTCGTCCCTGATCGCGGCGCGGCGGGTCACCAGCATCCGTCCCACCGAAGCCCTCGGCGAGGTCGCCGTCGAGTCCACCCGCACCGGCAAGATCCGGTTCGTCGCCGGCATGGTGATGCTCGTGGGTGCCGTTTCGTCCAGCGCGTTCACCGTCGCCGGCAGCGGCCAGGCCGCCCTCGCTGGGGCCATCGGCATGCTGTACCTCCTCGTCATCGCGGTCGCCCTGCTCGGCCCGTCGATCAACCGGTTCGCGGCACGGCTGCTCGCCCCGGTGCTCCGCGCGGTCTGGGGTGCCAGCGGATACCTCGCCTCCGCCAACCTGCGAGCCAACGCCAAGGGCATGGTCACGGTGCTCACCGCGCTGGTGCTGTCCGTCGGCTTCGGTGGCTCGGTGTGGTTCCTGCAGAGCAACCTGCAACGCCAGACGGTCACCCAGAGCCGCGACGGCATGCTGGCCCAGCGCGCGCTGGTCGGGCCGGCCGGCCTGCCGGACACCGTGATCGCGGAAGCGGGGAAGATTCCCGGGGTACAGGCCGTGACCGGCGTACGCCACACCTCGGTCGTGGTCAGGATGCTCGACGAGGCCGAGGTGGTCCCGGCGCAGGCGGTCGATCCGGACGGTGCCGCTGCAACCATGGACCTGCGGATCATCCAGGGAAGCCTGGCCGACCTGCACGGCGGCCGCATCGCGGTGTCGAGCATGCGCGCCTCGTCCCAGGGCTGGAAGGTCGGCGACCAGGTCAACCTCTGGCTCGGCGACGGCACTCCGGCCAGGCTGCAGGTCGCCGCGATCTACGAGCGCGGCCTCGGCTTCGGCGACATCACCCTGACCCGCGAGACCGTCGCCGGCCACACCGCGACGAACCTCGACGACCAGATACTGATCCGCACCGCGCCCGGCGCAGACATCGATGACGCCCTGAAAAACCTTTCCGCCCGGTACCCCACCAGCGCGGTCGTCCGCGCCGACGAACTTACCGGGCAGCTGGCCAAGGATCTGGCGATCAGCGCCTGGCTGAACAAGCTACTTGTCGCGGTGATGGTCGGTTACGCCGCCCTGGCCGCGGCCAACACTATGGTCATGGCGGCCCTGGCCCGCAGCCGGGAGCTGTCCCTGCTCCGCCTCGTTGGCGTCACCCGCCGGCAGGTCAAGCGCATGGTCCACGCCGAGCAGGTCGGCCTGCTCGGCACCGCGCTGGCCATCGGCGGAGCGATCGCGACCGCGACGCTGACCGCGGCGGTGAACACGCTGACGGGCCACCCGGTGCCGTACGTCCCCCCGCTGGGCTTGGTAGCGGTGATCGGCGGAACGACGCTGCTCGCGCTCGTGACAACGGTGGCGCCGACCGGTCGCCTGCTGCGCATCCCGCCTATCGAGAACATCGGCGTGAAGGAGTAGCTCAGCAGAGAGGCAACGGGGCCGGCAACACGCCGGCCCCGTTTGCGCTCGCGTCGTGACCCGGGTCAGTACCGCAATTGACCGATGATTCGAGCTCAGCGGTCGTCGGAATCTCAGCGAGCGAGCGGTCGTCTTGGCGGATTCTCGTGGGGCGTGGCCATTGTTGCCGAGACACCCCCGGCCGGGTGGGAGTACCTCGCAGGTTCCGTGCCGATTCTCATCGGATCAATGACGGTGATGGCGTGGACGAGTACCGAGCGACCGAACCCAGCGGGCGCGCTCACCGTTGAGGGTTACGTTGCGTAACGAACGGTAACCGGTGCGGGCGCCGCGACCATGTCTCAGCAAGAACTCTTCGGGTCGGTGTCCCGGCTCGTGCATGGGCCTGCGCTAACGCGTCGGCGCACGGATCGACTCCGAACAAGCGGGCGGTCACCGGATGGATCGGTCCGGCCGGCGCCGCCCGCCCCGGCGACACGTGCGTGAACGACGACGCCGCAACCGTCCCCGGATCCGGCGGACGCCTCTCGAACCAGCTGCCACGCGCCGATTGCGACCAGAACGTGGAGGCGAGAAGGATGCGCGTGCACCACGGTGAAGGGCGCCGTACCGATCGGCTCAACCGTCGCCGGGCTTTGGTGGGGTTCATGGCGTAACGCAGCTTCACCGCGGACCTCCGAACGCGCACGATTTGAGGCGCCGCGGAGGCCCAGGCGGTCGGCAGCCGACGTCATAGCGGCCAATCCCCTGTGGCGCCCCACCCTCGCCAGTCACGGTGGTCAATCCCCGGTGGTGCCCACCCTCGCCAGTCACGGCGGCGCCGCCAACCCCGAGTCGCTCATCACAAGCCCTCGTCGCTGGCCTCGTTCACGCAAGCGGCGAACGCTTCTGGCACGGTGTCGACCAGTCCCGGCCACAGCTCTTCGTCATCGAAGGGTGTGTGGTCGGCGTGTGCCAGACCGCGCCGTCGAACGGTAGCGCCTGCTGTACCGGGGTTGGGGTGGCTGTGGGAGTGTCCGCGACGCCGTGGACTGATGAGCTGTTCAGCGTCGAAAGCGACTCGGACCGCTGCTGATTCCCTTTCGTCAGAACACCTTTCACCCACTGGGAGGTTCCGTTGAGCATTCATCCGACCCCGGTTCAGACTCCGAGTCCGACCGGTATCCGCGGCTTCATCCGCCGCCACACCCTCGTCGCGTTCTTCGTCCTCGCCAACGGACTCAGTTGGCTGGCATGGATGCCCTACATCCTGTCGAAGAACGGCCTCGCACTCATAGACCTGCGCTTCCCCGAGTTGCTTGGCACCGACCAGGTCCTCGGCGTCCTCCCGGGTGCGTACGTCGGCCCGGTCACCGCGGCGTTCATCGTGACCGCCGTGGCGGACGGCCGAGCCGGGCTGCGCCACTGGGCCGGCCGGCTCGTGCGCTGGCGGGTCAACTGGCGCTGGTACGTAGGAATCCTGACCGCCGTCCCGGCGACCGTCCTGCTCGCCACGTGCGCCCTGCCGGGCGCCCTGGAAGGCGTCCGGATGCCGAGCATCGCCATCCTGATCGGCTACCTGCCGATGCTGGTCGCACAGTTCATCACCACCGCTGTCGCCGAGGAACCCGGCTGGCGCGACTTTGCCCTGCCGCGTCTGCAGCGCCGGCGCGGCGCCACCGGCGGCACGGTGGTCCTCGGTGTGCTGTGGGGCGTATGGCACCTTCCGCTGTACCTCACCCACTGGGGCGGTTGGCCGAACGTTACCTGGTGGCAGCCGATCGAGTTCGTCGTCGCATGTGTGCCGATCAGCCTGACGATGACCTGGGTCTTCAATCGCACCAACGAGAGCCTGCCGATGGCCATGATTCTGCACGCGAGCGTCAACAGTGTCTTCTCGCTGGTCTGGCCGGAGATGTTCCCGCACCTGACGAACCGGGACAGCACCCACGTGGTGCTGATCGCATCCTCTGCCGCGGCCCTGGTCCTGCTCGCCGCCACCCGCGGAAAGCTCGGCCTGCGCATCGCCGGCAGCACGCCGCAGCACGAACAAGCCAACCCGAGCCGGCGACACGAGCAACTCGTCAAATGATCACGCGCGTGACGGTGTAGACGCTTGACGGTGGAACGGCCCGGTACCAGCCTGTACCGGGCCGGACTGCATCACATGACCTGTGCGAGCGCAGCGGCGCGATCGCGTTGTGTTCCGGTGGTGATCCGTGCTCGGCGCCCACTTCACCGCCAGCATCGTCGACCGCTGGTTCGGCGCGGTCGGCGACGACCCGCTGCTCGTGCTGCAACGAGCGTCCGGGGAACGTCCCGAAGCCGCGGAGGCCCTGGCCTCGTTCCTCGAGGCAACTCCCTGCGGCCACTGCACCGATACCTGCGCGCGAGCGGCCTGAGCGACGCGGAAGCTCGCCGCCGCGCCCAGGCGATCGACGCCTTCGTGCTCGGCGTGTCCACCCGCCGCCGGGTGCTGCGTTCCGAACTCGGCCCCCGCAGCGAATTGGAAGCGCGACGCGGCCCCGCAGCGAACAGGTTGCGCGACGCCATCCAGCGCCTGGCCGACGGATGACCCGCCTCCGCCGCCGGGTCGGTGAGAGTTGCGGTTCGGCTAGAGCCTCGTCGCGGTCCGGACGAGGGCGGCGACGGCGGCCGAGTGGAGGTGCGAAGGCCAGGCGATCACCGTCGTCACCGTCGGCGCGTCGACGACCGAGCCCGCCGCCGTGGTCAAGAGGCGCTGGTCGGTTGACGTGCCCGGCAGGCCTGGCCGTTCAGGGTGAAGCTGGTTGGCGGCTGGTCGCTGGCCCGCCACGTGCCCTGGATGCCGAAGGTGACACTGCCGCCCGCCGGGATCGAGGCGTTGTACGGCAGATTGCCCACCGTCACCGCAGCCCCGCTCTGCCGGGCGGTGCCACCCCACGACGAGACGATCTGCTGGTCCCCAGGGTACGAGAAGGCGAGGGACCATCCGTTGACGGCGACGGCACCGGTGTTCGCCATGGTCACCTGGGCTACGAACCCGGTCGGCCACTCACTCGAGTTCCGGTAGTCGACCGCGCACGAGCCACCCGCGCCGATCGTCAGGTCGGCGCTGTGCGACGCGAGCGCGGTGCCGTTGCCGTAGAAGGTCACCGTCAGGTGCAGCCCAATCGCGGTGCACCCGGAGAAGACCGAGTACCCGATGCTGGTGGTGTAGCTGCCGCCGGCGGCGAGGGACACCTGCAGGGGGAGTGGGTCGATCACCGGGCAGCCGGCGGGTATGCCGGTGCCGGTGGCGCTGACCCACGTGGCGACCGGCGTCCCGGTGAGCTGCTGCGGCTGGTTCGTGCAGTTCTGGACGGTCAATGTCGCGGTGGAGGTCTGTCCGGGTGAGACGGTCGGCGGGTTGAACGTCAGCGAGGTGATCTGGACGGTCCCGGTGCATCCGGACCCGGTCGCCAGGGCGCTCGTCGCGCCGGCGGCGGTCGAGCCGACTGCGCACAGGCACGCCAGTACCGCGGTGAGAAGCTTGCGCACCGTACCTCCTCGGGACGCGGCGAGCGGGGAACACTCGGCTGTGACGGAACGTACGGCACGTCGACGGCGATACTGATATTGATGTCGGTAAATTTACACTCGGAGTGCGGCCGGGTGTGGGCGGCGGCCGTGGGTGATCAACCCGCCGGCCGCGGATCCGAACAACCCGAACCTGCAGAACGACTTCGGGTACGAGGTTTCCGTCCCGCGCGAGAAGTGCTTCGCGACGTTGAACGGAGACGCCGCGATTGCGGTTCCCACATCCCATCCGGCACTCGGGCCGGCGGGAGCGCTGGTCGTTGTCGCCGGTGCTGTTGCGTTGCCGGATCGACGGACGTGTTGAATCCTTGCCAGGTGCAAGGTCAGATCGCCTGGGCGAGCTCCGCGAATGCCGCAGCCACCCGCGTAGCCCGCGGGACATCGACGGCGAGTTCGTAATGACCGCGGCGAAGATTCTGCATGAAGGCGTGCCCGACGATGATCACTTGTGCCGTGTTGTCCGTTCGCAGCCCACGCATCGGTCTCAACCTGTGTTTGAGCTGGCTGTGATCGGCCTCGATCGGATTATTGGCCAGGGCCCATGCAAGGTAGGGAAATGACCCTTTCAGGTGAATCCGAGGAGTTGGAGGGGACGGTTCGGGTTTCGGGCGTTGTGGCGTAGGGCTTGGGCGATGTTGGTTCTGCCGGCTAGGCGCAGCAGGCTGATGGCGACGTTGCGCAGGCTGGCCATGGTGCGGGGAGCGTTGCCGGAATGAACCTGAGAGGCGTCCTCCGCGAAGGTGACGTCGCGGACGTGGTGCAGCGCTTCGATGATCCAGTGCCCGCGCAGCCAGTCGGCCAACTGCGCGGGGTCGGCCTGGTCTGCGGTGAGATTGGTGACGGCGTAGACGGTGACGGTCGACCATCGGCCGGTGGCCAGGTTCATGCGACGACGCACGCGGATGGCCTGCACGGCGTGGGGGAAATCCAGTCGCAACGCGCCGAGCACGGTGACGACTTGCAGGCGGCGGATGGCGTAGCGGCCGTGCCCGCGATCGTGGACCTCATCGGAGATCGGGATCTTCGACCAGGCAGCTGTTTGAGCTGCCGGTACAGGCCGGGCTGGTTCTTCTTCACCGTGACAGGTAGCCGGCGTGGCGGTCGTCGACCAGCCAACGGGTGTGGTCGCGTTGGGTGTGCAACGCGTCGGCGGTGACCACGGCCCCGGTCAGGTCCAGGCCGGCCAGCAGCGGCGTGAACCGGGTGAATTTCGTTGGTCTTGCCCTCGACATCGACCTGTGCGCAGACCACGCCGCTGTGGTGGTCCACCGCCGCCAGCAGGTGCCGTTGCCCGCCGGCCGGCCCGCTGCCGCGCAGGGTCTTGCCGTCGATGGCATAGGCCCGCCGTCGTGGCGGGACGGCCACGCCGACGGGTTCGAGGGCGGACAGCCACTGGCCGACCGCGGTGTCGAAGGCGTCGGCGTCCAGGTCGGCCAGAACCCGCCCAATCGTGGCGGTGTCCGGGACCCGGTAGGCCCCGGTCAACGGGTCCCGCACCACACCCAACCGGGCCAACGTCGGGTCCGGCGCGTCAGCGACCCACTCGCCGTTCGCCATCACCGACCGGGCGCCGGCCAGCACGGCCGCCGCCGCGATCGCGAGCAGGCTCGGCAACGGGTGGATCACCCCGCGCGGGTCGCGGGGGTCGGGCACCTGCGCGAAGACGCCGAGCAGGCCGGGCTCCTGCCGCGCCCCGACAGACACGTCCTGCGTGGCTGCGGCCAGCCGACCGATGAGCGATGATGACACCACGAGCGCGGTCCTTCGATCATCCAGCGTAGACACCTGAATGATCATCGAAAGGCCGCGCTCGCCTATGTACGCGACCAGAACCGGCGTGACTACCCTACGCCCAGCGAATCGGTCATATCGCTACCTTGCAGGAGCCCTGTGCATCGCCCCGACCCGGCTACTGACATCGACGAGACGCTCTCGGTGCTGTCCGACCTGGTGCGCGCCGGGAAGATCATGGCCATCGGATCGTCAGACTTCCCCGCCGAGCAGATCGTCGAGGCTCAGTGGGCCGCCGACCAGCGCAACCACATTCCCTTCCACACAGAGCAGCCTCCGTACTCGATGTTCGTGCGCGGCATCGAAGCTGACGTGCTCCCCACCGCGAAGAAATACAGGCTCGGTGTGCTGACCGGGAGTCCGCTCAACAGCGGTTGGCTGACCGGGCGGTTTCGCCGCGGCGAGCAGATCGAACTGACCGAGTTCCGAAGGATGATTGCCCACAAGTTCGACCTTGACCTGCCCGGCAATCGACGCAAACTCGATGCTGTCGAACGACTGCTGACCGTGGCGAAGGAGGCGGGAACCTCCCTGACGCACCTGGCGCTCGCGTTCGCGGCGACCCATCCGGCTGTCACGTCGGTGATCCTCGGGCCTCGTATGATCGACCACCTCACCGACCAGCTCGCCGCCGCCGAGGTCCGGCTCGACGACGAGACTCTCGACCGTATCGACGAGATCGTCCCTCCCGGTGTGAATCTCAACCCCTCGAACATCGACTACAGTCGGCCAGCACTGACCGATGCCGAGCAACGGTGTAGGGCCGCCCGCCACCGCTGACCACCCGGACGTGCCGCCGACGCCCGCGGACACCGCCGATCACCACCAGCCCACCGACCTGATCGCACTGACCGTCAACGAGGTCCGCAGTCCGCGCGCCGCCCGTCGCCTACGTCGGCATGACGCTCGGCCGGCGCTGGTGCGCGGGCGGCCAATGGTCGCCATGTCGGGTGCTCGGTGGGTGCTCGGGCGCCATGGACACGCCGACCGTTGCCGGGACGACGTGGACCCGTGCGGCAGGTGATCGGCGAACCACGTGCACCGGTTGGACCGGCGGGGAGCGGTTGGTACCAAAGAGTCAGTCAAGATCAGGCTCTTAATCCGCGGGTTCGGGGTTCGAGTCCCTGGCGGCGCACCACCGCCCCGGCGTGCGCCAGTCCGTCCAGTATTCGAAGCCGACATCGGCGCCTGGATCAAAGACCGGAACCGGGAGCCGAAACCGTTCGGGTGGAGCAGAACCGCCGACGAGATCCTCGACTCCGTCGCCCGACACCGTGGACGGATGTCAGGCACAGGACGCTAGGCGACGGGTTCATCGCGAGCCGCTCGAACGCCGGCGGCGGGTCGTCATGACGGTGACGGCCAGGATGGTCAGCGTCATGACGGCGGCCGATTCGGCCAGGCGGTCGACGCGCTGGGCGGTGCACGCGCGCCACGCCTTTTCCCAGTAACCGTCGGCCGGGTCGCCGCCGAGCCACGGGTCGAGATTCAGCCGCAGGGCATTGCCGCACGACTCCTTCTCGTGGTCGCCCGCCGCGAACGTGCGTATCGGCAGCAACAGCAGCAGTGCGACCACGAGCGTCGAGGCCAGCGCGACCCGCGACGGGGTCAGCCAGGCGAACCGGCGTCGGGTCGGTGTTGTGGTTTCCGTCACCGGCCGATGGTAGGTCACGGCGCGCTCCACGCGGCGCCCAGCCGCTGCGGGCCCGGCTCGCTTCGCTGGCGTGACGAGGTCGGCGGCCTGCCGATGTGCGTCGGCTGCGCCGACCCGATCCGGAGCGCTGGCTTTCGGCCGTGGCCCGGCCCGCTATCTCGGTGGGCCGGGCCACGTCGGTGGTCAGCGCGGCCGCGGAACGCGCCGGGCCAGCGCCCGCCGCGCCGGACTGGCCGGGTCGGCCACCATGCCGGCGACCTGCGAGCGCCGCTCGGGTGGTTTGCTCGGATCGAGCCGGTCGGCCACCCGGCTCAAGGCCTTGTCCGCCGGTTTGGCCATCAGGTGGAAGTGCGCGCATGTGGCCGGGTCGAGGTCGCCGCCCCACACCACCGTGCCGTCGCAGTCGGCCAGGATGTCACGCACGATCACCTCCTGGTACGACGTCAGCTTCTCGCTGCCGCCCACCGGGTAGGCGTTCGGGTACAGCGCGATCGCCGTGCCGGACAGGTAGTTGGATTCGAAGTCCGCCCGTACCGTGCGGTCGTTGGTGTGCCCGGCGACGGTGCCCTCACCGGTGCCGAGCGGGGCGATCTCGTAGTGCCAGCGACGGGCGACGTGCAACAACACGGTCGCCGCCAGTCCCTGCCGCAGCGCGACCGAGGCCTTCGACCCCTCGATCCGGTACATGCTCACCGCGCCGGGCTCGATCGTCCAGCCGTTCGCCGACCGGTCCTTGGTCCACTTGCCGGTGTCCGCGGCGAACGCGGGGACGCCCGGCGTCAGGATGAGCGCCCCCGCGCCGGCCGCGGTCCCGAGGAAACTGCGCCTGCTGATCATCTCAATTCCTCATTCCTCGGGCCGGACTAGCTGGACAGGCTGGACACGCCGGGGTCGCCACCGGTGCGCCACACGTCGTTGTCGAGCCCCCAGCCGGTCTGGAAATCGAACTCCTTGATCTGGTTGAGCGCCCAGTTCTCCGGCAGCGGGAAGCCGAGGTTGCCGGAGAACCCCCAGGACATGCCGGAGACCATCGACCACTTCGCGCCGACCTCGTGGGAGACCCGGCTGCACACGTTGCGGGAGCCGTAGACCCCGTACGCGTACCGTCCGCCCTTCTGCGCGAGGCCGTCCCGGACGCCCTCGAAGTACGGCTTGATGTTGCTGTCGATGTCCACGTTCAGCGCGTCGTAGTCGACCGCGAAGTAGATGCACGTGCCGGCCGGGATGCGGTACCCGACCGCCTTGTCGTGCGCGATCTGGGCGTGGGACAGGCCTTTGGCGTAGGTGAAGTTGGACAGCGCCCGGCCGTAGTACTGGAAGATCGGGAAGAACCGCAGCCCGGCGTTCAGGATGGTCTGCGGCTCGGTCGTCCTCAACGCCTTGGCGAGATATCCCGGCTCGCCCGGCTTCACATCCTCGTCCAGGTAGCGGCCGACGATCTGATAGCCCGCAGCCTTCAGCGCCTGGCCCCGGGCCGCGGTGATCTCGGTGATGCAGTCGCAGCCGGTGGCCGGCCGTTCCGAGTCGCCGGTCGAGATCAGCAGTTGCGCCCAGGTGGCGTAGTCGTTGGTGACGGTCACCGGAAGCTGCGAGAACGTCTGGAAGGCGCGCAGCCATTGCAGGTGCGTGGTGGTGTCGGCGTCGGTCCCGATGTCGTCCGGGTTGTACATGAGCGGCGCATTGCCGTTCATGGTCGGCGAGTTGAAGTAGCACGCGGCCCGGAACAGGTAACGCAGATCGCCGGTGAGCGTGCCGGAGCCCTTGCCCCTGAGCCCGGCCTGGGTGTTCGGCCCGAAGTTGCCGTTGATCGAGTTGAGCGCCAGGCCCAGCTCGTATTGCAGGGCCATCATGAAGCCCTGCTGTACGTCACGGGTGTAGATGCCGTCGCAGGGCACCAGGCTCATCGCCGGGATGCCGATGCCGGCCACGTACCGCGCGTTGAGTCGCTGCTGGACCCGCTGGATGTTGATGTCGCCCTGCGGGATGAGCCGGAACTGGTCCATCCGCAGCAGACCCTTGCAGATGTGCGGCCACATGCTCAGCGACATGGTCGAATAGGACAGTCCGGCGTCCCTGTACACCCGTTCCAGCGCGGACTGCGAGTCGTCACTCCAGATCGCCTGGTTGGTCGAGGTCCAGTAGCCCTTGCACCACAGGGCGCCGTTGTAGATCCGGATCAGGTTGGCGTTGAACTCGACGTTGGGCAGGCGGCCGCGCTTCTTGACCGCGTCGAACGTGCCCGACCCGAAGTTCTGCACGGTCGGCGAGATGCCGAGCTCGTGCTGCAGGCCCTGGGTCAGCGAATACACCGTGGACCAACCGGTACGCCCGTTCTCGGGGCACGTGATGTAGCCGGGTGCGACGCCGGCGTACGCCGCGTTGACCCACCGCTGGGCGGCGAAGATGTAGATGTCGGCCAAGCCGGTCCAGGGCGCGGACGGGTCGATCGTGGAGCCGGGCTGGGCGTACATCGTCAGGTTGCCCGGGCACTCGGTGTCGTAGCCGTACGAGTGCGGGAAGATCCGGTTGCCGGTGCGCCGGGGCGCCTCGTTGCGCAGGTGGTCGATGAGGTTGCGGTATGCGCGCAGCAACGCCTCGGTGGCGGTGTGGTTCGACCGCATCAGGGCGCAGATCGAGTAGAAGCCGGCGTTGCGGCCGTACCCGTCGATCGGCGCGCCCTTGCCGTAGTTCGCCTCGCCCCGCTCGTACCCCCGGCCCTGGTAGATGTTGCCGTGCGGGCAGATCAGGAAGTTGTAGGCGATGTCCCCGTTGAACTCGTCGCCCTGGGTGTGCTCGTCGAAGACCTGGGCGATGTCGAGCAGGCACTCGGTTTCGCTCGCGTAGTTGGTCGCCAACGGGTTGTACGGCCCGCGGTGGTGGATGAACACCCCGGCCTCGGGGTTCCAGTTCGGATCGTTGCTCGGCGCCGGCGGGGCGGCCGCCTTCTGGTACTTGTCCGGTCCCACGTACTGGGCCCAGACCGAGCGGGGCAGAATCGTGACGCTCATTGCGGCTGTTCTCCTCGTGGTCGTGGTGCCGGTCGGTGTGCTGAGGACCGCCTGGGTCACCACCAAGGCGTGCAGGAGAATTCCGTGTAGTTGTTCCAACTGCCGCCGTTGAAGCCCCAGCCGTAACAGGACCGCAGCGTGCGGGTCCACGGCATCATCAGGGTCCATTCCTGAGAGCCGCTGGCGAGGTGATGCGTGTAGAGATAGCCGTCCTTGGACTGCAGGAAGATGTCCGTGCCGTAGCGCGCGTTGCCCGGCTGGGTCAGCCGGGTCCACGCCCCGCCGCAGGCGGACGAGTAGCGCAGCTCGACCCGGACACCGGTGTGGTTCGACGTGAACTCGTAGATGGTCTGCGTACCGGTGCACCCGTTGGTGTTCGGGTCGACCCCGTCGCAGGCGAAGCACTGGGCCAGCGCGGGCTGCTCGGCCACCATCGGGGCGAGCACTCCGGCCAGCACCAGGATGGCCAGATAGGCGAATACCCGGCGGAGACGGGTGTCGAGTCGGGCCATATCCATCATCTCCCCATGTGTGACGGCGCCCGGCGCGGCGCCGACGAGACGAGGATGACGCGGGGCGCTGTCCGTATGCCGTCAGAGCGCCACCCGTACTCCGCCCGTACCGGGTAGGCTGCCGTCATATCAATGACGGCCGATGGGCGGGGGCCATGACATCGGACGGATTCGGCGCGCTGCTGCGACGTTCGCGGCTGACCGCCGGGCTGACACAGCTCGAACTGGCCGAGCGCAGCGGGCTCACCGTGGCGGCGATCCGCGACCTGGAACAGGGCCGCAGCCGCCGGCCGCAACCACGCTCGGTGGGCATCCTGATCGACGCGGTCGGGGCGACCGGCCCGACCGCGACCCAGCTACGGGCCTGGGCAGCCGAGGCGGCGGCGCCGGCCGGCCCGCCGGCCCCCGGCCATCGGGCCGGCACGCTGCGGGTCTTCCTGCTCGGCCCGCTGATCGTGCGGCGTGGCGTGGTCGAGACCCGGCTGTCGGCCAAGGCCCGGGCGGTGATCGCCCGGCTCGCGTTGAGCGCCAACGTCACCGTACCGATCGGTGATCTGACCGAGATGCTCTGGCCTGCCGACCCGCCGAAGTCGCCGGTCAGCGCGGTGCAGACACACCTGTCGCGGCTGCGCGCGATGATCGGGCCCGGCCACGACGGCGTGCTGCACCGGGGCCCGGCCGGCTACCGCCTCGAACTCGCCGACGACCAGCTCGACCTGGCCGAATTCCGCCGGGCGGTACGCCGTGCCCGGCACGCCGCCCGCCCGCCCGAGGCGCTCGACCTGCTGGATTCCGCGCTGCGCATGTGGCGCGGCGAGCCGCTGGCCGACGTGCCCGAGCTGCGTGGGCAGCCATTGGTCACCGAGCTGATCGAGGAACGGGTGCAGGCCGCCCTGCGGTACGCCGACGTGGCCGAGGCGGCCGGCCAGTCCAGCCGGGTGCTGCCGATGCTGCGGACCCTCACTGCCGCCCAGCCCCTGCACGAGCCGCTGCATGCCCGCATGGTGACCGCGCTCACCGCGTCCGGCCTGCAGGCCGAGGCCCTGGCGACCTTCGAACGGGTACGTCGCCGGCTGCGTGACGAGCTGGGCGTGGACCCGGGGGCTGAACTGGTCGAGGCGCAGCGGCGGATGCTCCGACGACGGCCCGGCACCGACACGCCCGTCCCGGTCGCCACGACCCGGGCCGGCACGGGACCACAGGGCCCGGCCGGCCTGCCCGCCGCGCCGCTCCGCTTCACCGGCCGTCGCCCCGAGCTGGCTCACCTCGATGACCTGCTCGACGCTGCGCGCCGAGCGGGCACCGGGCTGAGCATCGTGCTCAGCGGCACGGCGGGTGTGGGCAAGAGCGCGCTGGCGCTGCACTGGGCGCACCGCGTCCGGCACCGGTTCCCGGACGGCCAGTTGCATGCCGACCTGCGCGGCTTCCATCCGTCCGGAACACCGGCCGACCCCGGTGAGGTGGTTCGCGCATTCCTCAGCGCGCTCGGCGAGCCACTCGACCGGATCCCGGCCGGCACCGAGGCGCGGGTCGCGCTCTACCGCAGCCGCACGGACGGGCGGCGGATGCTCGTCGTGCTGGACAATGCCCGCGACGCCGAGCAGGTCCGGCCGCTGCTGCCCACCGGGCCGTCCTGCCTGGCCGTGGTGACCAGTCGCGACCCGCTCACCGGACTGGTCGCCGGGCACGGCGCCGAGCCGCTGGTGCTGGGTCGGCCCACCGCCGCCGAGGCGAGCGAGCTGCTGGCCGCCCGGCTGAGCAACGGCCAGGCGGCCGCGTTCGACGACATCGTCGCAGGGTGTGCCCGCTTACCGCTGGCGCTGGCGGTGATCGCGGCCCGAGCCGCCACCGACCGGGGCACGCCACTGACGGCGCTGGCCGGGCGGTTGCGCCGCCATCCGCTCGACGTGCTCGCCGCGGGAGACCCCCAGACCGACGTACGGGCGGCCTTGTCCTGGTCGTACGCAATCCTCGATCCGCCCGCGGCCCGCCTCTTCCGCCTGCTCGCCCTGATCCCGTGGGGTGAGGTCTCGACCGAGGCGGCGGCCAGCCTGACCGGTGCGCCACGCGCCGGCGTCGGGGCGCTGCTGTCCGCGCTGGTCCGTACCCGCCTGATGGACGAGCCGTTCCCGGGCCGCTACACGATGCACGACCTGCTTCGCGCGTACGCCGCCGAGCTGACCGCAGACCAGGACGACCCGGAGGACCGCCGCGCCGCTCGCAACCGCCTGCTCGATCACTACCTGCACACCGCGCAGGCGGCGCTGACCTTGCTGGCTCCGGGCTGCGCCCGGATTGTCGCGTCGCCCCCGGGCCCGGGCGTCGTGACAACTGCGCTGGCCGACCGGCACGACGCCCGTGACTGGCTGATCACCGAGCGGGCCGGACTGACCGAGGCCACCGTGCATTCGCGACCGCTGGCTCAGGCGGTCCACCGCCACCTGCCCCGGCTCAGCTTCGGGGTGCCGCCGCCGGCCGACGAGATCGCCTGGTGGCCACCGCACTAGGGGTGGACGAGCAGGTCCGGGACGGCCGCCCCGGCGGCCAGCAGGGTGTCGACGTCCTCGGCGGCGAGCGGCGCGGAGAAGAAGTACCCCTGGCCGAGCGGGCAGCCCGCGGCGCGCAGTTCGGCCAGTTGCCCGACGGCCTCGATCCCCTCCGCGACGGTGCTCAGCCGGAGCTGCTGTCCGAGCTGGACGATCGCCAGGGCCAGGGCGGAGTCGTCCGGGCCCCGGGTGATCTCGTCGATGAACGACTTGTCGATTTTGATGATGTCGATCGGGAACTTGCGCAGGTAGGCCAGGGACGAGTACCCGGTACCGAAGTCGTCGAGGGCCAGCCGCAGCCCCAGCTCCTTGAGCTGGTGCAGGCGCCGGGTGATCGCCTCGGTGTCGAGCAGCAGCAGCGACTCGGTGATCTCCAGGACCAGGCAGGACGGGTCCAGACCGGTCTCCAGCAGGGTCCGCCCGACCACGCCGGGCAGGTCCGGCTGCTGGACCTGGCGTGCGGACAGGTTGACACTGACGGTCAGCGGCTGCCCGGCCCGTCCGGCGTTCCAGGCACCGGCCTGCCGGCACGCTTCGCCGAGCACCCACCGGCCGATCGGCACGATCAGACCGGTCTCCTCGGCGAGCGGCACGAACGTGGCCGGAGCGATCACCCCGTGCTGCCGGTGCCGCCAGCGCACCAGCGCCTCCACCCCGGTGATCCGGCCGCTGGCCAGTTCCACGATCGGCTGGTAGTGCAGCACGAAGTCGTCCCGCTCGACCGCCCGGCGTAGCTGGGCCTCCAGGTCCAGCGTGCGGACCAGGGCGGCCTGCATGTCGTGCCGGTAGATCTCGTGCTGGCCGGCGCCGTTCTTCTTCGACCGGTACATCGCGAGGTCGGCGTGGCGCATCAGCTCCTCGGCGCTGGCCACGTCGTCGCCGTTGTACGCGATGCCGACACTGGCGTTGACGAAGACCTCCGTGCCCTGGATCGTGAACGGTTGCCGGAGCACCGCGTTGATGCGCTCGGCTGTGCCGACCGCCTGGCCGGGGTCGTCCAGTTCGGGCAGGACGACGGCGAACTCGTCGCCGCCGAAGCGTGCCGCCGCGTCGTCGCGGCGCAGGCAGGAGCGCAGCCGCTCGGCCACGCCGATGAGCAGCGTGTCGCCGGCGGCGTGGCCGAGGGAGTCGTTGACCATCTTGAACCGGTCGAGGTCGACGAAGAGCACCGCGAGCCGGGTCCGCTGCCGGGACGCCCGGGCCAGGCTCTGCTCCAGCCGCTCCATGAACAGCGCCCGGCTCGCCAGCCCGGTGAGCGAGTCGTGGTACGCCTCGTGCATCTTCTGCCGGGTGTGGTGGTCGGTGACCGCGAGGCTGACGTGCTCGGCGAAGACCTGCAGCATCTCCTGGTCACCGGTGGTGTAGACGCGGGGCCGGAACGAGGCGACGACCAGGGCGCCGGCCACCTCGCCGGCGTCGTGGACCGGCGCGGCCATCGCGGCCTGCACCGAGTCGGCCAGTTCCGGGATGTTGTGGGGCGAGGTCGCGTACCGCGGGAACACCACCAGCTCGTCCCGCAGCACCGCCTGGCCGGGTGCGCCCGCGTCGTGGACGCTCGCCCGCCACAGCTCCTTGGCCAGGTGCTCGGGTACGCCGGTCTGCGAGACCAGGAGCAACATCTGCGGGTCGTCCGGGTCGCGCATGCGCAGCCCGACCACCTCGTCGTCGGCGAACAGCTCCTTCGCGCCGGCGGTGATCGCGTCCAGGGTGTCGGCCAGCGCCTCCCGGCGGCTGATCGAGCGCTGGATCCTCGACAGCTGCTCCAGCAGCCGGTTGCGCTCGCGCAGCGAGGACAGCAACCGTTCGTTCTCCGCGGCCTGCTGGCGCTCGGCTTCGGTGCGGTGCAGGTTCTCGACGGTCAGGTCGAGCACCCGGGCGATGCCCCGCAGCAGGCTCACCTCGTCGACGGTGAACCCGTCGGCGCCGGACCGGGCGACGACCAGGTGCCCGGCGGTACGGCCGCGCAGCGGGGTCACGGCGGTGTGGCACAGGCCGGCGCCGGGCACGTCGATCAGCCAGCGGCGCCCGGCGGCGACCTCGGTCAACTGGCGCACCGGCACCCGGCCGATGGGGAAGCCGACGGAGCTGACCACGGCGTCGTCCGCGGCCCCGTCCCGGAGCAGGGCCGAGACCTCGGCCTCGAGTGCCCGGGCCGCGCGCTCGGCCGCGACCCGCATGGCCGATCGGGCGTCGGGTACGGCCGAGACCGCCGCCAGGAACTCGGCGAGCTGTTGGGTGGAGAGCGCGGTCGCGGACGGCAGCATCTCAACCCACCGCGAGGACGACCAGCGTCTGGTTGTGGAAGCCGTTGATGCCCCGGGGCCGGCCGATCTCGCCCCAGGTGTACAGGCCGGCGACCGGCGCGCCGCCGGTCTGGCCGGTCATCCGGCCGAACTCCCGGCGCACCCCGTCCGGGCCGAGCATCCGGGCGCGGGATTCGCAGTCGAACGCCACCAGCCCCAGCGGCGGCTGCCCTCCCAAGGCGGCGACCGCGTCCGCACAGGCGTCCCCGGCGGCCGCGAGGACCGACTCCTCGTCACCCACCATCGGCCAGATCAGGCTGCCCTCCGGAACCTCACCGCTGGAGTGCAGCCAGCCCTCGCGTACCAGCGCCGGGGAGCTGACCCCGCGCACCTCGCAGCCACTGCGGCGGCGGATGCCGAGCGGGCGGCATTGCGCGAAGGCCTCGAACGCGGCCGGATCGGTGTACGCCTCGGTGGGGGCGTCCAGCCGTTGCAGGTAGGCCGTCAGCGCCGGCCGGTCGTCGAGGGTGAACACGTCGCCGCCGGAACTCTTGGTCACGATCATCGGTTCACCGACCTTGCGCCAGCCGTGACGCAGCCCCACCCCGAGCGGACCGTCCGAGGCGATCGCCGCGGCGACGACGGCGTTGGTCAGCACCTCCGCACCGTGGAACTGGAACGTGCGCAGCCGCGCCGGGGCCGGGCCGCGCAGGCCGCCCACGTCCGGGCTGCACGAGCCGCCGACCAGCGGCACGCTGGCGCCGACCACGCTGTACACCCCGGCCAGGATCTCCTCCTGTCCACCGGACAGGCCGTCGGTGAGCAGGACAAGTGCCCGGTGCGGCCGGTCCTCGACGCGGGCTGCCGCCACCGCGGCGGTGGCACCCGCCTCGCGCTGGCGGGTGTCCGCCCCGCCGGCCGCGGCGGTGACCACCGAGAAGCCCGGCCCGCCCAGCGCGACGACGACGACCTCGTCCCGGCCGGGACCGTCGGGGCCGAGGACGGCGGAGGCGGAGCCCCCGATCAGCGGAACGCCGGCGGCGACCGACCGGACCCCGGCGAGGACCGCCCGCGGATCGTGCCGGGCGGCGCAGAACACCAGCAGCAGCTTCGGATCGGCGCCGGTGAGGGCGGCGGTCACGGCGGCCTCGGCGGCCGCCCGCGGATCGGTCGCGGCGGAACTGCCGACCGACAACCAACGGCGGTCGGTGCCCGGGTGGTCGTGCGGCGCGGCCGCCTCCTCCGTCACATCCATGGACATAGTTTTCGGCACCGCGGCGTGACCATCAAGAACGTTCCGGCAGCCGGTCCACAAAGGATTATCGGGTGGCGGTCCGGCTCCGGCCGCGACCCGCCTGTCGGCTCCGGTCGACACCGTAGGGAGTGTACGCGGCGGTGAACCGTGCCGGGTGCCCGCGCGTACTCGGGGTTGACCGGGCGACGGTGCCGCGGTCGTTCGACGGGAGCCGAGATGAACCTCAACGCCGTACGGGCGGAGGCGCTGTTCGTGTCGTCGCTGCAACAGTGGGAGCGGCCGACGGTGGACCAGGTGCGGGACGCGGTCGTGCGGGTCATCCGGGAGTGGGGTGCGGCCGGTTGCGCCGCGCGGGTCGCGCAGGAGTTCGGCGACCATCCCGAGCACGCCGTGGCCCGCATGGCCTGGGCCCGCCGCCTCGTCGCGGAGGCGTATTTCGGCGACGAGGGGTACGGGGCGGGTGCGGACCGGGCCGGTCGGACCCGGCCCGAACACGCCGATCTCAGCCCTTCACGTGCTTCGCCGTCACCGCGGCAAACGCGGCCACGACGCCGTGCCCGTAGAACCCGTTGACCTGCTCGTCACCGGCGCGGTACGCGGGTCTACCGATCCCGTGGCGGGGGGAGGCGCAGCAGCGGGAAGCTGATTGATCGGCTTCCCACCCGATCAGGGGACGTCAAGGGTGGTCTATCTATTGACAACGTTGTCAGCCATGCGCTTTGGTGTCGGAACGCGAGAGGCATAGGCCGACCTGGATATGCCATAGGCGCGTCGAGGACACCGGGGAGCTGGCGCCCATGACACACAGACGCAGGTGGAACCGTCGATGGCCGGCAATGTGCGCCGCCGCCGCGGTGATCGGGGTGGCCGCCCCGGCGACCGCGGTCGCCGCGCCGCCGGCACCGGGTACCGCAGGTGGTCGTACCGATTTCTCGTCGTCGCTGGAGTCGGCGGAGCCGGGGCCGACCTGGACCAGTACCGCCGAGATCGACGCCGCCGGGCGCAAGCGGATGTCAGGCGTGACCGGTAACTCGTCGACCGGCATTCCCGGCAGCGTCATGGGCACGGTCGTCGACGTGCGGGCCAGCGGCGAGAACCCGCCCAGCGAGACCGCGCGGCAGGCCGTCGACGGCGACGTCAACACCAAGTGGCTGGTCTTCCAACCCGCCGGCTGGGTGCAGGTCGCGCTCGACGAACCGGTCGCCGTCGTCGACTACGCGCTGACCAGTGCCAACGACGCGCCCGGGCGCGACCCGAAGGACTGGACGCTGCAGGGCTCCGCCGACGGCGAGAACTGGACCGACCTGGACGCCCGTACCGGCGAGCGGTTCACCGGCCGGTTCCAGACCAAGCAGTACCGGGTCGCCAACACCACGGCGTACCGGTACTACCGGCTGACCGTCAGCGCCACCAACGGCGACCCGCTGACCCAGCTCGCCGAGTGGCAACTGGCAGGTGACGACACCACCCCGCCGCCGCAGTCGGACATGAAGGCGTTCGTCAGCGGCGGTCCGGTCAACGGGCCGACCATGAAGCCCAACGCCGGGTTCACCGGCCTGAAGGCGCTGCAGTACTCCGGCAGCCACACCGCCACCGGCCGCGGCTACGCCTACGACAAGGTCTTCGACGTCGACCTCACGGTCACCCGCGACGCCGAGCTGTCGTACCTGATCTTCCCCGAGTTCACCGCCGGTGACCTGACGTACCCCAGCACGTACGCGGCGGTCGACCTGGCGTTCGACGACGGCACGTACCTGAGCGATCTGGGCGCGCGGGACCAGCAGTTCGTGGCGCTCAACCCGCGGGCGCAGGGGGAGTCGCGCACGCTCTACGCCGACCAGTGGAACCACAAGGTCGCGCAGATCGGCACGGTGGCGGCGGGCAAGCGGATCACCCGAATTCTGGTCGGGTACGACAACCCGGCCGGGCCGGCGCTGTTCAACGGCTGGATCGACGACATCCGCATCACCGGCCACCCGGCCCGCAACAGCTCGACGCACCCGTCCGACCACGTGTTGACCACCCGCGGCACGAACGCGTCCGGCTCGTTCTCGCGCGGCAACAC
Source organism: Planosporangium spinosum (assembly GCF_049999945.1). Lineage (NCBI taxonomy): Bacteria > Bacillati > Actinomycetota > Actinomycetes > Micromonosporales > Micromonosporaceae > Planosporangium > Planosporangium spinosum. The sequence goes on along the minus strand of NZ_JBLYUB010000012.1, from coordinate 178,078 downwards.
CTTCCCGGCGACCGCACTGCCGCACGGGTTCAACTTCTGGACCCCGGTTACCAACGCCGGCACGACGAGCTGGCTGTACGAGTACGCCCGCGCCAACAACGCGGCGAACCTGCCGACGGTGCAGGCGTTCGCCGCCAGCCACGAGCCCAGCCCGTGGATGGGAGACCGGCAGACCTTCCAGGTGATGCCGTCGACGCAGGCCAACGCTGACCGGCAGACCCGGGCGCTGGCCTTCCGGCACGACAACGAGATCGCCCGGCCGCACTACTACGGCGTGACCTTCGACAACGGGCTGCGGACCGAGATCGCACCCACCGACCACGCCGCGATCTTCCGGTTCACCTTCCCGGGCGCCGACGCGAACCTCATCTTCGACAACGTCACCAACAACGGCGGCCTGACCATCGACCAGGCGGCGGGCGTGGTGACCGGCTACTCGGACGTCAAGAGCGGGCTGTCCACCGGGGCGACCCGGTTGTACGTGTATGCCACATTCGACCGGCCGATCACCGCCAGCGGCCGGCTGACCGGTGGGGGCGGGCCGAACGTGACCGGGTACGCGGCCTTCGGCGGCCTGGCACCCGGCGGCGCCGTCACCATGCGGATCGCGACCTCGCTGCTCGGCGTCGACCAGGCCCGGCGCAACCTGGAGCTGGAGATCGCGCCGGCCGACACGTTCGACACGGTGACGCGCCGCGCACAGGCCGAGTGGGACCGGCAGTTGCGCGTGATCGAGGTCGAGGGGGCGAATTCCGACCAGCTCACCACGCTGTACTCCAACCTGTACCGGCTGTTCCTCTACCCGAACTCGGGTTTCGAGAACACCGGCACCCGGCAGCAGCCGGCCTACCGGTACGCCAGCCCCTTCGCCGCCCCGGTCGGGACGGACACGCCGACGCAGACGGGCGCGAAGGTGGTCGACGGCACGGTGTACGTCAACAACGGCTTCTGGGACACGTACCGCACGTCCTGGCCGGCGTACACGCTGCTGACCCCGACGAAGGCCGGCGAGATGATCGACGGCTTCGTGCAGCAGTACTCCGACGGCGGGTGGATCTCGCGGTGGTCGTCGCCCGGCTACGCCAACCTGATGACCGGCACCAGCTCCGACGTCGCGTTCGCCGACGCGTACGTCAAGGGCGTGCGCAACTTCGACGCGAAGGCCGCCTACGAGGCCGCGGTGAAGAACGCGACCGTCGCCCCGACCAGCCCCGGCGTCGGCCGCAAGGGTCTCGACACCTCAATCTTCCTGGGCTACACGCCGACGACGACCGGCGAGGGCGTGTCCTGGGCGCTGGAGGGGTACCTCAACGACTTCGGCATCGCCAACATGGCCAGGGCGCTGGGGCGCGAGGACGACTACCGGTACTACCTGAGCCGGGCGCAGAACTACGTGCACATGTTCGACCCGTCGGTCGGCTTCTTCCAGGGCCGCAAGCCGGACGGTTCGTTCAACCTGCCGGCGGCCGACTACGACCCGCGGGTGTGGGGCGGCGACTACACCGAGACCGACGGCTGGAACTTCGCCTTCCACGTTCCCCAGGACGGGGCGGGCCTGGCGGCGCTCTACGGCGGCCGGGACAAGCTGGCGGCGAAGCTCGACGAGTTCTTCGCCACGCCGGAGACCGCGCAGTACCCCGGCTCGTACGGCGGGGTCATCCACGAGATGCGTGAGGCGCGCGACGTGCGGATGGGCCAGTACGGGCACAGCAACCAGGTGTCGCACCACATCATCTACATGTACGACTACGCCGGGCAGCCGTGGCAGGCGCAGGCCAAGGCGCGCGACGTGCTGGCCCGCCTGTACTCGGGCAGCGAGATCGGCCAGGGGTACCCCGGTGACGAGGACAACGGCGAGATGTCGGCCTGGCAGATCTTCAGTGCGCTGGGCTTCTACCCGTTGCAGATGGGCAGCCCGTACTACGCGGTCGGCTCGCCGCTGTTCACCAAGGCGACCGTCCACCTGGAGAACGGGCGGTCCCTGGTCATCAACGCACCGCGCAACAGCCCGACCAACGTGTACGTGCAGGGCCTGAAGGTCAACGGCAAGCGCTACGACAAGGCGTACCTGCCGCACGACGTGCTCGCGCGCGGTGCCGTGCTCGACTTCGACCTGGGGGCGAAGCCGTCGACCTGGGGGAGCGGCAGGGACGCGGCGCCACTGTCGATCACGAAGGACGGCGAGGTGCCCCGCCCGCTGGCCGACGTGCGGGCCACGGTCACCGGCAGCCCGGGCGCCGGTCCGGCGCTGGTGGACAACTCGTCGGCCAGCCAGGTCACCTTCGACCGGGCCACGCCGTGGGTGCAGTGCCAGCTCGGGCAGGCCGCGGAGGTCTCCTACTACACGCTGACCTCGGGTACCGGTCCGGGCGACCCCAGGACCTGGGTGCTCAAGGGGTCGGTGGACGGCCGTACCTGGAGGGTCATCGACGTCCGGCACGACGAGACGTTCCAGTGGCGGCGCCAGACCCGGCCGTTCCGGGTCGCCGCGCCGGGCCGGTACGCGTACTACTCGCTGGAGGTCCTGGCGGGCAGCGGCGAGCCGACCACGTCGCTGGCGGAGATCGAACTGCTCACCCGGTAGGCCACTCCGCGATCGTGGGCACGGGTGCCGGCCATGGCCGGCACCCGTGCCCACGATCTGCGGGTCAGCTCAGGTACTGCCAGAGTGCCGGTACGTTCGGCGGCTCCCAGCCGGGCAGCGAGGTGTGGCTCTGCAGGCACCGGTACGTGTGGCCGCCGTAGGTGACCTGCTGGCCCGCGGTGTAGGCGGTGTTCGGCTGCCATGAGCCGCCACCGGTTCCGCCGCCGCCTCCGCCACCTCCGCCGCCGTTGACCTGGTCGACCGCGGCCTGGGCCTCGGCCAGGTGCGACCGGTAGGCGCCGTTGTTGTACGTGGTCCACTGGGTCCACCCGCCGGCCGCCCAGATCGTGTGGGTGCCCCGGGCGTTGCACGGCGGGTCGAAGGCGCAGGCGTCGGAGACCTCGCCGTGCCAGTACGAGTTGATCTGCCAGAGTCCGCGGTCGACGCTGCAGTCGGTATTGATCAGTCGGGCGCGGGTCCAGCCGGCGCTCTCGGCCTCGGCGACCGCGACCGAGGTCACCCAGTCGTTGCCGCTGAAGCCGGCGTCCCGGGCCAGCCGGGCGATCTGCACGGCGCTGTAGTGGTCGCCCTCCAGGAAGCTCTGCTGCTGGCAGGTGGCCCGCGGGGCGACCGCGGCCGGGCGGCCGGCCGCTGCCGGATGGTCGACCGGGGCCGGACGGGTGCCGGCGCTCGCCGGCGTGGTGAGGAGTGCCGCCACGGCGGTGGCGACGAACAGGGTGGCGCCGACGGCGGCGCGTCGCGCGAGCATGGTGGTTCCCCCTACTTTAAAGAAACCTAACTGGCATGCTCGTCACGGTACGCCGTACATAGACGTAGTTCAATGATGTGTGGAGCGCCGCCGGGGTGGGCACCACATCCACCATGTTCGACGGATTCACGCTCGACCGGATCGACGTCGGCGAGGCGGTACTGCGGGTACGCCACGGCGGCTCCGGGCCGCCGGTCCTGCTGCTGCACGGCCATCCGCGCACCCACACCACGTGGTACCGGGTGGCCCCGCTGCTGGCCGGGGAGTACACCGTGGTCTGCCCGGACCTGCGCGGCTACGGCGAGTCGACCAAGCCGCCCACCACACCCGACCACGAGCCGTACTCCAAGCGGGCGATGGTGCGCGACTGCCTGGCGCTCATGCGGAGGCTGGGTCACGAGCGCTTCGTCGTGGTCGGGCACGACCGGGGCGGGTACGTCGCGATGCGCGCCGCGCTCGACCATCCCGACGCCGTGGCCGGGCTCGTGGTGATGGACGGTGTGCCCATCGTGGAGGCCCTGGAGCGCTGCGACGCGCACTTCGCGGCGACCTGGTGGCACTGGTTCTTCCTCGGCCAGACCGCCAAGCCGGCCGAGCGGGTGATAAACGCCGACCCGGACGCCTGGTACGGGGCGACGCCGGAGCAGTTGGGCGAGGCGTACGAGGACTACCGCCGGGCCATCCACGACCCGGCGACGGTGCACGCGATGTGCGAGGACTACCGGGCGGGGCTGGGCGTCGACCGGGCCAACGACGAGGCCGACCGGGTGGCGGGCCGGCGGATCCGGTGCCCGATGATGATGCTCTGGGCGGCCCGGGACGACATGGAGGACCTCTACGGTGACCCGCTCGCCATCTGGCGCGACTGGGCCGACGACGTGCGCGGCGGACCGATGGGCAGTGGACATCACATCATGGAGGAGGTCCCGGTCGAACTGGCCGCCGCGCTGCTCCCGTTCCTGGCCGACTGTCGCCGGTGACGCGTCACGCCTGTCGCCGGTGACGCGTCCGGGAAGTCGCGGCCCGGCCGGGGTTTGAAACCGCGACTTTCCGGAAGTGGTGCCACGCACGGAGAGCGCGCCGGTCGTGCCGCGCGCGGGACGCGTGGACCCCGCCAGCCGGCGGTCCAGGGAGGGTCGCCGGGAGATGAACTCCGATCAGGTACGGGCGGTGCTCCAGGGCGCCCGCCTCGCGCTGCCGTACCTCACCGGGCGGGCGCACCGCGAGGCGCGCGACGCCATCGAGAACCTGTTCGCCGTGCTCGAACGCCGGGCACCCCAGATCCGCGACGCCGCCGCGAACTACGTGTCCCTGATGGAGCTGCGCAGCGAGGTTCGCGCGGCGATGCAGAGCGGCGGCATGATCGCCCCGATCCCGGTCCGGGCGATGCTGGCCGAACGGGCCGTCGTGTGTGCGTTCCGTGCCGTCGCCCGGGACAACTGGCACGACGCCGCGGAGGCCGAGACCTGGCTGCGCCGGCTCTCCCCGGATCTGATGTTCGAGCTCAGCATCGACATCGGTCAGCCCGCGCCGGCCACCTTCACCGGCCGGTGGCTGGTCGAGCCGCACCCCGCCGCCCAGCGCCGGGAGGGGCAGCCCGACTCCTACTGCGGGGTCGCCCAGACCGACCGGGGCAGCGTGATCGTGTACCTCGCCGATCTCGACGAGCGCCTGCCGGGGCGGCTCGACGAGTACGACGACCTGGCGGCCGCGGCGAAGGCCCTGCCCGATCACATCGTCCTGCGGGCGACGGCGGCGGTGGTGCGGGAGTTCAACCGGCAGGCATGGCTGCGCCAGTTCGGCCGGGCCGGGGGAGCGCCCGGGACCCGGGCGACGACGCCGCGCCCGCCGGCGGCCGCGGCGCTCAGCGTGTCCGGCCGCATCCGGCGCCCGGTAGACTCGGCAGCCGTCACGCAGACGACGGCACAGCCGAAGAAGCAGACGATGTAGGAGCGCACGTGTCGGAGGAGTCCCTGGCTGCCGAGCCGGCCGTCCGCGACCTGTACACCCGGCTGCTGGACGCGTGGAACCGGCGCAGCGCCGACGACTTCGCCGCGCTGTTCGCGGGCGACGGCACCGTCATCGGGTTCGACGGCAGCGTCATGACCGGCGACGAGGTCCGCGAGCAGCTCACCGCGATCTTCGCCGACCACCCCACGGCCGGCTACCTCGCGAAGGTCCGCGAGGTCCGGCCCGTCGGCGCAACCGCCGTGCTGCTGCGCGCGATCGTCGGCATGGTGCCACCCGGCGGCACGGACCTGAATCCGGCCGTGAACGCGCACCAGACCATGGTGGCCGACCGGCACGACGGCACCTGGCGCATCGTGCTGTTCCAGAACACCCCGGCGCAGTACCACGGCCGCCCCCACCTGGTCGAGCAGCACACCGCCGAGCTCCGGCGGCTGCTGACCGGCCGGCCGGCGACGGGCTGACGACCCGCCCGTCCGGTCCGGGTCCGGCGGGCAGCGGACCGGTTGGCGCCGCCCGACGCGGGTAACTGTCCATTATGCGCATCGTCATCGTGGGAGCCAGCGGTAACGCCGGCACGGCGCTGCTGCGCCGATTACGGCATGAAACCGACCTCGACCTCGTCGGGGTGGCCCGGCGTCCACCGGAACCGGACGCCGGGCCACCGTACGACGCCGTGGACTGGCACGCCCAGGACATCGGCGCCCCGGACGCACCCACCCGGCTGGCCGGGATCTTCGCCGGCGCGGCGGCCGTCGTCCACCTGGCCTGGCAGATCCAGCCCAGCCACGACCGGCGGGTACTGCGCCGCACGAACGTCGACGGCAGTCACGCCGTGATCGACGGTGTCGTCCGGGCCGGCGTACCCGCGCTGGTGTACGCGTCGTCGGTGGGTGCCTACGCTCCGGGGCCCAAGGACCGCTTCGTCGACGAGAACTGGCCCACGACCGGCGTGCCGGAGTCGTCCTACAGCCGGGACAAGGCCGAGGTGGAGCGGATGCTGGACCGGGCCGAGGCCGACCACCCCGGCCTGCGGGTGGTGCGGCTGCGCCCGGGCCTGAACTTCCAACGCGAGGCCGGCACCGAGATCTCCCGGTACTTCCTCGGCCCGCTGGCCCCGGTCGGGCTGCTGCGCTTCGGTCGGATCCCGGTGGTACCGGGCAACGGCCGGCTGCGCCTGCAGGCGGTGCACACCGACGACGTCGCGGACGCGTACGCCCGGGCGCTGCTCGGCGACGCGCGCGGGGCGTTCAACGTGGCGGCCGACCCGGTGCTCACCCCGGAGCTGGTGGCGTCGCGGTTCCACGGCCGTACCGTGCCGGTACCGGCGGCGGTCCTGCGGAGCGCGGCCGACCTGACCTGGCGCGCGAGATTGCAGCCGGTCGACCGGGGCTGGGTCGAGCTGGCGCTGGCCGCCCCGCTGATGGCCTGCGACCGGGCCCGCGAGGAGCTGGGCTGGCAGCCGTCGGTGGACGCGCTGACCGCGCTACGCGAACTGTTCGGCGGGATGGCGGTGCGGGCGCGCACCGGCAGCCCGCCGCTGTCGGCCGCCGACTCCATGCCCGGCCGGCTCGGCGGTCTGCTACGCGGCCGGCTGCCCGGCCACGGCAACCCGTACTAGACGGCGCAGCGACCCGGGGCCGCCGGTTCGCCCGGCCCCGGCGGCCCGGCTACCGCGCCCCTACCGCGCCCGGGCGAACCGGTCGTGCTGCGACTCGACGGTGAACTGCAACTGCCCCTCCTTGGCGTCCACCTTGACGAGCTGGCCGGGGCTCAGCCGCCCGTCGAGCAGCATCTCCGACAGGACGTTGTCGACCTCGCGCTGGATCGTCCGCCGCAGCGGGCGGGCGCCGAACTGCGGCTCGTACCCGTGCTCGGCCAGCCAGTTCAACGCCTCCTGCGTGATCTCGACGATGATGCCCTGGGCGTGCAGGCGCCGCCGGGTGTGCTCCAGCAGCAGATCCGAGATCTGCCGGACCTGCTCGAGTTCGAGCCGCTGGAACACGACGATCTCGTCGATCCGGTTGACGAACTCCGGCCGCATGTGTTCGGTGAGGATCCGCATCAGCCGCTCCCGCAGCGGCTTGTCCACGTCCTCCTGGGTGAAGCCGAGCGCCCCGCGCTGCTGGAGGATCAGGTCCGAGCCGAGGTTGCTGGTCATGATGATGATGGTGTTCTTGAAGCTGACCGCGCGGCCCTGGCTGTCGGTCAGGCGGCCGTCGTCGAGGATCTGCAGGAGCAGGTTGTAGACGTCCGGATGGGCCTTCTCGATCTCGTCGAGCAGGATGACCGAGTAGGGCCGGCGGCGCACCGTCTCGGTGAGCTGGCCGGCCTCCTCGTACCCGACGTACCCGGGCGGCGCGCCGACCAGCCGGCTCACGGTGTGGCGCTCCTGGTACTCGCTCATGTCCAGGCGCACCATGCGGGTCTCGTCGCCGAACATCGCCTCCGCCAGTGCCCGGGCCAGCTCGGTCTTGCCGACGCCGGTCGGGCCGAGGAACAGGAAGCTGCCGATGGGACGGTTCGGGTCGCCCAGTCCGGCGCGGGCCCGCCGCACCGCCTGGGCGACGACGCGGACCGCCTCGTCCTGGCCCACGATGCGGCGGTGCAGCCGCTGCTCCAACTCCATGAGCCGCTGCCGCTCCTCCTCGGTGAGCTGGCGCGCGGGGATCCCGGTGATCCGGGCGACGATCTCGGCGATCTCGTCGGGGGTCACGTCGGGGACGCCGCCGCCGTTCCCCTCGGCGCCCTCGATGCGCTGGCGCAGCTGCATCATCTCGTCGCGCAGGGCGCTCGCCCGCTCGTACTGCTCGTCGGCGACGGCCTGGTCCTTGTCCCGGGTGAGCTGCTCCAGCCGGCGCTCCGCCTCCCGTACGTCCAGCGCCGGGACGTGCGCGCGCAGCTGCACTCGCGCGCCGGCCTGGTCGATGAGGTCGATCGCCTTGTCCGGCAGGAACCGGTCGGCGACGTACCGGTCGGACAGCTCGGCGGCCGCGACCAGCGCCTCGTCGGCGTACCGGACACCGTGGTGCGCCTCGTACCGGTCGCGCAGCCCGCGCAGGATCTCGATGGTGTCGTCGACGCTGGGCTCCGGGACCAGGATCGGCTGGAAGCGCCGCTCCAGGGCGGCGTCCTTCTCGATGTGCTTGCGGTACTCGTCGATCGTGGTCGCGCCGATCACGTGCAGCTCGCCGCGGGCCAGCGGCGGCTTCAGGATGTTGGACGCGTCGGTCGAGCCCTCGCCGCCCCCGGCGCCCACCACCGTGTGAATCTCGTCGATGAAGATGATCAGGTGTTCGATGTGCTCCCGGATCTCGGTGATGACGTTCTTGAGCCGCTCCTCGAAGTCGCCGCGGTAACGGGTGCCGGCCACCAGGCTGGTCAGGTCGAGCTGGACCAGCCGTTTGCCGGTCAGGGTACGCGGCACCTCGCCGTCGATGATGCGCTGCGCCAGCCCCTCCACGATCGCGGTCTTGCCGACCCCCGCCTCGCCGATGAGTACCGGGTTGTTCTTGGTGCGGCGGGCCAGAATCTCGATCATCTGCTCGAGTTCCTGCTCCCGGCCCACCACCGGGTCGACCTTCTCCTCGCTGGCCAGGGCAGTGAGGTCGCGGCCGTACCGGTCGAGCGTGGGCGTTTCGTGGTTGGCCGGCTGCGCGGCCGCGGCGGGTGCCGCCCGCTCGCCGGCCGCGCGCTGCAGCGACTCGGGGTTGACGTGCCGCTCGTTGAGCAGGCGGCCGCCCTCGGACTCGGGGTTGAGCGACAGCGCCAGCAGGATGTGCGCCGGGCCCAGGTAGGACGCGCCGAGCGCGCGGGAGATCTGGTGCGACTGCAACAGGGCGCGCTTGGCCGCCGGCGTCAACGCCGGTACGACGTTGCGCGGCGCGTCCCGGCGACCGCGCCGTTCGATCTCCTGGGCGATCTCGTCGGGGTCGGCGCCCGCGCGCTGGAGCATCTGGCGCAGCGGCTCGCGGTGCGCCGCCGCCCACAGCAGGTGCTCGGTGTCGAGGTCGGAGCTGCCCAGGTCGGCCGCCTTGGCCGCGGCGGTGGCGAGCAGCTCACGCGCCTCCTGGCTCATCATCCGGGTGATGTCCACCCGCTGCATCGGCTGGGGTACCTGGCCGCCGCCGCTGAGGAAGCGCGCGAGGAAGTCGTCGAACTGGCCGGACCCGACGTCTCCCGGTCCCCACATTCCTCCGGTCACGATCGTCCTCTCCGACGCGCACGGTGCTGCGCCTGTTAATCGGTTGGGATCGGCGTCGGCGTCGGTGCGGGAGCCCACCCGCGGGCCGGTACCCTGCTGGCCGGCCCGGCGACCGCCTGTCGTACCGGTGTGGGTACGACGAACACGGCGGTCCCGTACGCACAGATCTCCGACCAGTGGGTGCTCAGGTCGCGATGGTCGAAGCGCATGCACACGATCGCGTTGGCGCCCCGGACGAAAGCGCGCTGGGTCATCTGGGCGACCGCCTCGTCGCGCCACCGGCTCAGCGCGGTGCTCATCCGTGGGTTCGACCCGCCCGAGAGCAGCTTGATGCCCTCGTTGTAGACGTTGCGCGATCGGGCGGTGATGCCGTGCACCTCGCCCAGCACGTCACGGATGTCGTACCCGGGCACCCAGTCCGTGGTCACAACCAACATCGAGGCCATCCTGCCTGCGGCGACATGGAAGTCGGACGTGAAGGTCGGGGCGTCCTCCGCCCCCGAACCGGCGCGACCCCCATCAGATGCGCCTACTTCCCGGTCGGGCAGTGGTCAAACCAACCGCCGTGGTGACCGCGTCGGCGGCACGGGACGATCCGACCGGCGATGGTGGCAGCGCCGGTGCTGGCGTTCGAGCCCGGTCAGGCGGCCACCGTGGCGGCCCGGTCCACGGCCTCCACCAGCTCCGGCAGCGAGTACCCGCCGTCGTGGCGCAGTCCGTTGATGAAGAACGTGGGTGTGCCGTTCACCCCGCTGCGGGCGCCGCTGACGAAGTCGCGGCGGATGCGGTCCAGGTAGATGTGGTCGTTGACCTCCTGGACCACCTCGTCGACGGGGAGGCCGACCTCCTCGACGCCGACGGCGAGGTGCACCGGGTCGAACTGGTCCTGGTGTTCGTACAGCCAGTCGTGCATCTGCCAGAACCGCTGGCGCGCGCCGGCCGCCTCGGCGGTCTCGGCGGCCACCTCGGCGAACGGGTGCACGTTCGTCAGCGGGAAGTGCCGGAACACGAAGCGGGCCAGGTTCGGCCGCTCCCGCAGCAACTCGCTCGTGATTGGATGGGCCATGCCGCAGTACGGGCACTGGTAGTCGCCGTACTCGACGAGCGTGACCGGCGCCGAGGCCGGGCCGCGGATGTGGTCGTCGTCGGTGACCGGCGCGGCGAGCCGGCCGGTCGTCACGCGGAACGGGGTCGTCATGTGACCACCTCCCGTTGGTAGGTGAGGGCCTCGAGCGCGTCGAGGATGCCGTCCGCGCCCGGGTTGACGTCAGGTGATGACACCTGGCTCCAGGCCACGTAGCCGTGGCGGTCCAGCACGTACAGCGCGCGCTCGGCGACCCCTTCGGATAGCCGGTAGGCGTGGTACCTGCGGGCGACTTCACCCTTGGGTTCGAAGTCCGACAGCAGCGGGAAGCCGATGCCGCGGTCGGCCGCGAACGCCCGGTGGCACCACACCCCGTCGACGGAGATGCCCAGCAGGGTCGCGCCGTAGCGGCTGAGCTCGGGCAGGACCGCCTGGTACAGCGCCAGTTGGTCGCCGCACACCGGGCTCCAGTCGGCGGGGTAGAACGCGAGGACGACCGGCGCGCCGCGCAGCTGCGACAGGCTCAGCTCGCGACCGGGGCCCGACGGAAGGCGGAACTCGGGGGCGCGCTGGCCCAGCAGCGGGCGGGCGACGTCGGCCATAGGACGATCATCGAAGTGTGCGGGGTGAGTCAACGTCACCTCGATCGGATGGTTGCCCGGCGCCGCGGGGAGTGGCGGGTGACCGGTACTCCCCGCGGCGGGTGGGATCAGGCGCCCGCGGGTGCCATCCGGCCGCGCGCGCCGGTCTGCAGCCGGTACAGTCGCCAGGCCTCGATCAGCATGAGCACCCCGGCCGCGATGGCGAACCAGCCGATGGTGAGCGCGACGGCGACGACGCCGACGGCCGGCCGGGCGAGGATCAGGACTCCGGCGATCATCGACAACACGCCGACCAGCAGGGGCAGCCACTGGCCGTGCGCGCGGGTCGCGGCACCGATGGCCACGGCACCGCTGACCAGCGCCCACGCGCCCAGGAGCAGGACCAGCAGCAGCAGCGTGATGCCTGGCCACAGCAGCGCGACGAGGCCGGCGCCGATCGCCAGCAGCCCTTCGACGACGTGTGCGGTCCGCTGGGCGGCGTCCTCGTGGTGACTGAACGCGCTGATGATCGTCACCACGCCGATGAACAGGGCGAACCCGGCGAACAGGAGGTCGAGCGCGAGCACCGTGATGCCCGGGAAGAGCACGACCCAGATACCGAAGACGAGCGCGATCACGCCCCGCAGGGCCAGGAGTCCCGTGTGGTTCCTGTTGACCGTCGCTGCGTTCATCACTTCACCTCCAGAGGAGTCAGGCACCTGCCTTGACGGCTTCTGCGGGCTGCCTCCAGGTGACGGCCAGCTCGCCGGCCTCCAGGTCGACGACGATCGTGCTACCGGCCTGGACGTCACCGGAGAGCAGTGCCCGCCCGATCCGGGTTTCCAGTTCGCGCTGCAGGAACCGGCGCAGCGGCCGGGCACCGTACACCGGGTCGAACCCGGTGCTCGCGATGTGCCGGCGCGCCGGCTCGGTGACCTCGAGCTTCAGGCCGCGGTCGGCCAGCCGGCGGCGCAGGTCACCGAGCATCAGGTCGACGATCCGTTCCAGCTCGGGCAGGGACAGCGGCTTGAACAGCACCGTCTCGTCGACCCGGTTGAGGAACTCGGGCCGGAAGAACCGCCGCAGTTCGAGCATCACCGACTCGTGCGCCGCGTCGGTGATCTGGCCGTCCGGCGTGACGCCGTCCAGCAGGAACTGTGAGCCGAGGTTGCTGGTCATGATGATGACCGCGTTGCGGAAGTCCACCGTGCGGCCCTGCGCGTCGGTGAGCCGGCCGTCGTCGAGGACCTGCAGCAGGATGTTGAACACGTCGGTGTGCGCCTTCTCGACCTCGTCGAGCAGGATCACCGAGTACGGCTTGCGCCGCACCGCCTCGGTGAGCTGGCCGCCCTCCTCGAAACCGACATACCCGGGCGGCGCGCCGACCAGGCGGCTGACCGTGTGCCGCTCCTGGTACTCGCTCATGTCGAGCCGGATCATGTTCTCCTCGGTGTCGAACAGCGCCTCGGCGAGCGCGCGGGCCAGTTCGGTCTTGCCGACGCCGGTCGGACCGAGGAAGAGGAACGACCCGATCGGCCGGCGGGGATCCTTGATGCCGGACCGGGCGCGGATGATGGCGTCGGCCACCACCTGCACGGCCTCGTCCTGGCCGACCACCCGCTGGTGCAGGACCTCGTCGAGGTGCAGCAGCTTCTCGCGTTCGCTCTCGGTCAGCCGGCTGACCGGGATGCCGGTCCAGCGCGAGACGATCTCGGCGATCTCCTCGGCGGTGACCACCTCGACCAGCATCCGGTGCCCGCCCTGCTTGGACTCCAGCCGCTCCTCCTCGGCGCGCAGCTTCCGCTCCAGCTCGGGGATCCGGCCGTGGCGCAGCTCGGCGGCCCGGTTGAGGTCGTAGGAGCGCTCGGCCGCCTCGGTCTCCCGGCGTACCCGTTCCAGTTCCTCGCGCAGCGCCTGGATCTTGTGGATGGCGTTGCGTTCGGCCTCCCACTGTGCGCGCATGGCGTCCGCCTCGGCGCGCAGGTCGGCCAGCTCCTTGCCGATCTGGTCCTGCCGGGCCTTGCTGGCCGGGTCCTCCTCTTTGGACAGCGCGGCCTCCTCGATCTCCAGCCGGCGCACCCGCCGGGTGATCTCGTCCAGCTCGGCGGGCTGGGAGTCGATCTCGGTGCGCAGCTTGGCGCACGCCTCGTCGACGAGGTCGATCGCCTTGTCCGGCAGGAAGCGGTCGGTGATGTAGCGGTGCGACAGCGTCGCGGCCGCGACGAGCGCGCCGTCGGAGATGCGCACGCCGTGGTAGACCTCGAAGCGTTCGCGCAGTCCCCGCAGGATCGAGATGGTGTCGTCGACGGTCGGCTCGTCGACCATGATCGGTTGCATCCGGCGCTCGAACGCGGGGTCGGACTCGATGTGCTTGCGGTACTCGTCGAGCGTGGTGGCGCCGATCATGTGCAGCTCGCCGCGGGCCAGCGGTGGTTTGAGCATGTTGCCGGCGTCCATGGCGCCCTCGGCGCCGCCGCCGGCGCCGATCACGGTGTGCAGTTCGTCGATGAACAGCAGGATGCGGCCCTGGGCCGCGAGGACCTCGCTGATGACCGCCTTGAGCCGTTCTTCGAACTCGCCGCGGTACTTCGCGCCGGCCACCAGGGAGCCCATGTCCAGCGCGAACACGATCTTGTCGCGCAGGCCCTCGGGTACGTCGTCGTTGACGATCCGCTGGGCCAACCCCTCCACGATGGCGGTCTTGCCGACGCCGGGGTCGCCGATGAGGACCGGGTTGTTCTTGGTCTTGCGGGACAGGATCTGCACCACCCGCCGGATCTCGGCGTCCCGACCGATGACCGGGTCCATCTTGCCGATCCGGGCCTCGGCGACCAGGTCGCGGCCGTACTTCTCCAGCGCCTCGTACGTCACCTCGGGCATCGCCGAGGTGACCCGCTGGTGTCCGCGCACGCTGGTCAGCTCGGACAGGAACCGTTCCCGGGTGAGTCCGTGGCCGTGCAGGATCCGCCCGGCCGGGCTCGCGGAGCCCTCGTCGATCAGGGCGAGCAGGAGGTGCTCGACCGAGACGTACTCGTCCTTGAGCCGGTTCGCCTCGCGCTCGGCGGTGTCCAGCAGGCGGGCCAGCCGCTGGGTGATGAACACCTGGCCGGGCTGCGCGCCCGGCCCGGTGACACTCGGCCGGCGACTCAGGTCCCGTTCGACGTCGGCGCGGACCTGGGCGACGTCCACCCCGGCCGCGACGAGCAGCCGTGGTACGAGGCCTTCGGGCTGGTCGATCAGGGCGAGCAGCAGGTGCTCGCCGTCGACCTCGGTGTGCCCGAAGCGCAGCGCCTTGGTCTGCGCGTCGTGCATCGCCTCCTGGGACTTCTGGGTCAGCTTGTTCACGTCCATGAGGGGCTCCTCGGGGCGGGCCGGCGGCCGGACCGCAGCGCCGCCTCCAGCTCGTCGATGCGAGCCAGCAGGTCGAGTACCACGCCGAGCGCGGCGTAGTTGAGGCCCAGGCCGTCGTGCAGCCGGCGGGCCCGGGCCAGCGTGGAGAGCTGGGTGGGGGAGAACCAGAACTGGCCCGCGGCGTCCACGTACGGTTCGATCAGGCCCAGGCTCACCAGCCGGCGCAGCAGTTCGGGATGGATGTCGGCGTCGGCGGCGAAGGCGTCCAGGGTCAGCCGAGCCTGCCGCGTCGATCGGGTCAGCGTGTACGCCATCAGGTTTCCCCTCGCGGGTTGAACGTAGACGTCTTGGCCAGCCGCTCGAACAGCTCGCGCTCCTCCGGCGACAGGCTCGGGGGCACCATGATCCGTACCTCGGCGTAGAAGTCGCCGGGCCGTCCGCGCGGGTGGGGCAGCCCGCGGCCGCGCAGCCGAAGCCGGCGCCCGCAGGAGCTGCCGGCCGGGACCGTCACGTGTACGGTGCCGCCGGGTGTGGTGACCGGGACCTTGGCCCCGAGCGTGGCCTCCCACGGCGCGACCGGCAGCGGGGCGGTGATGTCGCGGCCGTCGACCCGGTACCGCGGGTGCGGCGCGATCCGGACCACCAGGTAGAGGTCACCCGGCGGGCCGCCGCCCGCGCCGCCGCCGCCCTGCCCGGCCAGCCGGATGCGCTGCCCGTCCACCACCCCGGGCGGGATGTTGACGTCGAGCGTGCGCTGGCCTTCGGCGGTCTGCAGCGTGACCCGGTGGTGGCCGCCGTGGTAGGCCTCCTCGACGGTCAGCGGGAGCTCGGCCTCGCTGTCGGCGCCGGCCACCGGGCCGCGGCCGAACCCGCCGTGGGCGTACCCGCCGAACCCGCCGCCGCGGCCGCCGAAGATGCTGCCGAACAGGTCCTCGATGTCGATGCTGTCGGTGTCGAACCCCTCGGTGTCGACGCGTACCCCGCCGCCCCACGGGCCGCCGCCGCGGGCACCCGCGCCGGCCCGTTGCCGGAACCCCGCGCCCGCGGTCTCGAAGTCCGGCGGTACCTGCCGCCACTGCGCGCCGAACCGGTCGTAGCGCTTGCGCTTGTCCGGGTCGGACAGCACGTCGTACGCCTCGGTGATGTCCTTGAACCGCTCCTCGGCGCCGGGTTCCTTGTTCACGTCCGGGTGGTGACGCCGGGCCAGCTGGCGGTAGGCCCGCTGGATGTCCTGCGGGCCGGCGTCGCGAGGGACGCCGAGGATGTCGTAGTAGTCCCGATCGCCCCTCGCCATGTCACTCCCGCTTTCCGGCCACCGCCACCGCCGCCGGGCGCAGCAGGATGTCGACGGCCGCGTATCCGGGCCGGAGCACTTCGACCACGGTCCCCGGCACCGCGTCGGGCGCCGCCACGGCGCGGACAGCCTCGTGGCGGCTCGGGTCGAACGGGACCCCCACCTCGTCGAGGCGGGTGAAGCCGAGGCGCTGCAGGACGTCGAGGGCCTGCTCGCGGATCGCCTCGACGCCCCGCGCGACCGACTCCGGGTCCGCGTCGGCGTGGCTGAGCGCCCGCTCCAAGTTGTCGACCACCGGCAGCCACTCGGAGGCCACCTTGGCCCGCTCGGCCCGCCAGTCGTCGGCGCGCTGGCGCTCGTACCGTTTCCGGGTGTTCTCCACCTCGGCCTGGGCCCGTTGCCAGCGGTCGCGCATCTCGGCCAGGGCCTGTTCGGCGGTGGCCGTCTCCTCGGTGGGCGTGATCGGCCCGGGGCGCGGCTCCCCGGCCGGCTGTTCACCGGCCGACGGCCGACCGGTGGCCTGTTCGGGCGGCGCGCCGGTCGCGGTCTCGTCGAGCGGCCGTTCGGCCGTGGTGGTGGCGGTCTGCTCCAGTCGGCCGGTCGGCCGGTCTGTCGGGCGGTTCCGCTGTGATTCACTCATGATCAACCTGCCGTGAAGTCGGCGTCGATGACCTCGTCGGTCCCGGTGGCGCCGGCCCGGGTACCGGCCGTGGCCCCGCCGGGCTGGCCGGCCTGCGCCCCGGCACCCGGTGCGCCCGCTCCCGCCGCCACGGCGCTGCGCAACGACTGGAGGATCTGCTGAAGGTCGGAGGTGAGGGTGCGGACCCGGTCGAGTGGGGCGTTCTCCTTGACCGCCTGGCGGGCCTCGTCGACGAGCATCCGGGCGCGCGCCATCTCGTTGGACGGGGCCCGGTCGCCGACCTCGCCCAGGGTCCGTTCCACCTGGTAGGCGTAGCTGTCGAGTTCGTTGCGGGCGTCGATCTCCTGGCGCATCCGCTGGTCTTCGGTCCGGTTGCGCTCCGCCTCGGCGATCATCCGCTGGACCTCGGACTCGTCGAGGGTGCCGCTCTCGGTGATGGTGATGTTCTGCTCGGCGCCGGTGTCGCGGTCGCGCGCCGACACGTTGAGGATGCCGTTGGCGTCGACGTCGAACGTCACCTCGATCTGCGGTACGCCGCGGGGCGCCGGGCGGATGTTCTCCAGCCGCATCCGGCCCAGTACCCGGTTGTCCGCGGCCCGCTCCCGCTCGCCCTGCAGGGCGACCACGTCGACGGCCGGCTGATTGTCCTCGGCGGTGGAGAACGTCTCGGCCCGGCGGGTCGGGATCGTGGTGTTGCGCTCGATCAGCCTGGTCATCAGCCCGCCCAGGGTCTCCAGGCCCAGCGACAGCGGCGTCACGTCGAGCAGGACGACGTCGGAGACCTCGCCTTGGAGCACGGCGGCCTGGATCGCGGCGCCGACCGCCACCACCTCGTCGGGGTTGACCGACATGTTGGGCTCTTTGCCCCGGGTCAGGCGCTTCACCAGGGCCTGCACGGCGGGGATCCGGGTGGTGCCGCCGACCAGGATGACCTCGTCGATGTCGTCGGCGGTGACCCGGGCGTCGGACATCGCCTGCCGCACCGGGCCGTTGGTGCGCTCCACCAGGTCGTGGGTGAGCTCCTCGAAAGTGGCGCGGGTGACGGTCATCGTCAGGTGCTTGGGCCCGGACGCGTCCGCGGTGATGAACGGCAGGTTGACCTGCGTCTGGGTGACCGATGACAGCTCGATCTTCGCCCGTTCCGCCGCCTCCAGCAGCCGCTGCAGGGCCTGCGGGTCCTTGCGCAGGTCGATACCGGTGTCCCGCTTGAACTGGTCGGCGATGTAGTCGACCAGGCGGCGGTCGAAGTCGTCGCCGCCGAGGTGGCTGTCGCCGGCCGTGGCCCGGACCTCGATCACGCCGTCGCCGACGTCGAGGATGCTCACGTCGAACGTGCCGCCGCCGAAGTCGTACACCAGGACGGTCTCGTGTCCCTTCTTGTCCAACCCGTACGCGAGCGCCGCGGCGGTCGGCTCGTTGATGATGCGCAGCACGTTGAGCCCCGCGATGCGGCCGGCGTCCTTGGTGGCCTGCCGCTGCGCGTCGTTGAAGTACGCCGGCACGGTGACCACCGCTTCGGTGACCCGCTCGCCCAGTTGCTTGCCGGCGTCATCGGCCAGCTTGCGCAGGACCGCGGCGGACACCTCCTCCGGTGAGATCAGCTTGCCGTGCACGTTGAACCGGACCGCGTCGTCCGGGCCCGGTACGACGTCGAACGAGACGATCTTCGCCTCTTCGGTGACCTCGTCGTACTTGCGGCCGATGAACCGCTTGGCGGAGTAGATCGTGCCCTTCGGGTTCAGCACCGCCTGCCGTCTGGCCATCTGGCCGACGAGACGTTCGCCGGTCTCGGTGAACGCGACCACCGAGGGCGTCGTCCGGCTGCCCTCCGCGTTCGGGATCACCTGGGCCTGGCCGTCGATGTACGCGGCGATGACCGAGTTCGTGGTACCGAGGTCGATGCCTACGGCTTTGGCCATGAGTCTTTCGTCCTTTCAAAGGCCCGTCCGCAGCCGGTCCGGCCGCGGACGGAAGTGGAACGGACCGGGCGGCCCGCCGACGGGGCGTCCCCGGACCGCCGGGGTGGCGCTACCTCGGGCCCGCCGTCACGTGTCCCCAGGTGACACGCGGGTCTGGCTCTCCCGGCCTTGCCGGGGGCTGGTCGCCGCGCCACCGGTGGCGGCGCCGGTGGCCGCCTGGCCCGTCGTCCCGGCCGTCGACTTTCCCTTCACCTCGATCCGGCGGGCCTGACCGGCCCGGGCCTTGCCCAAGCGGACCACCAGCACGCCCTCTTCGAGGCTGGCGTCGATGTTCTCGGCGTCCACGTCGCCGGGCAGGATCACGTCGTACTCGAACTGGCCGCCGCGGCGGCTCTGCCGCCGCATCATGCCGGTGCGTTCCCGTTCGCTGTACTGGCCGGTGACCCGGAGTTCGTTGTTGTCACGCAGTTCGAGGTTGAGGTTTTCGGCTTTGACGCCCGGCAGGTCCATCTCCAGGATGTAGGAGTCATCGGTCTCCTCGATGTCCACCGGAGGCACCCAGACGGGTACGGCGGGCGCGGCGGTGATGGCCTGGAACGGGTCGGCGAAGAAGCTCTGGATGAGGTTGCCCATCCGGTCCTCGAGCTCTGCCAAGGGGTCGCCGTGGCGGCCCTGCGCAGCGAGCTGCCGACCACGCCGTGGGGCGAGAGAGGTCATGATCTAACACTTCCTTTCGCGGACCGTGATCTGGGGCATGCACGACTGGTGCGTACCGCGACGGCGTCACCGGGCCAGCCGCGTACGACCGTCCGGCCGCCGCTCGCGTACCGCGAGTCCCACCTCAAGACCATGTTTTGAGCGCCGGGGGTGAGGGTGCCTCACTCTCGGCGGACGATTCCGCGAGATCAACGCCGGCCTCGGCGGCCAACCTTCTGGGGCGTACGAGGTTTACGGCGCCCGGTCGCGGCTATCGAGCGGACGTGCCCGCCGGGGATCAGGATGCGCGGTGATCGGGTGTTCGCTGGTGCGAACGATCAGAGGTACGCGACGGTGCCGGCTGGCCCGACCGACGCGTCGGCGACCGTGCCGCTGCTGACGTCCAAACTGGCCGTCCCGGTGCTGCCGGACGGTCTGGTGACCCGTCGTCGTCTCGTCGAGGCGCTGGACGTCGGCGTACGCGGACCGTTGACGGTGCTGGCCGCCCCGGCCGGGTGGGGCAAGACCGCCTTGCTGAATGCCTGGGTACGGGCCGGCGGTCCGGTCCAGCCGGTCACCTGGTTGACCATGGAGGCCGAGGACGAGGGCGACCGATTCTGGTCATATCTGCACTTCGCGTTGACCTCGTCCGGGGTGACCAAGGGTGAGGACCAGCAGAGCGTGCCGGCGCCCGGGTTCGTGGCACACAACGTGTACCTCGCCGAGCTCGCGAACGCGCTGGCCCGGCTGCCCGGCCCGGTGGTGGTCGTCCTGGACGACTTCCACCAGGTCAGCGACCGTTCGGTACCCGCCGGCCTGGAGTTCCTGCTGCGACACAGCGCCGGCCGGCTGCGGCTGGTCGTCGCCACCCGGGTCGACCCCGGCCTGCCGCTGCACCGGTGGCGACTGTCGGGCGAGCTGACCGAGCTGGGGGCGCGGGAGCTGGCGTTCACCGTCGGCGAGACGGCGGAGCTGCTCGCCCGCCACGGCGTCGAACTGCCCGAGGGGCACCTGGCCGCGCTGCACGAACACACCGAGGGGTGGCCCGCCGGGCTGCGGCTGGCGGCGCTGGCCATGCGCGACCACCCGGACCCGCCGCGCTTCGTCGACCAGTTCTCCGGCGAGCAGCCCGACATCGCCGAGTACCTCACCGGCGAGGTGCTCGCCGACCAGCCGCCCGAGGTCCGGTACGCGCTGCTGGCCACCTCGGTGCTGGAACGGGTGTGCGGCGGACTGATGGACGCGCTGACCGGGCGCGGCGACGGTGCGCCCATCCTCGCCGAGCTCGAGCGTCGCAACGCCTTCACCGTCGCCGTGCCGGGCCAGTACCCGTGGTACCGCTACCACCGGCTCTTCGGCGAGCTGCTGCGCGCCGAGCTGGGCCGGCGGATGCCGGGTGACGTGCCGCGGCTGCACCGGGCCGCCGCGTCCTGGTACGCCGCTCACGGCCTGCCCGCCGACGCGCTGCGGCACGCCTTCGCGGCGCGGGACTGGCGGTACGCCACCGCGCTGCTGGTCGAGCACTGGCCGGTCCTCGCGCTGTGCCGGAGCAACGGCGCGCTGCGCACGCTGGTGCCGGACCCGCCACCCGACGACACCGCCCGGACCGACCCGGAGCTGGCGCTGGCCTACGCGGCCGACCGGCTCGACCTGGGCGACCTCGACGGGGCCGACGGGTACCTGCGGCTGGCCGACGCCCACCGGGAGCGGCTGGCCGCCGGCCGCCGGGACCGGTTCACCCTGATCGCCACCGCCTTCGCGCTGGCCCGGGCGCAGCTCGTCGGGGACACGGCGACGATCCTGTCGCTGGCCGCGCGGCTGCTCGCGTCGGCACCCCCGGCGGAACCGGCCGCGGAGCCGTCCCGCGAACAGGCCAGCGTGGCGACGATCGCGTACACCGCCCGCGGATCGGCCCACCTCAACGACGGCGACCTGGCCGCCGCGGCCGAGGCGCTCGACGCCGGGCTGGCCGCCGCCGAGACCGCCGGCCTGTCCTGCGCCCGGCTGCTGTGCGCCGGCACGCTCGCCCTGCTGCGGGCGCTGCGCGGCGAGCTGCGGGCGGCCGACTCGGCGGCCCGCGCGGCGCTGGCACTGCCACCGTGCACCGGCCGGTGCCGCCTCACCGGTAGCGCCTACGCCTACCTGGCGCTCGCGTTGGTGCGGTACGAGTGGGACCGCCTCGACGACGCGGAGCGGTACCTCGACCTGGCGTCGGCCGCGGCCGCACACGGCGGCGAGCCGATCCTCACCACCGTCACGGCCACCACCCGGGCCGGGGTGCTGCGGACCCGCGGTGAGCTGGCGGCCGGGTACGAGGTGCTCGCCGCCGCCCGTCGCGACCTGGGCGCGGACCCGTCCCGGTACCTGCGGGAGTGGCTCACCACCGCCGAGGCGGACCTGCGCAGCCAGTACGGGGACACCGACACCGCGCGGGAGGTGCTCGCCCCGCTGCTGGACGACCGGCGGCGACCCTCACCGGCCGTCGCGGTGGCGCTGGCCCGCACGTACCTGCGCGACGACGACCCGGCCACCGCCGCCCGGGTCCTGCCGGCCTGGGCCGAGGACCACCGCGACGGCCCGCCGTTGCCGGTGCGCCTGGAGGGCGGGCTGCTGGCCGCGGTGACCTCTCGGCTGGTCGGTGACGACCACCGGGCGTCCGTGCTGCTGGAACGGGTGTTGCAGCTCGCCGAGCCGGAGGGCTTCCGGCGCCTGTTAACCCAGGGCGGGCCACGGCTGCGCGAGCTGCTCGTCGACCAGCTCGACTCCGGCACCGCGTACTGGTCGACGATCAGTGAGGCGCTCAAGGCGACCGCGGTACCGCCCACCGAGGGGACCCTGCCGGCGGCGTCGCTGGTCGAGCCGTTGAGCGAGCGGGAGATGACGGTCCTGCGGTACCTGCAGGGCGCGCTGTCCAACCACGAGATCGCCTCCGACTTGTCGCTGTCGGTCAACACCGTCAAGACCCACGTGCGCAGCATCTACCGCAAGTTGCACGCCGCCCACCGCCGGGAGGCGGTGCTCAAGGCGCGTCAGCTGCGGCTGCTGTAGCCGCACCCGGGTGACTCACGGGCGCCGGTGGCTCATGAGTGGAGATGGCTCACGGGCGCCGGTGGGTCACGGTTGGAGGTCGGCGAGCACGCCCCGGTCGGCGGGGCCACACCCGCTCAGCCTGTCACGCCGGTCGCGCCGTCGGTCTGCTCGCGAAGGATGTCGGCGTGGCCGGCGTGCCGGGCGGTCTCCTCGACGACATGGACCATGATCCAGCGCAGCGACACCGGCCCCACCTGCGGGTGGTGCACCACGTGGTCCAGGGGGAAGCCGGCGGCCACCTCCCGCGACACCGCGCACGCCCGGTCGTACGCGGCGATGAGATCCTCGATCGACTCGTGCGGGCCGACCTCGAAGCCGGTCACCTCCTCGCCGCCGTCCCCGGCCTCCTGGCCGAATGCCGCCCCGGTGAGCAGGTGCGGAAACCAGGACCGCTCCACGACGGTCAGGTGCTTGACGAGCCCGGCGAGCGTCGTCTGCGAACCGACCAGCCGACGGCGGGCGTCCTCGTCGGACACGCCGCTGGCCTTGCTGCGGACCACCCCGCGGTGGAAGTCGAGAAACGCGTCCAGCACGGCTCGCTCGTCGCCGGTGGTCACCAGGAGGGGCGCGGGAACCGACCGGTCGGTCTGTGACGATGTCATACGCGCCACGCTAGCCGGGACGGCCGCATCGTTTCGGTCCCGTTCGCCGTTAGGCGAATGGGTAGCGGTGGCGACGAAGGGTGGTCGGTGATGGCGCTGGTGATGGTGGCCGATGACAACGAGCGGATCCGCGAGGTCGTCACCCGTGTCCTGCAGCGCGCCGGACACACGGTGGTCGCCGAGCCCGATGGCGAGGCGGCCTGGCAGCGCATCCACGAGTGCCGGCCCGACCTGGTCCTGCTCGACGGTGTCATGCCGGGTACCAGCGGCAACGAGATCTGCGAACGCATCCACGGCGACCCGGCGACGGCCCACATCCCGGTGATCCTGGTCAGCGGGTGGCTGCCCACCGACGCGCAGGCGTCGTGCGCGACGGCGATGCTGGCCAAGCCGTTCATGCCACACGAACTGCTGGAGCGGGTCGAGCAGGTGCTGGCGATGGAGCGGGCGCTGCCGCCGAGCTGAGCCGGTACCCGGGGCGGTCGGCTCGCCCGTACCGGTCCGGGCCGCGGGCGGTCAGGAGTGGACGAACGCGTGGGCGGCCGACGCGCCGGCCTGGTGTGCGGCGGCGTTGTCGCCGATGACATCGGGTGCCTGGCCGGGGAAGACGATGTACGTGACGCCGGAGCTGGCCCCGCCGAGGGCGGGGTCGGGATTGATCCCGAGGGCCTTGGCGGCCGCGTACGACGCCTCGCCGATACGCGCTTCGGGACCGACGTCGGCGAACACCGCGTACACCACCTTCTTGCCGTAGACGACGGCGCCGACGTCGCCGGGCCTGATCCCGGCGGCGCGATAGTCGAACCGCGCGCTCGGCATTGGGATCACCAGATAGTACGTCTCCTCCGCGGTGAGGTACCGGCAGTCGGGCGGCACGCAGAGGGTCTGGCTCTGGTAGCTCGGGTCGGTGCGCGCGTTGCAGCTCGTGGTGGCCGGCCCGTCGCAGTCGATGCCCATGCCGGCCTTCCAGAAGTACGCCGAGCCGGCCTTGCAGACGGGTACGTCGGCCAGGGTGCCGTCGTACGTCGTGTAGCCGCCCACCGAGGCGGGAGTGCAGGTCCGGGTCCGGCCGAGGAGATCGTCGGCGGTCACGTGGGCGACCCTGACCGGTTCGACGAGGACCGGCGGAAGCGACATGACGGCCAGTACCACCAGCACCAGGTGCAGTAATCGCACAGCGTGACCCTCCAGATGCGAACGACGGGTAACCGGCTCACTCGTTCCACGCGGGCCGCAGCTACCCATCCCGGCCGGTTTATTCCTCCGCTTCATCCGTCGGCCCCGCCGGCCGGGCCCGCGCCGGCCGGCGCGGGCCCGGCGTCCGGCTATTTCCTCTCGACCGCTCACCTGTTTCCCGCACCGGTTGTCGATCGCTTGGATCGTGACGACGATCGCGTTGCCGGCGGCGGCTCCGACCTCCGAATGAAAGGACCGGCGGGCAGAATCGGTCCTGTCCGTGGCATCCTGGCGCGGACGTGGAGAGGAGGGCCGGTGTCCCGGCGCGGTTGGATCCTGTTCGCGGCGATGTGCCTTATCTGGGGCGTGCCGTACCTGCTCATCAAGGTCGCTGTGGGTGCGTTCCCGCCGGCGTCGCTCGTGTTCCTGCGTACCGGGATCGCGGCCGCCGTGCTGCTGCCGGTGGCCGCGGCACGAGGTCAGCTCCGGGTACTCCTGCCGCGGTGGAAGCCCCTGCTCGCGTACACCGTCGGCGAACTGGCCGTGCCGTGGCTGCTGCTGTCGAGCGCCGAGCGGCGCATCAGCAGTTCGCTGGCGGGGCTGCTGGTCGCCGGGGTGCCGCTGGTGGGCGCGGTACTGGCGCGCGTCGCCGGGAACCACGAACCGCTCGGCGTCCGTCGGCTCACCGGCCTGCTCGTGGGCCTCGCCGGGGTCGCCGCGCTGGTCGGTGTGGACCTGGGGAGCGGTAACGGGGTCGCATACGTCGAGATGGCGGTCGTCGTCGTCGGATACGCGCTGGGGCCGTTCATCCTCGCCCGCAGTCTGTCCGACCTGCCGGCGCTCGGTGTGGTCGCGGCGTCGCTGGCGCTCACCGCCATCGGGTACGCCCCGGTCGGTATCGCCCAGTTGCCGGCCCGCCTGCCATCGCCGACGGTCGTCGCGGCGGTACTGGTGCTGGCGCTCCTGTGCACCGCGATCGCGTTCCTGATCTTCTTCGCGCTGATCAACGAGGTCGGGCCGGTCCGGACCACTGTGATCACGTATGTCAATCCGGCCGTCGCCGTCGCGCTCGGCGTCGCGTTCCTGGACGAGCCCCTCACGGTCGGCATCATGGCCGGGTTCGCGCTGATCCTCGGCGGTTCGGTACTGGCCACCGGCAGATCACGGGGCGCCACGGCTGCCGGGACTCCCGACGTACGGGTGACCGCCGCCGTCGCCGAGCCCTGAGCCGCCCCGCCCCGCCCGGGCCTGAGCCGCCCGCCCCGCCCGGGCCTGAGCCGCCCCGGGCCTGACCGTGCTGACCAAGATCCGCGCAACGTCGCAAACATTGTTGCTATCTCGCCGATCGAAGCAGCAATGTCGGCGACATTGCGCGGATCTTGGTTTCGGGCGGAGCGCCCACCCGGCTCGGTTACCGGTCGAGCAGGCCGGGTTACCGGTCGAGCAGGCCGGCGCGCCGCAGTGCGTCGGCGAGCGCGGTGTCGGCCGGTGCGCCGCGGCCCTGCCGCTGCTGTCCCTGCCGGCCCTGGCCGCCCTGCCGCTGCTGTCCCTGCTGGCCGCCGCCCTGGCGCTGCTGGCCGCCGCCCTGGCGACCGCCGCCCGGTCCGGCCCGGCGTGCGTCGTCGCGGCGGGCCTCGGACGGGCCGCGCCGGTCGCCGCGGCTGTCCACCTCGTCGTCGAGCCGCAGCGTGAGCGAGATCCGCTTGCGCGGGATGTCCACGTCGAGTACCCGCGCCCGGACGATGTCGCCGGGCTTCACCACGTCGCGCGGGTCCTTGACGAACGTCTTCGACAGGGCCGAGACGTGGACGAGTCCGTCCTGGTGGACACCGATGTCGACGAAGGCGCCGAACGCGGCGACGTTGGTCACCACGCCCTCGAGGACCATGCCGGGCTGGAGATCGGCGAGGGTCTCCACGCCCTCGGTGAAGGTGGCCGTCTTGAACTCCGGGCGCGGGTCACGGCCGGGCTTCTCCAGCTCGCCGAGGATGTCGGTGACGGTGGGTACACCGAACGTCTCGTCGACGAACTGCTCGGGCTTGAGCGTCCGCAGGGTACGGGCGTTGCCGATCAGTCCCTTGAGGTCGGAGCCGGTCGCCTCGATGATCCGGCGCACCACCGGGTAGGCCTCCGGGTGGACGCTGGACGAGTCGAGCGGGTCGTCGCCGCCGGGGATGCGCAGGAAGCCCGCGCACTGCTCGAACGCCTTGGGGCCGAGCCGCGGGACGTCCTTGATCGCCCGCCGGTTCCGGAACGGGCCGTTGGCGTCGCGGTGCGCCACGATGCTGCGCGCCAGGCTCTCGCCGATGCCGGACACCCGGGTCAGCAGCGGCACCGACGCGGTGTTGACGTCGACCCCGACGCCGTTGACACAGTCCTCCACGACCGCGTCGAGCGAGCGAGACAGCTTCGTCTCGGCCAGGTCGTGCTGGTACTGACCGACACCGATCGACTTCGGATCGATCTTGACCAGTTCGGCGAGCGGGTCCTGGAGCCGGCGCGCGATGGAGACCGCGCCGCGCAGCGACACGTCGAGGTCGGGCAGCTCCTGGGAGGCGTACGCCGAGGCCGAGTACACCGAGGCGCCCGCCTCCGACACCACGACCTTGGTGAGGTTGAGCTCCGGGTGCCGCTTGAGCAGGTCCCCGGCGAGCTTGTCGGTCTCGCGGGAGGCGGTGCCGTTGCCGATCGCGATCAGTTCCACCTTGCACGCCGCCGCGAGCCGGGCGAGGGTGGCGATCGACTCGTCCCAGCGCCGCCGGGGTTCGTGCGGGTAGATCGTGTCGGTGGCGACCACCTTGCCGGTGCCGTCGACCACGGCGACCTTCACACCGGTCCGCAGGCCGGGGTCGAGGCCCATGGTCGGGCGGGTGCCGGCCGGCGCCGCGAGCAGCAGGTCGCGCAGGTTGGCGGCGAACACCCGCACGGCCTCGTCCTCGGCGGCCTGCCACAGCCGGGTACGAAGGTCGATGCCCAGGTGTACCAGGATCCGGGTACGCCAGGCCCAGCGCACGGTGTCGAGCAGCCAGCGGTCGGCCGGCCGGCCACGGTCGGCGATGCCGAAGCGCTCGGCGATCCGCACCTCGTACGTGCTGGGGCCGACCGGTACCTCGTCGGCGATCTCCTCCGGTTCGAGGACGAGGTCGAGCACGTCCTCCTTCTCGCCCCGGAACATGGCGAGGATCCGGTGCGAGGGGAGCTTGGTGAACGGCTCGGCGAAGTCGAAGTAGTCGGCGAACTTCGCGCCGGCCTCCTGCTTGCCGTCGCGTACCTTCGCGACCAGGCGGCCCCGCGCCCACATCTGCTCGCGCAGCGTGCCGATCAGGTCCGCGTCCTCGCCGAAGCGCTCGATCAGGATCGCCCGGGCGCCGTCCAGCGCCGCCGCGGCGTCCGCGACGCCCTTGTCGGCGTCGACGTACGCACCGGCGGTGGCCTGCGGATCGCGCGTCGGGTCGGCGAGCAGTTGGTCGGCCAGCGGCTCCAGCCCGGCCTCGCGGGCGATCTGGGCCTTGGTGCGCCGCTTGGGCTTGTACGGCAGGTAGATGTCCTCGAGTCGGGCCTTGGAGTCGGCCGCCATGATCTGCGCTTCGAGCGCGTCGTCGAGCTTGCCCTGGCTGCGGATCGACTCGAGGATGGCGGTCCGCCGCTCCTCCATCTCGCGCAGGTAGCGCAGCCGTTCCTCGAGCGTGCGCAGTTGCGCGTCGTCGAGCATCTCGGTGGCTTCCTTGCGGTAGCGGGCGATGAAGGGCACGGTGGCCCCGCCGTCGAGCAGTTCGACGGCGGCCTTCACCTGCCGCTCACGTACGCCGAGCTCGTCGGCGA
The DNA here is from genome assembly GCF_049999945.1 of Planosporangium spinosum. NCBI lineage: Bacteria > Bacillati > Actinomycetota > Actinomycetes > Micromonosporales > Micromonosporaceae > Planosporangium > Planosporangium spinosum. The sequence goes on along the minus strand of NZ_JBLYUB010000012.1, from coordinate 150,298 downwards.
TCCGCTGGTACACAGACGTAGTCACGATCTTGATCCGCCTTCGTGGTGGGTTCGGGGTGCATTGTGCCGGTAGCCGCCCCCTGTTGTCGCGCCACCCGCCCGGCGGTGTCGGAGATCGCTGCGTCAAGATCGTCACGTCGACGGTCGCGGATGAGGTGACGATCCCGTGCGCTAGCGGCCCGGCGCCGCACCCCTCGCGTCCACGACCTGCCGCTCACGGTGGTGTACGGCAGTGGCCTGGTGGCCCATCACTGGCCTGCCGTCGCGGGTGATCAGCGTGTCGACCACCACCGCGCCGAGCGCGATCGCGCCGGGTCGGTGTGGTCCGGATCCGTCATCGTCCGTACGGTGGAGCCGCTGCCGGACGCGGGGATCTTGATTCCAGATCTATTTTGTGCTATATTGTCCGATGTAGCTGTCTAGCATTGCGGCGACCTTTCCCCTCCGAGAGGAGCCGCCCATGTGCTACGACGCCGACGCCGTACCGCCCCGCCACGGCGCGCCCGTCACCGCCGCCACCGGTGAACCGCTGATCCTGACCTCGGCCGACGGCGCCCGGTTCGACGCGTACCTCGCCCGGCCCGAGCGCGCATCCGGGGCCGGTCTGCTGGTCCTGCCCGACAACCGTGGCCTGTCCGGCTTCTACGAGCAGTTGACCCTCCGGCTGGCCGAGCAGGGCCACGCGGCGCTGGCCATCGACTACTACGGGCGTACCGCGGGTACCGGCTGGCGCGACCGCGGACCGGGCTTCGGGAACATGGACCACCTGATGCCGCACCTGGCCGGGCTGACCAGCGACGGACTGTACGCCGACGTCGACGCCGCGGTCGGCCACCTGCACCGGGTCGCGGGCTGCCGCACCGTCCTGTCGCTGGGATTCTGTCTGGGCGGCCGGTTCGCGTTCCAGACCGCCGCGCCGCGGTTCGGCCTCGCCGGGGTCGTCGGGCTGTACGGGATGCCCGGCACGCTCCTGGGCAAGCCCGGGCCGACGCAGCTCGCACCCGGGCTGCGGGCGCCGATCCTCGGCCTGTTCGGTGGGGCCGACGAGAACATACCGGCGTCCGCGGTGGCCGAGTTCGACGCGGCGCTCGCCGAGGCCGGCGTACCACACGAGATCGTGACCTATCCCGGTGCGCCGCACGGCTTCTTCGAGTCGCAGCTGGGGGAGTACGCCGAGGCTCAGGCCGACGCCTGGAGCCGCATCCTCGGGTTCGTGGCCGCGCGTCATCGGCCGACCGGCTGATGTACACCACGACATTCGATTGGTAGACCAGACGACGGACAATAAGCGCGATCCATGACCGAGCACTTCCAAGATCGACAAAAGGGAGCCGGTGTCCGGGCGGATCACTGCGGTGTACGGAACGCTGATGGCCGTGCTCGGCATCGGCGTGTTCGCCCTCCCCGGGCAGGGCGCCGTCACCTGGGCGGCGATCGGCCTCACCAGTGCCGGTGCGATCGTGCTCGGTGCCCGGCGGCACGCGCCGCGCCGGAGAGCGCCGTGGTGGCTGCTGGCCGCCGCGATCGCCGTGATGGCGACCGGCGACGCGATCTTCGACGCCACCGTCCGGCGGCCCGGAGACCCGGTGCCGGTCCTCGTCGACGCCTGCTACTTCGGAATGTTCCCCCTGGTGGCCGCCGGCCTGCTGCACCTGACCCGGAGCAGCGTGGTGTTCCGCGACCGCGCCCGCCTGCTGGATCTGCTGACGTTCACCGCCGCCGGCGCGCTCCTGCTGTGGCTGCTCGTGGTCGAGCCCGGGCTGCGCGCCGGCACGCTGGACAACGCCGGCAAGTCGACCCTGGCGGCGTACGCGATGGGCGACCTGATGCTGCTGGTCACGTCGATGCGGCTGGTCGTCGCGGCCCGGCGCAGCGCCGCGGTCGCCCTGCTGGCGATCGGCACCTGGGGCCTGGTCGTCTCCGACGTGGTCTACTGGTCGGCGGAGTTGGCCGGCGGCTGGCGGGCCGGCGGTCCGGGGGAGTTCGGATACCTGGTCTTCTACGCGGCCTGGGGCGCGGCCGCGCTGCAACCGTCGATGACCCGGCTGACCCTGCCGGTCAGCCCCGGACCGGCGCGACTGCCCCGATGGTGGGCGGCGCTGCTCGGGCTGTCGCTGGCGATCCCGGCCGTGGCGCTGCTGGCCGAGTCGATGGCCGGCCGGACCCGTGACGGGGCGGTCATCGCGGCCGCCGCGATACTGATGTCCGCCTCGGTCATGACCCGCCTGTTCGACGCGGTGACCAAGCACCGGCGGGGCCTCGACCGGGAACGCAACCTGCGCGAGGCGTGCGCCGCGCTGGTGTCGGCCACCGGGCCGGCGCAGGTCGGTGCGGCCCTGCGGGCCGCGATCGGCAGACTCGTGCCGCCCACGGTCGCGCACCGGGTCGTCGTCACCACCGGTGACACCTCCGGCCCCGGCGACGGCGCGGAGGGCGGTTCGCGCGACCGGTACGCGGTACCCGCGCCGGCGGCCGACCGCCGTACCCGGCTGCTGCCGACCCGGATGCTGCATCCCGCCCTGCGCGACCAGCTCACCGCCTTCGACACCGCCCTGGTCTGCCCGCTGTACCTGGAGCCGCCCACCACCGGGCCGGCGGGTGCGTTGTTCGTCGCGGCCGAGGACCAGGCGCTCGACGCGATGCGCGACTCCCTGGAGGTGCTGGCGGCGCAGGCGGCGCTGGCCCTGGAGCGGATCGCGTTGACCGAGGCGATCAACCGCCGCGACGGCGACCAGTACGTGCGGACCGTCGTGCAGAACACCGCCGACGTGGTGGTCGTGCTCGACGACGACGAGCGGATCCGGTACGCGAGCCCGTCGCTGACCCGGGTTCTCGGTGTCGACCTGCCCGCGTTCCCGACGCTGCGCGACGTCATCCACCCCGACGACCACGAACAGGTCGACCGCACCCTGCGGCGGTCCCAGTCGACCACAGAGAGCGACGCCCGCGACTGCTGGAGCCTGCGCCGCCGGGACGGCAGCCGGGCACTGGTCGAGGTGAGCTGTCGGGACCTGCGCACCGACCGGCTGGTACGCGGGCTGGTGATCACCATGCGCGACGTGACCGCGCAGCGCCGGCAGGAGCGCGAACTCATCCGGCAGGCACTGAACGACTCCCCGGCGGGCTTCAACCGCCGCAGCTCCGCCAGCAAGTACCGCTGACCCGGGGGGCACGGTAGGCTCACGCGATGTGATCGACGCCCGTGCCGCCGGTACCGTCCACCTCGCCGACCGCGACGTCCCCCGCTTCGGGTACGGCGCGATGCGGCTGCCCGGGCCGGGGGTGTGGGGCCCGCCGGCCGACCGCGACGAGGCCCTCGCCGTCCTGCGCCGCGCGGTCGAGCTGGGTGTCCGGGTGATCGACACGGCGTGGTACTACGGGCTCGACGTCGCCAACGAGCTGATCGCCGCGGCACTGCACCCGTACCCGGAGGATCTGGTGCTGGTCACCAAGTTGGGTGGCGGCCGCCGGGACGACGGCTCCTGGTACCCGGCGCTCACCGACGCCGAGCTGCGCGCCGGCTGCGAGCGCGACCTGCGGGTCCTGCGGTTGGACGCGATCCCGGTGGTGCATCTGCGCTGGATGGACCAGAGCGAGGTGAGCTTCGCCGACGCCCTCGGCACGATGCTCGACCTGCGCGCCGAGGGCAGGATCCAGCGGATCGGCCTGTCGAACGTGACGCTCGATCAGCTCGAGCAGGCGCTCGCGGTGACCGACGTCGCGACGGTCTCCAACCAGTACGGCCCGACGCGGCGCGACGACCAGCCGGTCCTCGACCGGTGCGCGGACGCGGGCATCCCGTACCTGCCGTTCTTCCCGCTCGTGTCGGGCGGCGGGATCGGCGCCGACGACCGGCTCGCGACGGTCGCCGGCCGGCACGACGCCAGCCCGGCCCAGGTCGCCCTGGCGTGGCTGCTCCAGCGCTCGCCGGTGATCCTGCCCATCCCGGGTACCGGCCGGGTCGCGCACCTGGAGGAGAACCTCGCCGCCGCCGGGCTGCGGCTCACCGGGGACGACCTGGCGCTCCTCGACTCCTGAACAGGCTCACGTGCCGGTCGGCACCTCGGCCCGGACCGCCGTGCCCCGGCCCGGCGCGGACACGACGTCCAGCCGCCCACCGACCGACTCAGCCCGCTCGCGCATCGACCGGATGCCGAACCGCCCACGCAGGTCGCCGCCCGGCGTGAAGCCCTGGCCGTCGTCGACGACCTCCAGCACCACGTGCGAGTCGTCGGTGTACAGCCGCAGCGTCACCTGCCCGGCCCGGGCGTGCTTGGCGGCGTTGGCGATCGCTTCCTGGGCGATGCGGTACAGTGCCCGCCGGGCCTCCGGGCCGACGGCCGGTTCCGCGCCCAGTTCCGCGCTGGTACGGCAGCCGTGCAGCGTATGCAGCGTCTCCAGCAGCCGGCCGAGCGCGGCGGTCAGCCCGTTGTCGGCCAGCGCCTCCGGCCGCAGGCGTTGGATGAGCCCGTGCATCTCGGCCAGCCCGGCCACGGCCGTCTCGTGGATCCACTCCACCGACTGCCGCGCCTGCGTGGTGTCGGTGCGCAGCAGCTCACCGGCGGCGCCGGCGCCGAGGCTGATGCCGTACAGCGTCTGCACCACCGAGTCGTGCAGTTCCCGGGCGAGCCACTCCCGCTCGCGGGTGGCGGCCTGCTCCTCCTCCTGGGCCTGGCGGCGGCCGCTGTCGACCAGGTTCGCGGCCTCCATGGCGGCCAGGTTGACCAGCATGCGCTCGGCCGGGTCGGGCTGCGCGCCGTCGGGCCACCGGGCGCACACCGCACCGAGCACCGCACCGCCGACCGGCACCGGTACGCACAGCGCCAACCCGCCGGCCAGGTGCCACAGGGTGGTCGGGCGCCGCTGGGCGAGCAGGCGGGACACGGTCGCCGGCTCGACCGGCGCGCCGTCCGGCTGGTCGGTGGCCACCGCGACGGCGGTCAGGGACCGGCCACCGTTCGGTACGTACACCGCGCAGTCGGTGCTACCGGTCAGCGCGACCACCCGGTCCACCAACTCCTGCAGGCGGTCACCGGCCCGGCCCGGGTCCCGGATGGTGATCCCGGCGAGCCCGCCGGGGTCGTCCGGTGACCGGTCCGGCGGTACCAGGCCGGCGATCGTGGCCAGCGGCTCCAGCAGGCGCAGTTCGCGGGCGGTCACCCCGGCGGCGCGCCGGTAGCCCAGACCGAGCACGCCGGTCACCGCGCCGAACCCGGGTATCGGCAGGTAGAGCACCCGGCGCAGGCCGGCGGCGGCGAGGGCCTGCTCGTGGCGGTGACGGGGCCGGCGCAGCCCGGCGGCCAGCGGCCCGCGCTCCCGCAGGGCGGTACCGGCGAGCGTGTCGCCCAGGGGCACCCGTACCCCGCGCAGCCAGACCGCGACCGGCCGGGCCACGGCGCGGACCACCAGGACGCCGTCGGAGTCCGCGGTCATCACGGTCGCGCTGGCGGCCGCGGCGAAGGTACGCGCGTGCGAGCAGATGCGTTCGAGTACCCGCGCCTGGTCGGCGCCGTCCCGGACCGCGGCGTTGAGCTCGGCCAACGCGCGGCCCAGGTGGGCGTATCGGTCGGTCGGGCGGGCCTGTCGCCGTGCAGTGACCACGTGGTCGGCCTCCGGCTCAGCTGGGCGCCGATTCGTTGACGGGTACCAGTCCCACCCGCATCGCGTACAGCGCGGCCTGCGTCCGGCTCTGCGAGTTGAGCTTGGCGAGGATGTTGCTGACGTGCGTCTTCACCGTCTGCGGGGCGATGTGCAGCTCGCGGGCGATCTGGCCGTTGGCCTTTCCCCGGGCCAGCAGGACCAGCACCTGCTCCTCGCGCCGGGTCAGCTGCGGTGGGCCGCCGGGCAGATGGACCTCGCGGACCAGCCGGGCGGCCACGGCCGGCGACAGTTGCACCTGCCCGGCGGCGGCGGCCCGGACGGCACGCTGCAACTCCTCGGCGTCGGTGTCCTTGAGCAGGTACCCGACGGCGCCGGCGTGCAGGGCGTCGGCGATGAGGTGGTCCTCGAGGTACCCGGTGAGCGCGAGCACCTCCACGGCGGGCAGTTCGCGCCGGATCTCGGCGATCGCGCTGACCCCGTCCAGGCCGGGCATGAGCAGGTCCATCAGGACCAGGTCAGGCTCGAGCTGGTGGGCCATCTCGACGGCCTGCCGCCCCTCGACGGCCTCGCCGACGACATCCAGGTCCGGGCTGAGGCTCAGGAACGTCCGCAGGCCCTGACGCACCATCGCGTGGTCGTCGGCGACCAGGATGCGGATGGTCAACTGACCCACCTCTCCTCAGGTGCCTCGTGGGGTCGGTAGCTGCCTGACGGTTTCGGTAAGGCCGGACGCGGGATGGGCGCGGCGGCGCCGGTCGGCACCGGGTGCGGTGGCGCCCGCTGCGCGCCGATATCTACGGTGCTGGGATCTACCCGGTAGCACGGTCAGAAAACCGGCCCGGACCGATGGCGCGGCGACCGGCTCCGGGGAGCCGGGGGAGAGCGGCGCGGACAGCCGACTCCGGAGGACCAGGGAGCATCGGTCGGCCGGGGGAGGCCGAAGGAGGGGACCGCAGCGCCTCCCCAGCGGGAGGCGGCACGCGAGGCCGGCTCGGCAGGGTGGAACGGAGAGAATCCCGCTCCTACCGGAAAGCACGCGGCGACGCGGGCCGTCATGGCAGGCATCTGACGCCACGGCAGCGACGCCCGTGCTCACGACTACGCATCGTGAAGGGCCGATTATGCCGCCGGTCAGTGATCACCCCTGGCATCCCCCCGGCTGGCGTGCCGTGCCGCCAGCCGGTGTCCCGGTTCCGGTCAGGCGCGGGGCGGCGCACTGGCGGTCGAGGGCCGCGCGGGCGTTGCCCCGGCTGAGCCGGTTCTCGGCCGTGGGTGCGGCCGGCGTCCTGGTCAACAACCTGGTACTGGCGTTGCTGCACGGCCTGCTGGGTTGGGCGCTGCTCCCGGCCACGATCGCCGCGGTCGAGGTGGCGATCCTGCACAACTACCTGCTCCATGAGCTGTGGACCTTTCGGGGCGGCCGGCCCTGCGCGCGGAGGTTCGCCGGCTTCAGCGTGGTCGCGGTGACCGCCCTGCTGGTGAACGTGACCATCGTCCAGGTACTCGCCGGCCTCGGCGTCTTCTACCTGATGGCGAACCTGGTCGGGATAGCCGCCGTGTTCGCCGTCAACTTCGCGGTCAGCTCGACGTGGATATGGAGTGAGCGCACCGATGGAGCAGATCCTGCTGGCCGCCCTAGCCCTGGTCTCCCTGCTGCTGACGGTGCAGGCGGCGCACACGCTCTACTTGATGATCTACACCTGGGACCAGCCGGAAGCCGAGGATCTGGCCCGGGCGCCCGACGTGCGCGCCGCCCCGCATCTGTCCTTCACCGCCATCGTTCCGGCGCGCCACGAGGAGGAGGTCATCCAGCAGACCATCGACCGCGTCGCACGCACTGACTACCCGGCGCGTCTCGTGCAGATCATCGTGGTCTGCTCGGCCGACGACACCGGCACCATCGAGCGGGCCGCCACCACCATCCGCCGGTTGAACGCGGCGGGCCGGGACAACGTCCAGCTCGTGGTCTTCGACGACCAGCCGATCAACAAACCGCACGGGCTCAACGCGGCGCTGACGCAGTCGTACGGCGACGTCGTCACGATCTTCGACGCCGAGGACGAGATCCAACCGGAGATCTTCAGCATCGTGAACACGATCATGGTGACCGAGCGGGTGCACGTCGTGCAGGCCGGCGTGCAGCTGATGAACTACGAGTCGAACTGGTACTCGACCTTCAACGTCCTGGAGTATTTCTTCTGGTTTCGTAGCCGCCTGCACTACCAGGCCAAGGCCGGCGCCATCCCGCTCGGCGGCAACACCGTCTTCTTCACCCGCGACCTGCTGGAGCGCATCGGGGGATGGGACGAGACGTGCCTGACCGAGGACGCCGAGATCGGCCTGCGGGTGTGCGTGATGGGCGAGCGGGTGCGGGTGGTCTACGACCACCGGTACGTCACCAAGGAGGAGACCCCGCCGACGTTGCAGCACTTCATCAAGCAGCGCACCCGGTGGAGCCAGGGATTCATGCAGACGCTGAAGAAGGGCACCTGGAAGGAGCTGCCCACCCGCAAGCAGCGCCTGCTGGCCTGGTACACGCTGATGTTCCCGTACGCGCAGGCGCTGCTCGGGCTGTACCTGCCGGTCGCGGTGCTCACCGCGTTCGTGCTGCGGGTGCCGGCGTCCATCGCGCTGCTGTCGTGGTTGCCGGTGCTGCTGCTGGCCGCGCACTTCGTCACCGCCGTGGTCGGGCTGTACGAGTTCACCGAGGCGCACGGGCTCCGGGCGACCCCCCGCACGGTCGTGACCATGGCGGTCGGCTGGATGCCCTACCAGATGGTGCTGGCGTACGCGGCGATGCGGGCCCTGAAGCGCCAGCTCAGCGGCGTCGGTGACTGGGAGAAGACGGCGCACGTGGGTGCGCACCGGACCGCGGAGGCGGAGGAGGTGACCGACCGTGCCGCGTGAGCCGGAGACCGCACTGCTCGACCCGGAGCAGGCGCCCACGCGTCCCGACCAGGTGCCGGGCGGCCGGGCGGCGGCGTCCGGCGGTCCGGGCGGCGACCGGCTGGGCCGCAGCGGCGTGGCCCTGCTGGTGTTCGCCATGCTCCTGGGCCTGGTGACCCACTCGTGGAACATCTTCAAGTACCCGCTGTACCTGTCCGACGAGGGCATCTACATGGAGCAGGCGTGGTCGGTGCTACGCGAGGGGAAGCTCTCGCCGTACACCTACTTCTACGACCACGCGCCGCTGGGGTGGATGACGATCGCCGGCTGGGTGTCGCTCGTCCCCGGCCAGTTCAACTCCCTCGGCTTCCCGGTCAACATCGGCCGGGTACTGATGGTGATCGTCCACGTCGGCTGTGTCTTTCTGATGTTCGAGGTGGTCCGGCGGTACTCGGGCAGCAAGGCGGCCGCGTTCCTGGCGACGTTCCTGTTCAACGTCTCGCCGCTGGCCGTGTACTTCCAGCGCATGGTGCTGCTGGACAACCTGATGGTCTTCTGGGTGCTGGTCGGGCTGTACATCCTGGCCCGCAAGGACGGCCGGGTGGTCACCGCGATGGGCGCCGGGCTGGCATTCGGCTGCGCCCTCGTCACCAAGGAGAACGCGCTCTTCCTGCTGCCCGGCTTCGGGTACCTGCTGCATCGCAGCATCGTCGAGCAGGGCAACCGGCGGTTCTCCGCGAGCTTCTGGTGGTTCGCGGCGGGGTCGCCGGTCGCCCTGTACATGCTGTACGCGGAGATCAAGAACGAGCTGCTGCCGGCAAACCTGGACTTCAACCTGTCCTCGCCGCCGGCCGACCACGTGTCACTGCTCTACACGATCTGGTGGCAGCTCAACCGCACCGCGTCCGGTGGCCAGGGCACCATGTTCAGCTCGCTACTGCACGACAGCTGGATGTGGAAGGACAGGTACATCCTGTATGCCGGCACGGCGGCGACGCTGGGCAACCTCGTGCTGTCACTGAACTCCCGCCGGCGCGAGGTGCCGATGCTCGGTGCGGCGCTGCTGGCGATCGGGTACGGCTTCTACCTCACCCGCAGCGTCCTCCTGGACTTCTACGTGGCGCCGCTGGTACCGCTGCTGGCGCTCAACATCGGCCTGCTGTACGGCCGGATCACCCGGTACGGCCGGCCGGCGGCGGTGGCGCTGTTGACCGCCATGCTGTGCGGGCTGCCGCTGTCGACCCCGCACGGGTACCTGGTGGCGTGGAACTCCGACGGAACGCGGCTGCTGCTGGCCGACCAGTACCGGTTGCCGCAGACCAACATGCAGAACCTGCAGGTGAAGTGGATCCGCCAGAACATTCCGCCGGACGCCCATCTGATCATCGACGACGATGTCTGGGTGGCGCTGCGGGACGGCACCCCGAAGTACCCCAATGCGCAGTCGCACTTCAAGGCCGCATCCGACCCGGACATCCGCGACAAGGTCTTCCATCGGGACTGGCACAACGTCGACTACGTCGTGATGTCGAACAAGATGCGCGACGCGCTCGAGCGCAACAACGAGTACTGGATCCTCGAGGCCATCGACCAGCACGGCGAGCAGGTCTGGCGGATCGACCGGGGCGACGTGCACCTGGAAGTCATCAAGATCAACAAAGACTCCGGCTAGCGCCGGCCTCGTGCACAGCAGAGGAGGGCAGAGATGGCAAACGCGGTGCGCACCAGGTCGGCGCAGTCTGCGGAGCAGGTACGCGTCCGGGCCCGGCAGAACTGGAAGCGGTTGCTGATCCTGGTGGTGGGCCTGTTCGTGGTGGCCAACCTGGCCCGGTCGGTCCTGCCGTCGCTGGGCGTCAAGAACCCGCTCGGCACCAGGCCGACCGCCGGCCCCACCACCGAGGCGACGACGCAGCCGCCCACCGCCGACGTCAACGGGGTGAAGGTCCTCGGCAGTGGCGCGCCGATCGTCACGGTCGACCCGGGAGTCGTGCGTCCCGACGTCCCGGTGACGATCGTCGGTTCCGGGTTCGACCCCGGGGCGAAGATCGACGTGGTCCTGACGACCGGCAGCGGCAAGAAGGCCAAGACCACGCCGCTGGCCACGGCGACCGGCGACCGGTACGGGTCGTTCTACACCACGATCAAGTTCCCGTCGCTGGGGCCCAGCGCCGACACGTCGTCCCGCGATATCACCGCGCAGCAGCGCGGTGGCAAGAAGGTGGCCAAGACGCAGGCCCAACTGGCCGCGGGCGCCGCCGGCGTGGCCAAGCTCTCGGCGGTCGTGGGCAAGCCGGGCGACACCGTCACACTGTCGGTGACCGGCTTCTCGCCGGGCGAGGACCTCAACATCTACTGGGGCCGCATCAGCGGCACCCCGAACGCCGTGCTGCACACCGACGCCCACGGCGCGGTGACCAAGGTCCCGATCAAGGTCGGTCTCTCCGCCATCGGTACCACCAGCCTGGTGATCGTGGGGCAGAAGAGCGGCGCGGCGGCCAGCCTGCCGTTCCAGGTGCTCAAGCTGTACCCGTCGATCGCACTCAAGCCGTACGCGGTCCGGGCGATGAACCCGGTCGGCTTCACCGGCAAGGGGTTCATGCCCGGCGAGCGGGTGCTGGTGCGGCTGAACTCGGCCGGTGGCGCGCCGATCCTGGCGGTGCCGACCGACGGCGCCGGCACCTTCAGAAGCGGCGGCTTCATCGTGCCGTACCAGCTCAAGGGCGCCCAGCGGCTGGTGTTCAAGGGTGAGCTCAGCGGCGCGACGAGCGTCTCCAGCTTCACCGTGCTGCCGTACATGCCGATGGTGCGGACCAGTACCTACGGCGGTTCGCCGGGGACGATCATCAGCTTCTACGCCAGTGGGTTCGGTGCGAACGAGGCGGTGCACGTCTACGCGGCCAAGGGCAAGGGCGCCAAGAAGGAACTGGTCGGCGCGTTCCGGGTGGACGCCACCGGAAGCGCGCGGGCGGCCGGCAAGTACACGATCCCGGGCGATGCCGGGGACGCCGTGCTGTTTACGCTGGTGGGACAGCGTAGCGGCGGCTCGGCGAACATCACCTTCAAGGTCGACAACTCGGCTGGACCGGTCGACGTCGCACCTCAGCCGCCGTACGTTCTGCCCCCGGACCTGAAGTACTAGTTCCCCGGGAGGCGCCGATGGCCGGGCAGGTCGGGTACGAGGCGGCGTTCCGGGCCGCGCCGGAGGCACTGCTCGTCATCGACGGCGCCGGGGTGATCCGGCTGGTGAGCCTCGCGGCGGAGCGGCTGCTCCGCCGCGGCGGCGACGAACTGGTGGGGCAGCGGCTGGACAGGGTGCTCGTGGGTGACCCGACCCGGCCGCTGCGCACCGGCGCGGCTGTTCCGCCGGCTCAGGCGCCGGCGGAGCCGGCGGACAACGCGGCTCAGTCGCCGGCGGAGGTCGCGGCCGGGGCGGTGGCCGAGTCGGCGATACCGGTGCTGACCACGTCGGCGCTGCGGCTGCCCGGCGGCCGTCAGGTGCCCATCGACGTCCGGATGGCCGCCGCCGGCCCGACCGATCCCGCGACCACCACCGGCCGGCCCGTGGTGGTCGCCATCGACGTACCGGACGACCCGGCCCGGTCACGTGCCGCCCTCGAAGCCGGGTTGCGCCGCCTCGCCGAGGCCGAGCGGGAACAGGAACGCCTGCTCGCCGACCTGATCCGCAGCCAGGAGCGGGAACGGGCGCGGATCGCCGCCGGGGTGCACGACGACAGCCTCCAGGTGATCACGGCGGCGATGCTGCGCCTGCAGCAGTTGCGCCACCGGTTGGACGACCCCGCTGCGCTGGAGGTCCTCGGCCGGCTGGAGGAGACGCTCGCGCTGGCCGCGGACCGGCTGCGCCGGCTGATCTTCGACTTCCGGCCGCCGGCTCTGGAGCGGCTCGGGCTGCCCGCGGCGATCCGGGACGTGCTGTCGCGCATGCGCGACGACACCGGCATCACGGTGGTCCTGGACAACCGGCTGACCGCCGAGCCGCCGCTGCCGGCCAGGGTCCTGCTGTACCGCATCCTCCAGGAGGCGCTGGTGAACGTCGGGCAGCACGCCGCCGCCGACCGGGTCGAGGTCACCCTCGACCACGCCGACGGCGGCTACTTCGCGCGGGTCCGCGACAACGGGGTCGGCCTTCCTGCCGGTGACTCCGACGGACCGGCGGGCAAGCCCGGACACCTCGGGATGGTCCTGATGCGGGAGCGGGCCACATTCGCCGGTGGCTGGCTGCGGTTCTCCGGTACGCCCGGTGCGGGCACCACCGTCTCGGTCTGGATCCCGCGCGGCGCGGACCTGGAGTCGACGCCCCGGCCACCCGCGCTGCGCGGCGGCTGGCCACACGACGCGATGAGCAGTCGATGACCGGCCCGCCGTACCGAGTCTTGATCATCGAGGATCACCAGGTGGTCGCCGAGGGGCTGGCGGTTCTCCTGGGTGAGCATCCCCAGTTGGAGGTCGTCGGCGTCGCCGGCAGCGTGGCCGAGGTGCAGCGCATGTCCGGCAGCGAGCCGGTGGACGTCGCGGTGGCCGACTACTGGCTGCCCGACGGCACCGGCGTGGATGCGACGGCGGCGCTGCGCGAGTTCTGGCCGGAGGTCGCCGTGGTGTTTCTCAGCGCTGACGACAGCGACGAGTCGATGCTGGCGGCGCTGGAGGCGGGTGCGTCCGGATACCTGGTCAAGAGCGCGGGCGGGGCGGACGTGGCGGAGGCGGTGCGCCGGTCGGCCGAGGGCGAGATCCTGGTGCCGGCTCGCCAGCTGGCGTCCCTCCTGGCGCGGCGGCGCGAGCAGGCGCAGCGGCAGGCGGAGCGGTCCCGCCAATTGGAGAGCCTGACCCCGCGGGAGCGGCAGATCCTGGGCCTGATGGCCGAGGGTATGGACAACCGTGACATCGCCCGGCAGCTCGGGGTGAGCTACACGACAGTGCGTAGCCACGTCCGGCACCTGTTGAGCAAAATGAGCGCGCACTCCAAATTGGAGGCGGTCGTCAAGGCCGCCGAGTGGGGCCTGCCCGAGTGCCTGACCTGATACGGCGGTGCCGGTCCCTGATACGGCGGTGCCGGTTCTGACGTCGGGGCGGGATCCCGACGCCGGGGTGCCCGATGTGATCTCCGCGCGTCGTTGCCGCGGGGGCGGCCGCCTCGTCCGATTGGCGGAGCGGCGCCTCGTCCCGTTGAAGTAGGCCGATCGGAGTGGGTGGGACCGAGCGAATCGCGCGCGCAAAGTCCATTCATCGGTACGGTTTGCTGGTCGAAGGCCCTTCCGTAGCGTGTACCCGTGACCGAGAGGTTGAGTGCATGGTCCTGATGTTCAGGACTGTGCGCTGACCCGCCTCGGCAGGTGAACACACGCCGGCCGTGGTGGTCGGATTCGGTGTCGATTGGCTGACGCGCGACGTCAGCGGGTCGACCGCGTCCTCAACCGCCCACATTGCTCCGACGACCGCGCTGCTCACGGCATCTCCGACCACCGGTGTGCCAGCGCAGCACGTGACGTCGCCCGACCGTTAGGACAGAGCCACGTATGGGACCTTCCTGGCTCCCCAACACGATCGACAGGCTGACCTCCCGTATCCGCGGACGCAAGCCGATGCTCTACACCAGCGTCCTGGCGACTCTGCTCGCCATTGCGGCTGCATTCTCCATTCCCTCGCTGACGGCCGGCAAACCTGCCGACGGTGGCAGCGGTGAGACTGCGACGAAGGCCACGGGCGTACAGACTCCGTTGCATGCCGAGGGCGGAAAGATCGTCGACGCGAACGGCAAAGAGGTCGTTCTCACCGGTGTGAACTGGTTCGGCCTGGAGACTGGCAACTTCGCTCCGCACGGCATCTGGCAGCGCAACTGGCAGGAGATGCTCGACCAGATGGTCGCCCAGGGCTTCAACACCCTGCGGCTGCCCTACAGCAACGAGGCTCTCAAGAGCACGCCGACCCAGGGCATCGACTACAAGATGAACCCGGACCTGGTCGGCCTCAACGGCGAGCAGATCATGGACAAGATCGTCAACGGCGCCACCGCCCGCGGCATGATGGTCTTCCTTGACCGGCACCGCCCGGACCAGTACGGCCAGAGCGCTCTCTGGTACACCGAGAAGGTCTCCGAGAAGACCTGGATCGACGACTGGGTCCGCCTGGCGGCGAAGTACAAGAACAACCCGCTGGTCATCGGTGCCGACCTGCACAACGAGCCGCGCGGCGAGGCCACCTGGGGCGACGGCAACGAGAAGACCGACTGGAAGGCGGCCGCCGAGCGTGCCGGTAACGCCATCCTCAAGGCCAACCCGAACATGCTGATCATCGTCGAGGGCATCGAGACCTACGGCAAGGACGGCAAGGGCTACTGGTGGGGCGGTAACCTCCAGGGCGCCAAGGAGCACCCGGTGAAGCTGTCGGACCAGTCCAAGCTGGTCTACTCCGCGCACGACTACAGCCCGAAGGTGTGGGGCCAGTCCTGGTTCAGCGACCCGACCTTCCCCAAGAACATGCCGGCCCTGTGGGACCAGCAGTGGGGTTACCTGGTCAAGAGCAACACCGCTCCGGTGATCCTCGGTGAGTTCGGTGGCCGCTCGGTCGACATGAAGGACGCTGAGGGTGTCTGGCAGCACGCGCTGATCGACTACCTGAAGCAGAACAAGATCAGCTACACCTACTGGTCGTGGAACCCGAACTCGGGTGACACCGGCGGCATCCTGGCCGACGACTGGGAGACGATCAACAAGGACAAGATGGACCTGTTGAAGAGCTACCAGGGTCCGATGGCCAACAAGCCGTCCAACGGCAAGGCCTGATTCCTCCCCCCGGCAGCCCCGGGGACCACCGCCACGGTGGTCCCCGGGGTTTCCCGTTTCCGGGCCGTCCGCTGACGGCTCGGCCGTGGCGGGGTGCGGCAGCAGCGTCCGGTCGACGACGGATCGGGGTGAGGGGTGCGGCGCCCGGTCGACGCCGTCCGCGGCGCGGTGCCGCCGAGGACGCCCGGTCGACGCCGTCCGTGGCCGGTACGACGGGCGTGGCGATTGACAGCGACGAGTCCGGGGTATGTGGATGGCACTGAGGCAGTCCGACTCGAGACCCTGGAGCCCGCGATGTTGATCTTAGGCGTCATCCTTCTGTTGCTGGGCATATTCCTCAAGATTTCTATCTTGACGACCATCGGCGTGATCCTGCTCGTGGTCGGCGCCATCCTGTTCGTTCTCGGGTCGGTCGGCCGGCCCGTCGGCGGTAGGCGCCACTATTGGTAGCGCCGGGCTACCGGTATCGCCCGTAGTGCTCCGGCCTTCAGGCCGGGGGTGAAGCGGACCGGTAGCGCCCGTTCACCAGTAGCGCCGGCGTACCCGATCCGATCGCGCGCCGGGGGTGGTTCCCCCGGCGCGCGATCGGCTTTTCCGGGTCCGGGCCGTCGCCGCCGGGACTGCCGGAATCACCGCCGACATCACGTCGGGCCCATCGAGTGTCGGGTCCATCGAGTGAGGTGCCGGAGGCAGGTGAGATCTAGGCTGGGTACCGGTGGTCACCGCGTCAGTGCCCGAATCGGAGGATCCATGCTCGACGACCTGCCGCGCGACGGGGAGTTCGTCCAGTCGCTCGGGCGTGGGCTCGCGGTGATCCGCGCCTTCGACGCCGAACACCCGGAGTTGACGCTCAGCGAGGTCGCCAAGGTGACCGGCCTGACCCGGGCTGCCGCCCGCCGATTCCTGCACACCCTGGTCAGCCTCGGCTACATGCGCACCGACGGCCGCCGGTTCGCGCTCCGGCCGAAGATCCTCGAACTCGGGTACGCGTACCTGGCCAGCCAGTCACTGCCCGAGGTCGCCGCGCCGCACCTGGAGCAGCTCGTCGAGCGGGTGCACGAGTCCTCGTCGGTGTCAGTGCTCGACGGCGACGAGGTGGTCTACGTCGCCCGGGTCCCGACCAAGCGGATCATGACGGTGGCCATCAGCGTCGGTACCCGGTTTCCCGCGTTCGCCACGTCCATGGGGCGGGTACTGCTGGCCGGCCAGTCCGACGACTGGATCGACGGCTATCTGCTGTCGGCCACGCTCCGGGCACTGACCCCACGGACCATCTCCGACCCCGCCCGCCTGCGGGCCGAATTGCTGCGCATCCGACGGGACGGCTGGGCCCTGGTGGATCAGGAACTGGAGGAGGGGCTGCGGTCGATCGCCGTCCCGATCCACGACGCGGACGGCGGGATCGTGGCGGCCGTGAACGTGTCCGCGCACGCCAGCCGCCGCAGCGTCGACGCCATCCGCGACGAACTGCTGCCGCCGCTGCGGGAGACAGCCCGGCGCATCGAGGAGGACCTGCGCGCGGCGACCGCTGCCGGCGGTGCCCGTCCGGCGATGTGACGCGCGGCAGCGGCACCGGTGGGGTGTGCCCGCCCCGCCGCCGTTGCGGGTCCCGGCACCCGCCGGCGATTCATCCGACCGATGAATGTCAATTCCGGCGGGTAGCCGGTACGGTAATGACCCCGTGGGGACCGGGCTCGAAGCGACCGACGTCAGGCGCGTCAACGGTGCGACCGTCGTGCTGCCCGCCGTCGTCGCGCTCGCCGCCCTGGCCACCGTCTGGTTCGCGCTCAGTCAGCGCGGGTCTCCGGGGCCGGCGGTGCTCGGCTGGGTCCCGGCGCCGGCGGCGCTGACGCTGGCGGCGATGGCCCTGCGCCGCACGGCGACGACCACCGGTCCGCCCGCCGCCCATCGCTTCTACACTCGGCTCACCGTGGCCTGCGCGGCCTGCGCCGCGGGTTCGTTCATCCAGGCCGGCTACGCCGTCCTCGGCGACGACCCGGAGGCCACCCGGGTACCGCCGGAGGCCGCGGTCTGTTTCGTCGGCGCGCTGCTGTACATGCTGTGGGCCCTGCTGCGCCTGCCGCTGGCCCGCCGTACCCGGACGGAGTCGGTGCGGCTGTCGCTGGACTGCGCGACCGTGATGCTCGGCGGGGCCGTCCTCCTGTGGTACGTCGGGGCCGGGCCGTCGCTGGCTGCCGGTGGCGTGCGGGCCACCTGGGCACTGCTGGCGGTCGGGGGCGTCTGCCTCGCCGGGGTCGCCTCCGTCTGCAAGCTGGCGTTGGCCGACGGCGGACCGGTGGACCCGGGCGCGCTCCGCCTGCTCGCGTTCGGACTGCTCATCGGCGGGGTGAGCGCCGGCGCCGCGATGCTGCTGGGGCACCACGCGCACCTGATCCCCGGACAGGTCTCGGTGCCCTACATCGCGGTGTTCCTCGTGCTCGCCGCGGAGCGGCAGCAGCGGGTGCCCGGCCTCGCCGCGGAGCGGCAGCAGCGGGTGCCCGGCCTCGCCGCGGAGCGGCAGCAGCGGGTGCCCGGCGCCGAGCAGTACCGGTGGACCGCGGCGGAGGAGCCGCTCGGCAATCCCCGGCCGGGGCGGCTGTCCGACCCGCTGCCGGGCGCGGCCTACCTCGCCGTCGCCGCCACCGAGGCGTTGCTGCTCCTGGTCACCGTGGGCGGAACCGACGAGCGGCGGTACGTGGTGGTCGGCGGCTCGATCGTCATCACCGCCCTGGTCGTGGTGCGCCAGGTGGTCGCGCTCCGCGACAACGCCCGCCTGGCCGGCCGGCTGCGGCAGCAGGAGGACCGGCTGCGCCGGCAGGCGTCCCACGACCCGCTCACCCGGTTGGCCAACCGTACCGACTTCGGTGACCGGCTCGACGCCGCGCTCGCGGCCGGGGCGGTCACCGTCCTACTGATCGACCTCGATGATTTCAAGACGGTCAATGACACCCTGGGCCACGGCGTGGGCGACCGGCTCCTGGCCCTGGTCGCCGAGCGGGTGCGCGGCTGCGTGAGGAGCGGGGACACGGTGGCCCGGCTCGGCGGTGACGAGTTCGCGGTGCTGCTGCGGCAGGCGTGGCCGGCGACCGTGGACGCCGTTGCCGACGCCATCCTGACCGGGCTGCGCCAGCCGGTCGTGGTCGACGGGCACGAGCTGCTGGTCCAGGCCAGCATCGGGGTGGCCGAGGCCGTCCCGGGCGACGATCCGGAGGCGTTGCTCCGCAAGGCCGACATCGCGATGTACGCGGCGAAGGAGAGCGGCAAGGACGGCTTCGCCCGGTATGTGCCGGGGATGGGCGCGGACATCGTCGAGCACGCCCAGCTCGGGGCGCAGCTCCGTCAGGCGCTCGACGGCGGCCAGCTCCGGCTGCTGTACCAGCCGGTGGTGCGGATCGCCGATGGTCGGATCATCGGCATGGAGGCGTTGGCGCGGTGGCACCATCCGGGCCGCGGTGAGGTTCCGCCGGGGGAGTTCATCCCGATCGCGGAGCGGACCGGCCTGATCGTGCCGCTCGGCCGCTGGGTGCTGCGGGAGGCGTGCCGGCAGAAGGCGGCGTGGCGGGCGGCGTACGGTGACCTGTCGCCGGCGACCGTCGGGGTCAACGTGTCCGGCCGGCAGTTGCAGGAGCCGGGCTTCGCCGACGAGGTCGCCGACGCGGTCCACGAAGCCGGCCTGCAGCCGCACAACCTGGTGCTCGAGGTGACCGAGACGGCCGTGCTCACCGGCGGCCAGGCGCTCGAGACGCTGCGGGCGCTGCGCGCGTTCGGGGTGAGCCTGGCGCTGGACGACTTCGGTACCGGCCAGTCCTCGCTCGGCCTGATCCGCACCTGCCCGGTACACATTCTCAAGCTCGACAAGTCGTTCGTCATCGGCGGCCCGGACGGCGATGCCGAGGCCCGGGCGCAGCAGCAGGCGGTCGCGGCGGCGGTGGTACACATGGCGGACGCTCTGGGCCTGGACGCCGTGGCCGAGGGCATCGAGAACGCCGAGCAGGCCGAGCGGCTGGCCGCGCTGGGCTACCGGCTGGGCCAGGGCTACCACCTGGTCCGCCCGCTCCCGGCCGACGAGATCACCCGGCTGCTGGCGCTGGATCGGGTGGCGAACTGACGCCGGAGCCGCGGCGGCGGTGGCTCCGGGCGGATGCCGACGGTGCGCCGCCCGGAGCCGAGGTGGGTGACCGTGGACCGGTCAGGCCAACCGGATGAACGTGAACTTCTCGGTCAGGCCGATGCTGGTCGACCTGGCGACCAGGTCGGCGCCGCCGGTTCCCAGGTTGGCAAGGTCGACGTAGAGGCCGTTGTTGAGGCACAGCAGGCTGACGGTGCCGTCGACGTTGTTGACGAACCGGAAGGTGACGCTGGTACCTACCCCGCCGTGGAGCAGTTCGATACCGCCACCGGGCACGACCTGGCCGACGATCGGGTTACCGTCGGCGTCGCTCAACGTCACCGTCCCCTGGCCGGTGAACGTGAACTTCAGCGCGGTCGCCCCGGTCACCTGCGTGCCGCTGACGAGCATCCGCCGGTCCGGGGGTACGCGGGTGACGAATCCGCCGTTGGCGTTCGACCTCAGGCTGGCGACCTGGGTCTGCGGGAAGCCGGTCAGGGTGAACCGCTGCGGTGAACTGCCGAAGGGCGCGTTGACGTTGCTGTTGGCGATCAGCGGGCCGGTGTAGGTGGGGCTGGGGGTGGTCACGTACTGGTTGTTGACGACGGCGCGCAGGCTGATGCTGCCGTCGTTGTTGGTGACGAGGTCGAACAGCTCCCATGGGCCGATCGTGGAACGGTTGGCCACCAGTGGGGAGGAGCCCGCGTCCTCGGCGCTGACGAAGAACTTGGTGCTCGCGGCGCGCAGGGCGTACCGGCCGTCGCCGGCGTCGAACAGGGCGAACTGCTCCGCCAGGGTGGTGTGCGTGCCTCCGGTGGCGGACAGCCGGCTGGTGGTGGGCGCAACGGTGACGTGCTCGCCGGTCGACCGTGCGGTGAGCGTGGACGTCACCGGCAGCGCGGTCTTGTAGAACCTCGTGGTGCTGCTGCTGGTGTCGTCGCTGTCGGCGATCAGGGTGCCGGTGCCGCTGATGAAGGCGACGTACTTGTCGTTCGCCTTCGACCTGAGGGTGAAGGTACCGGGGTCGTCCGGGACGGCGGCCAGGTCGAACTTCTCCGACTGGCCGATCGCATCCTGGCTGGGGATCAGCGGCGAGCTGCCGTCTTTCCCCGCGGTGACGAACTTGCGGGCGACCTTGGACTGGAAGCTGACGGTGCCGTCGGCGTTGGTGATGAGCTTGAACAGTTCGCCCTCGCCGACCTGACTACTGGTGGCGACCAGCGGGACCGTCCCGGTGCTCTCCGAGGTGACGAAGCCGCTGCTGGCCTTGGACAGGAAGCTGAACGGCCGGGTCGCGAAACGGTCGTCAACCTCGCTCGCCGCGTTCCTGGCGGGTCCGGCGAGCGCCGGGCCGGCGGGCCCGGCGAGCGCCGGACCACCGGTGGCGGTGCCCAGCGCCGCGACCATGATGGTGGTCGCGACGCCGATCGCCGCCAACGTTCTGGGCCCACGGTTGGCAATCAACGTTCCCCCAAACAAGTGAGTTTCAACGTTCCCCCAAAACAAGTGAGTCTCATGTGTTCCGCGAGGCGAAGGTGACGCGGGCACCTCCGTGTCCGGACCGGACGGATCCGCCGGGCGGGTGGGAGTCGCCGCCGGTCAGCGCGCCGACTCCCACCGGTAGAACTCCGTCGCCATGGCGTCCGCCGGGCCGCGCCAGGTCGCCGGGTCGTACGGGTCGATGTGCGCCGACAGTTCCTCGTTGACCCGGCGGAACAGCGCGTCGTCCCGTACCCGGTCGACCGCCGGGCCGACGGGGGAGTCGGCCTCGATGAGATGCATGTAGAGATCGTGGAAGCGGAACAGTGTGCGCGACCGGACACCGACCAGGCGGGGCAGGTCGGTGCGGTCGGAACGGGCGAAGATCTCCGCGACGGCGCCCTCGGACTCGGGCTTCATCCGGGCGACGATCAGCGTCCGGTGCGTGCCGGCGGGCCCGGTCCCGGGCAACGGCGCGCTCATGTGGCTCCGCCACGTGGTGCCGCGGCGAGCGCCTCCGCCTCCGCCTCCAGCTTCTGTTTGATGAGGTTCAGCTGTACCGCGCTGTTGGCGTTGATGCGGGTCACCATGCCGGCGTCGTCCACGGGCGCGTCCGGCCGCATCGCGAAGTCCTGGAACCAGCACATCAGCACCCCGTCGTCGGTCTGCTCGTACGTCCAGCGGATCCGCATGTACTCGAACGGGCCCGGCTCGACCCGCCGGGCCTCGACCGTGCGGGTCTCCGGGTCGACGACCCGCTCGGAGACCCACGACCACACGCGCTGCTGCTCGTCGGGGTGCATCGTCAACCGGAAGCGCACCCGGTTGCCGTCCTCCTCCAGGATCTCGGCCGTGGCGTACTCGTCGAACAGGGTGGGCCAGGCCCGGACGTCGTTCGTGCGCCGCCACACCAGGTCCATCGGGGCGGCGATCACAATGCTGTTCTCCGTGTGTCCCGGCATGTCAGGCCGCCGCGAGGAGTTGGTCGTTGACGGACCGGAGGAACTCGCCGACCGAGGTCGAACCTCCGGCATCCATCGACAGCTTTACCTGGTGGCGGCGCTCGATCTCGGCGGTCAGGCCGAGCAGCGCGAGCGAGTCGATGCCCAGGGTCGCGAGTTGGGTGTCCGGCGTGAGACTGGCGGCCGGTATCTTCAGGCCGGCGCCGGCGTCGAGGAGGGCGGCGAGATCCTGGGTGGTTATCTGAACCGTCATTGATCAACTCCTTTCGGGAGATATCGGTGCCCCGGGGCGGGGTGCACCGGTGGCGGAATGGTGGTGCGGTGCGCAGCCGGGTCTACCGGTCGGTGCTCCCCGCCCGGCTCAGCACCAGGGCGGAGGCGAACCCGCCGAAGCCGCGGGCGAGGACGAGCACGTGCTCCAGCGGAAGCCGCCGGGCCGAGCCGATGACCAGATCGAGGTCAACGTCGACATCGGCCGGGGCGAGCGACGGGGTCGGCGGGAGTACGCCCTCGCGGATCGCCAGGGCGGCGGTCGCCACGTCCAGGGCGGCGCCGCCCGAGTACAGGCGGCCCACCCCGGCCTTCGGTGCGGTCACCGGGACCTCGGCGGCCCGCTCGCCGAGCGCCATCCGCAGCGCCTCCGCTTCCGCCCGGTCGGCCGCCGGGACGCCGACGGCGTCCGCGACGACCGCATCGACGTCCGATGGGGACAGTTCCGCGTCGGCGAGCGCGCCGCGGATGGCGGCCGCCAGCGCGGACGACGTCAGCGACCAGCCACCGGCATCGGTCGTGCCGTCCGAGGGGCGGGCGAAGGCGGAGGCGTACCCGGTGACCTCGGCGAGGACCGGGGCGTCCCGGCCCCGGGCGCTCTCCGCGTCCTCCAGGACCATCATCGCCCCGCCTTCTCCCGGTACGTGTCCCGCGGCGTCCCGCGCGAACGGCCGGTAGGCGCGCTCGGGCTCACCCCCGGTGAAGAGGGTGCCCGCGGGCATCTGGCAGGTCAGGGCGTACGGGCTGATCGGCGCCTCGGTGCCGCCGGTGAGCACCGCGCGGGTACCCCGCCGGATGACCCGCCGCGCGTGGCCGAGCGCGTCCAGCCCACCCGCGCCTTCGGTGCAGATCACCCCACACGGGCCGCGGAACTGGTGCGCGATCGACAGCTGTCCCGTCGACGCCGCGTAGAACCACGCGATGGACTGGTAAGGGCCGACGAACGGCGCTCCCTTGGACCACAGCGCCTGGATCTCCCGCTGGCCGAACGCGTTTCCTCCGGACGAGGCCGCGGTGGTCACGCCGATCGAGAAGCCGCCGTCATCGGGGGCCGGCAGCAGTGACGCGGCGAGTGCCTGCTGCGCGGCGACCAGGGCCAGGTGCGTCCAGTGATCGGTCTGCGCGAGGATGCGCTGCTCGACGGAGGCCGCGGGGTCGAAGCCGCGGATCTCGGCGGCCAACCGGACCGGATAGGCGGACGCGTCGAACCGGGTGATCGGGCCGATGGCGCTGCGGCCGGCGAGCGTCGCCTCCCAGTACGTGTCGGTGTCACCGCCGGTCGGTGCCACCACGCCCAGCCCGGTGAGAACACAGCGGCGGGTCATCGTGCCCTCCGGCCGCAGGTGTCGAGCACGACCGCGGACTGGAAGCCGCCGAATCCGCTACCGACGCTGACGACCAGGTCCAGCCTGGCCGGACGGGCCCGCCGCGGCACGTAGTCGAGGTCGCACTCGGGATCGGGGGTCTCGTAGTTCGCGGTCGGCGGGATCACGCCGTGCTCCATCGCCAGGACGCACGCGGCCAGTTCGATGCTGCCGATCGCGCCGAGCGAGTGGCCGACCATCGACTTGATCGAGCTCATCGGCGTGCGGTAGGCGTGCGGGCCGAGGCTGCGCTTCACGGCCGCCGTCTCGTGGCGGTCATTCTGCCGGGTACTCGAACCGTGCGCGTTGACGTAGTCGACCTCCTCCGGGTTGGCCCGGGCCTGGTCCAGCGCCGCGGTGATGGCGGCGGCCATCTCGACGCCCTCGGTCGTCAGCCCGGTCATGTGGTACGCGTTGCCGAAGGTGGCGAAGCCGCCCACCTCGCAGTACACGTGTGCGCCGCGGCGGCGGGCGTGCGTGAGCTCCTCCAGGACGAGTACCGCCGCGCCCTCGCCGAGCACGAAACCGTCCCGGTCGGCGTCGAACGGACGGGACGCGTGCGCGGGATCGTCGTTACGCGTACTCGTGGCGTGGATCGCGTCGAAGCAGGCGACCGTGATGGGGGAGATGGGTGCGTCGGCCGCACCCGCGATCACGACGTCCGCCTGGCCGTCCTCGATCAGCTGGAACGCGTAGCCGACCGAGTCCAGCCCGGAGGTGCAGCCGTTGGAGACGGTCATCACCGGGCCGTGCGCCCCGCGGTCGCCGGCCGTCTCGGCGGCGAGCGTACTGGGGACGAGCGCCTGGTACAGGAAGGGGTGCGGGTCGCTGGCGTCGACCACCCACGTGCGCCCCGCGTCCGAGACGACGACGTACTCGTCCTCCAGCCGGGTGGTCGACCCGACCGCCGTGCCCATCACGACGCCGGTCCGCCAGCCGTCGGCCGTGTCCGCGGTGAGGCCGGCGTCCTCGACCGCCTCCCGGGCGGCCACCAGTCCGAACTGGATGTGCCGGTCGAGCCGGTACACCTCGGCGTCCGTGAGCCCCTCGGCCGCCGGGTCGAAGTCACACTCGGCCGCGATCCGGGACCGGAACTGCGCCGGGTCGAACAGGGAGATGCGGCGGGTGGCGGTACGGCCCTCGGTCAGCAGCTCCCAGAAGGCCTTGGTCCCGATCCCACCCGGGGCGACCACTCCGACGCCGGTCACGGCGACCCGCCGGGTCACCGGGCACTTCCCGAGTCGTCGTCGGTCTCGGTGTCGACGTGGCCGAGGTCCGGCCGGGGGGCGAGCGGCCCGAGGTGGAACACGCACCGGACCGGCACCGAACCGGTGTTGCGCAGCCGGTGCCGCGTGCCGGGGGGAATCAGCAGCGCGTCACCCGGCCGCAGCGGCTGCGGTTCGCCGTCCAGGTCGACGACGAGCTCGCCCTCCATCAGGTACAGGAACTCCTCGGAGTACGGGTGGTAGTGCTCGGCGATGCGCTCGCCCGGTGCCAGGTCCGCCCGGCCGAGGAACCCCGAGGTGGACCCCACCGTCTTCGGACTCAGCAGGGTGCGGATTTCGCCGCCGCGCCGGACGTCGGCGGGCACGTCGCCGGCCGACACCAGCCCGATCGGCCGATCGGGCTGCCGGGCGTGTACCGGGGCCGGACCCGGCGGAACAAGGGTGGTTCGGTCCATCGTCAGACCTCCCGGGTTGTCAGCGATGACGAGTGCTGGAGCGTCACTCACGACCATCGGCGGCGGCTCCCCGAGCACCACGAACCGGGGGAGTCGAGCGGCGTTGTCGCGTCGGATCTGCTGCGTTGCGCGTGCGTCGGCACGTGGGTAACGGGTCAACGGATCGCGGGTGGATGCCGGCGAGACACGGATGTGCTCCGCCCATGGGGCACGGCCGTGCCTGGGGCGTCTCGCGACCGAAGGAGCGCCGAGATGTGCACGGCGAGCGACGGAGTTCGGAGGGAACTTGGTGCTTGGTCCCAGATGTTAGCCAGTCAGGTGTCCGGCCGCGCGGCGAACGAAAGCGGTTGAACCGGTCCGAACGTCCATATGGGCGCCGCTGCGTGCGCGCCGGCGGGCTCACGGGTTCCGGCGGTTGGGGCCGGTTTAGAGCGGTGAGATGCCGGGAAGCTCCACGTCTCGCCGGATATCCCACCCGAGAAGCAGGTGAGTCATGAAGCGGACCACGATGAGCGCCGTCGCCGGGGCGGTGGTCGCCGGAATCGTCGTCGGCCGGGTCCTGTCCGCGCGCCGGCGCGACCCCTGGTCGATGGCCGGCATCGCCCAGGACCGGCGGAGGCCGCGCTGGCACGTCGTCACGATCAACCGCCCGCCCGACCAGGTCGCTCCGGGTGGTCGGCTGCCGGAGCCGATCGCGCAGCTCGGCGACGACGTCGAGGTCCAGGTCAACCGCGCCGTCGGCGATCGCGGTACGGCACTGGCCGCGCGGTTGCGCCGCGAGCCGGCGGGCATCACCGCGCGGTTCGCCGGCACCGACCCGGTCTACGCGGTTCGCAGGGCCCTGCGGGAGTCGAAGATGCTCGTCGAGACCGGCGAGATTCTCCAGCCGGACAAGCCAGGCGCGACGAAACGGACGCTCACCGGCCGGCCGCTGGACATGGCGATCAGCCGGGCACGAGGGGAGGGGCGGCTGTGAAGGCACTGTGCTGGGAAGGCGTCAACGAGCTTGCGGTCGAGGAGGTCCCCGACCCGCAGATCCTCAACCGGCAGGACATGATCATAAAGGTGCGGCTCAGCTCGGTCTGCGGCTCCGACCTGCACCTGGTCGACGGGTACATCCCGACCATGCGGGCCGGGGACGTGATCGGCCACGAGTTCCTCGGCGAGGTCGTCGAGACCGGCCCGGAGGTCCGCCGGCACAACGTCGGCGACCGGGTGGTGATCTGCTCGGTGATCGCCTGCGGTCGGTGCTGGTACTGCGAGCAGGGCCTGTACTCCTGCTGCGACAACGGCAACACCAACCCCGGCATCCCGGAGCTCATGTGGGGCCAGAGCCCCGCCGGCATCTTCGGGTACTCGCACGCGATGGGCGGGTTCAAGGGCAGCCACGCCGAGTACGTCCGGGTGCCGTACGCCGACCGGGTCGCCTTCCGGGTACCCGACGGCGTCGACGACGCGGACGCCCTGTTCGCGTCCGACGCGGCGCCGACCGGCTACATGGGTGCCGACCTCGGCGAGGTCAAGCAGGGTGACGTGGTGGCGGTCTGGGGCGCCGGGGGCGTGGGCCAGATGGCCGCCCAGTCGGCGATGCTGCTCGGCGCGTCCCGGGTCATCGTCATCGACCGGTTCGACTACCGGCTCGACATGGCCGCCCACCATCTCGGTGTCGAGACCCTCAACTACGAGCAGACCGACATCGACGGCGAACTGCGCGAGCGCACCGACGGCCGGGGCCCGGACGTCTGTATCGAGGCGGTCGGGATGGAGGCGCACAGCCCGCACCCGGTGGCGTACCGGTGGGAGCAGCTCAAGCAGCAGACCCGGGTGCTGGAGACCGACCGGCCGCACGCCCTACGGCAGGCGATCATGTCCTGCCGCAAGGGCGGCATGGTGTACGTCCTGGGTGTCTTCGCCGGCTGGATCGACAAGTTCCCGATGGGTGCCCTGATGAACAAGGGCCTGACCATGCGCTCGGCACAGCAGCACGGGGAGCGCTACATCCCGATGCTGCTCGACCGGATGGCCCGCGGCGAGTTCAAGGCCGCCCACCTCATGACGCACCCGATGCGGCTGGAGGAGGGCGCCCGCGGCTACGACCTGTTCAAGAACAAGAAGGACGGCTGCGTACGCGCGGTGTTCACGCCCAACGGAGGGGACGGCCGGTTCCCGCCGCGGTGAGCGAACACCGCTCACCACAGGATGAGCGAGCGGACGAAGATGCCCGCGACGTCGTCGGAGGTCGCCGGCCTCGGCGCGGTCGCCAGCAGCCGCTGCTGTTTCATCGCCCCGGCGACCAGGCTGTCCACGTCGGACTCGGCGTACCCGACGGCGCCGATGCCGTTCGGAATCCCGATGTCGCGCATCAGTGCGATCAGCGCGGCCGGTAGCCGCTCGGCCGGCTCACCGGTCGCGCTGCCCGGCGCGAGCAGTTCGGCGGCCCGGACGTGGCGGTCGGGGCAGGCGCCGAAGGTGAACCGGAACGCCTCCGGCGCGGTGAGCGACACCGCCATTCCGTGCGGCACCAGCGGCTCGGCGTCCGGGTAGCCCGCCGGGTGGTAGTCGCGCACCCCGCCCGCGATCGGGTACGCGTTGGCGTGCGGGAGGTGTACCCCCGCGTTGCCGAAGCCCATTCCGGCGAACGTCGCCGCCAGCGCCATGTCGGTGCGCGCGGCGAGGTCGTCGCCATCGGCCACCGCGGTCCGGAACGACCGGGCGAGCAGTTCCAGCGCCTTCTCCGACCACATGTCGGACACCGGGTTCGCGCCGCAGTACGGCACCCGCTCCTCCGGCGCCTTGCGCGCGAACGACGTGTACGGCTTCGCCGTGTAGCTCTCCAGGGCGTGGCAGAGGATGTCCATGCCGCTCGCGGCCGTGACACCGGCCGGCTGGGACATCGTCAGCAGCGGATCCACCACCGCCAGCGTGGGGCGCAGTCGGGCATGGCTGATGCCGGTCTTGACCTTCAGGTCCAGGACGTCGAGCACGCAGATCGTGGTGCTCTCGGAGCCGGTACCGGTGGTGGTCGGGACCGCGACCAGCGGCTTGAGCGGATTCGACGGCGCCCGCCCGCCGCCGACCGGCGCGTTGACGTAGTCCATCAGGTCGCCCGGGTTGGTGGTGAGCAGGTTGACCGCCTTCGCGGTGTCGATGCTCGATCCGCCGCCGACGGCCACGAAGGCGTCCCACGGCCCCGTCGCGCGCGCCGTCTCGATGGCCTGCCGCAGGGACGCGTCGGTCGGTTCGACGTGCGCCGAGGCGCTGACCTCCACCTCGATGCCGTAGCGGCGGATCGCGTCGGCCACCCGCTGCGGCGCGCCGGTGGCCGCGACCCCGGGGTCGGTGACGACGAGGACGCGGCGCACACCGTACCGGGTGAGGTCAAAGCCGATCTCGTCGGCGGCGCCGGCGCCGACCTTCAGCTCCGGCGTGCCGTACGTGAACACCGTCTCCGTGGTCATGCCACGTCCTCCAGAGCCTTGCGGATCTCGTCGGGCACCGGCACCGGGCGGCGCGTGGCCGCATCGACGTACACGTGCACGAAGCGCCCGACGGCGGCCGGCTCCTCGGCGCCCGGCCCGAACAGCGCCAGCCGGTAGACCACGCTGGAGGTGCCCAGCCGCTCCAGGCCGATACCGGCGGTCACCACGTCGGGGAAGCGCAACTCGGCGAAGTACCGGCAGGAGGTCTCGACCACCAGGCCGATGGCCGGCAGTCGGCGGATGTCGGTCCCGGTGGCCTCGATCAGCCAGCCGTTGACCGCCGTGTCGAACATCAGGTAGTGGACCACGTTGTTGACGTGGCCGTAGACGTCCTCGTCCGACCACCGGGTGGGCTGGTCGCGCAGGACCGGGAAGTCCTCGCGGCGCAGTCGGCGCGGGTCGTCGTCACGCTGGTCCATTACCGCAGCGTATCCCCAGCCATGATCGCCGAGGGAGCGGGCGCGCGGTCGGTGACCCGACCGCGGCCGGCCCACCCTCATGTCCACGGTGGACGGCCATGACGTCGCTGACTGTTTTGTTCGTCCGGGTCCGGGCACCCATCGGCCGACCTACAGCACGTCGACGACGCCGCGCACGGCGGCATAAGGCGGACGAACATGCTCAGACGAAGGCACCTTCTCATCGCCGGGACCGTCGGGGCCGCCGCCCTGCTGGTCCCGCACGACACCCGACGAGCCTCGGCCGACATACCGGCAAGCACCCCGCTCGACCCCACGACAATCCCCAAATACGTCACCGCCCTGGCGATCCCGGCGGTCATGCCGCCGGTCGACGGTTCCGCGACCCGGCCCGTGGACCGGTACGTCATCGGCGTCCGGCAGTTCCGGCAGCGGATTCTGCCTCCGCGCCTGCCGGCAACGACCGTGTGGGGGTACGGCGTGCACGGGCGTCCCGACACGTACCGGTACCCGTCGTTCACCATCGAGGCCACAGTCGACCGTCCAGTGGGCGTCACCTGGGTCAACGACCTCGTCGACGCCCGCGGCAGGTACCTGCCGCACCTGGTGCCGGTCGACCCGACGCTGCACTGGGCGAACCCACCGGGCGGGACGGCCGGGCGCGACTCCATGCCCACGTTCACCGAGACCCCGGGCCCGTACACCGGGCCGGTACCGTTCGTCACCCACCTGCACGGCGCGCACACCAGCGACGACAGCGACGGCTATCCCGAGGCGTGGTACCTGCCGAAGGCGACGAACATACCCGCCGGCTACGCCACCGTCGGCTCGTACTACGAACGGTTCCGCGACCAGTTCGCCGCGCGGCACGGCGCACAGTGGGAGCCGGGCACGGCGACCTTCCAGTACCCCAACCACCAGCAGGCGACGGCCCTGTGGTTCCACGACCACACGTTGGGAATGACCCGGGCCAACATCTATGCCGGGCCGGCCGGGTTCTACCTGCTGCGCGGCGGTTCGTCGGACCTGCCGCCCGGGGTGCTGCCCGGTCCCGCGCCGGCCCTGGGCGACCCGCCGGGCACGCGGTACCACGAGATCCCGCTGCTGATCCAGGACCGCTCGTTCAATACGGACGGCTCGATGTTCTACCCCAACAACCGGGTGGCCCCCAACGGGTCCCCGGTGCCGGTGATCCCGCACAGTGACGTACCACCCATGTGGAATCCCGGCTTCTTCGGCAGGACCATGACGGTCAACGGCCGTACCTGGCCGGTACTGGCGGTCGAGCCGCGCCGCTACCGGCTGCGCCTGCTCAACGCGTGCGACTCCCGGTTCCTGCTGCTGAAGATCGCCGCGACCCCCGACGAGACGCGGCCGGCGAGGGCGGCCCTGCCGATCTGGCAGATCGGTGGTGACGGCGGGTTCCTGCCCGCGCCGGTCCGCCTGGAGCGGTTGGTGCTCGCCCCCGCGGAACGGGCCGACATCATCGTGGACTTCACCGGGCTGTCCGAGCGCACCGCGCTGTACCTTATCAACGAGGGCGCCGACGGGCCGAGCCGGCGCGGCGAGCCGACCCCGTTGGCGGACCCGGCCACGACCGGGCAGGTGATGAAGTTCGTCGTTCGCCCCCTGGTGGGCGCCGACACCAGTGTGCCGCCGGACCGGCTCGAACTGCCCGCGTTCACCCCGCTCGGCGCCGCGACCGTCACCCGCCGGCTGGCGATGAAGGACTTCCTGAAGGACGGCCTGGGGCCGATCAAACACCAGCTCGGCACGGTGGACGCGGCGGGTAACCCGGTGCCGATGGGCTGGCACGACCCCGTCACCGAGAAGCCCGAGGTGGGCGCGACCGAGATCTGGGAGTTCCACAACAGCAACCGGGACGCGCACCCCATCCACATCCACGCCGTCCAGTTCCAGGTGGTCGGCCGCGGGCCCGACGGCACCCGGCCACCGGACCCGGGCGAGGAGGGCTTCAAGGACACGGTCATCGCCTACCCGAACGAGCTGACCCGGGTGAAGGGGCGCTTCGAGCTGCCCGGCCGGTACGTGTGGCACTGCCACATGGCGTCGCACGAGGACAACGACATGATGCGGCCGTACCAGGTCGGCCCCGACGGCGGGGACCACGGCGGCCACGGCGTGACCCCCGCCGGTCAGGGGGTGACCCGGACCGGGGACGGGGGGACCGCCGGTACGGGGCCGACGCCCGCCGTGGCCGGAGCGGGCGCACTGGCGGCGGCCGCCGTGGGCGGCGCCGTCCTGGCCAGACGCCGTGCGGCTGGCGGGCCGCGGTCGGCGGGGTGGACCGGGAGCGACCCGGCCACCGTCAGCGAGGGAGGGAGGGCGTGATGGCGCTGCGGGTGCTGCTCCAGATCGACGTGCAGCCGGGCCGGGAACGGGAGTTCGAGCGGTTGTGGCGCGAGCATTCGAGCCGGATCCGGGAGCTGCCGGACAACCACGGCCAGTGGCTGCTGCGGCGTACCGACGATCCGTCGCGGTACGTGGTCCTCACCGACTGGACCGACGAGGAGAGCTTCCGCGCGTTCGAGCGCAGTGAGGCGCAGCAGGAGTACCTGAGGAGACTACGGCCGCTCCGGGCCGGCGGCGGGATGACGCTGCTGACCCTGGTGGACGAGCAACCCCCGGTGACGGCGGGTACGTCGTAGGCGACGCGACCGGCGGCGCCGGGCCACCCGGTGTGGCCCGGCGCCGCCGCGTGTCGGCCCGCGCTATCCGGCGGGGCTGGTGGTGGGGGTGGGGCCGGACTGTCCGGCGATCCTGGCAACGGCGACACCGAGCGGATGGCTGAAGCCGTTGATGGTGGTGACGGCGTGGGTACGGGCGTCGACCACGGACAGGGCGCCGCTGTCGGGGTTGGTGACGTAGGCGCGGGCGCCGTCCGGTGCGACCGTCACCCCGACCGGGTCGTGGAAACCGTCGGCCGTGGTGACGGCGTTGGTGCGGGTGTCGATGACCGACACGGTGCCGCCGTCGCGGTTGGTGACGTAGGCGCGGGTACCGCGCGGGTTGAGCGCCACGTTGTACGGGTCGTGGAAGCCGGTGAGGGCGGTGGCGGTGTCGGTGCGGGTGTCGATGACCGACACGGTGTTGTCACCGCGGTTGGTGACGTAGGCGCGGCGGCCGTCCGGGGTGACCGCGACGCTGTACGGTTCGTGGAAGCCGGTGATCGTGGTGACGGCGTCGGTGCGGGTGTCGATGACCGACACCGTGTCGCCGAGGCGGTTGGCGACGTAGGCGCGGGTGCCGCGCGGGCTGAGCGCCACACTGTACGGGTCCTGGAAACCGGTGATCGTGGTGACGGCGTCGGTGCGGGTGTCGATCGTCGACACAGTGCTGTCCGCACGGTTGGTGACGTAGACGCGTCGGCCGTCAGGGGTGACCGCCGCGGCCCAGGGGTCGTGGAAGCCGGTGATCGTGGTGACGGCGTTGGTACGGGTGTTGATGACCTTCACGGTGTTGTCGCCGCGGTTGGTGACGTAGGCACGGCGGCCGTCGGGAGTGACCGCGACGCTGACCGGGTAGTTGAAGCCGTTGATCGTGTCGGCGGCGCCGGTGTGGGTGTCGACCACCGAAACGGTGCCGCTGCGCAGGTTGGCCACATAGGCGACCTCTCTGCGCGTGGCGGCGGTGGCCGGGGACGCCGTGGCCACACCCGCCAGCGCCGCGAGCGCCGCCGACACGGCGACGACGGCGCCCGCGCCGGACCGCCCGGTCCGGCGCGACCGCCGCGATGTGACGGATGGTCCCGTTCTCGTGCGTTTCTTCCTCGGGAAATACCCAGGCATGACGGCGTAGTCCTCTCCTCTCGAAAACCTCCGGAATTCCACCCGCGGTTGATCGAACGCGGCCGGCGCTACGCCGCCCGGCACGGTCGTGGATCACCCGAGCGTGGGCGGCGGGCGGGTCCGGGTGCCGTGCCAGCCCATGGCCGACCGGCCTCGTCGGGGACCCCGGTACGCGGTGACCCGATGCGGACCCCGACGAGCCACTCCTGGCGGTAGGCGCGTCCAGTCGAACGGGTCACGGACGTGACGTCAGGCCGGCGCTGCTACGTGACGGTGAGCGGCCTCCTGCCGCGTGCCGCTGCCCGCTGCCGATGATCGTGGACGGTCACCGCGGACGGTTGAAGATGACGACACCTTCGGGACGGACGCCGAGGGGAATCGTCTTCATGACCTTGTTGGTACGGGTGTCGATCACTGCCACGGTGCCGTTGTTCTGGGTGTCGCTGTACCAGCTGGTGACGAAGGCGCGGGCACCGCCGCGGGCGAATGCCACGTTGACCGGGCTGTCGGAGACGGGGATGGTGATCCCGGTGGCGGTGTTGGTACGGGTGTCGATCACGGAAACGGTGTCGTCGAGGACGTTGGTGACGTAGGCACGGTCACCGCGCGGGGAGATCGTCACGCCGACCGGCTTGGTGCCGGTGGGGATGGCGGCGACGACGGTGTTGGTGGTGGTGTCGATCACCGAGACCTTGTTGTCGAGCAGGCTGGTGACGTAGGCATGGTCGCCGCGCCGCGTCACCGCCAGGCCGACCGGCATTCTGCCGACGGCGACGGTGTCGACCGCGTTGGTGCGGGTGTTGATGACCGACACGGAGTTGCCGAAGAGGTTGGTGGTGTAGACGCGGGAACCGTCCGGAGTGATCATCACCTCGACCGGGTGGTTGCCGACCGGGATGGTGGTGGTGACGGTGTTGGTGCGGGTGTCGATCACCGACACCTTGTTGTCGTTGAAGGTGGCGACGTAGGCGCGGGTGCCGTCCGGGCTGATCGCTACGCCCTGCGGCTTTCCGCTGACCGGGATGGTCTTGATGATCTTGTTCGTGGCGGTGTCGAGTACCGACACGTTCCCCGGGTCGACGGCTCGATCGGTGACGTACTGGTCGGTGATGTACATGCGGGCGTGGTTCGGGGTGAGCGCCATGCGGAACGGGCCCTTGCCGACCGGAATGTTCTCGATGATCTCGTTGGTGCGGGTCCCGATCACTGACACGGTGCCGGAGTCTCCGTTGGCGACGTAGGCGACCTCCCTGGAGAATAGGTCAGCACTGGCTTGGGCCGGCACGGCCGCGCCGGTCAGCACCGTGAGGCCCATCGATGCGGCCACGAGCGCCGCGCCCCTCGTCCACCGGCTCCGCAGCTTCCGTTGGTGTACTGCCGGCTGATCGCATTGCGGTGAAGCGCATCGATACTTGAATAGCGCCATGTATCCTCCTTTCTGCCCTTATAGGACTCTCGTACTTCAACACCCGATTTGAGTGATCGCAACCGGGGGCGGGGTGGGCCGCGCCGCCCCGTGCCGCAGCCGCGCCGAGGACCGTCGCGCCGGTCGATCAGGCGACCGTCCGCCGCGCCGTGCGGCGTGCCATGGTCCGCACGCGTGCCGGGCCGTGTGACGGTCGCCGGTGCGCCATGTTCCTGACGCGTGCCGGACCGCGCGACGGTCGCCGGCATGTCCGATTCGCCCGTACCCGGCATGTCCACCTTGGAGGCAGCGTGGTGAGCGCAGCGACCACCGCACCATCCGACACCGGACCGATGAGTCACCGCGAGATCATGGAGGCGCTCAGCGGCCTGCTGCTGGTGCTGTTCGTCGCGATGATCAGTGTCACGGTGATGGCCACCGCCCTGCCCCAGATCATCGGCGTGCTGGGCGGCACCCAGACCCAGTACACCTGGGTGGTGACCGCGGCCCTGCTCACGTCGACGGCCGCGACCCCGATCTGGGGCAAGCTGGCCGACCTGTTCAGCAAGAAGACGCTGATCCAGGTGGCCATCGTCGGCTACGTGCTGAGTTCGGTGAGCTGCGGGCTCGCCCAGAACGCAGGGCAGCTCATCGCCGCCCGTGCGTTCCACGGCATGGGCATCGGCGGCCTGCAGGCGCTGGTCCAGGTCGTGATGGCAGCGATGATCCCGCCCCGGCAGCGCGGCCGCTACAACGGCTACCTCGGCGCGGTCATGGCCGTGGCCACCGTGGGCGGTCCGCTGCTGGGCGGCGTCATCGTCGACACGCCGTGGCTGGGCTGGCGGTGGTGCTTCTACGTGGGCGTGCCGTTCGCGGTGATCGCGTTCTTCGTGCTGCGAAAGACCCTGCACCTGCCCACCGTGCGCCGGGACGGCGCGCAGATTGACTACCTCGGCGCCACGCTGATCGCCGCCGGCGTGAGCGTGCTGCTGATCTGGGTCACCTTCGTGCACCACCACTTCGCCTGGCTGTCCTGGCAGACCGCGGCGATGGTCGGCGGCGGCGTGGTCCTGCTGGCCCTCGCGGTGATCGTGGAGGCGAAGGTGGCCGAGCCGATCGTGCCGCTGCGCATCGTGGTGCAGCGCACCCCGGCCCTGGCGATCCTGGCCAGCGTCGCGGTCGGCATGGCCATGTTCGGCGGTGCGGTCTTCCTCGGCCAGTACTTCCAGATCGGCCGCGGCTACAGCCCGACCAAGGCCGGCCTGCTCACGATCCCGATGATGGCCGGCACGCTGGTCTCGTCCACGGTCACCGGCCTGCTGATCACCAGGACCGGCCGGATCAAGCCGTACCTCGTCGCCGGCACGATCTTCCTGGTCGGTGGCTTCGCCGCGCTGTCCCGGATCGACCACGCCACCAAGCTGGTCTACGTCGGCGCGGCCATGGCGCTGGTCGGCATCGGCGTCGGCATGACCATGCAGAACCTGGTCCTGGCCGTGCAGAACACCGTCGCCCTGCGCGACCTCGGCGCGGCCAGCGGCACGATCACGTTCTTCCGGTCGCTGGGCGGCACCATCGGCGTGTCGGTGCTCGGCGCGGTGCTGGCCGACCGGGTCGCCACCGACATCCCGCAGCGGATGGCCACCGCCGGCATCCGCATCCCCCCGGAGGCCGGGGCCAGGACCAACACCCTGGATCTGCACGCCATGCCCAAGCCGATCGCGGACATCGTCCGCGCCGCCTACGGCGACGCCACCGCCGACGTCTTCCTCATCTCCGGTACCGTCGCGGTCGTCAGTCTCCTCGCCGCCGTGGCGCTGCCCCGCATCGTCCTGCGCTCCAGCGTCGACCTGGCGAGGCCGGCCCGAGCCGGGGCGGGTGCACCGGCGTCCGCCGGACCGGCCTCGCGCGCTTCCGTCGGACCGGAGCACTCGCGGTCGGCGTCCGAGCCGGAGCGCTGATTTCCGCAGAGCGCCTACCGGGGCAGCACGGTCGCGTCCGTCGCCCGGACATCGGCCGGTCATAGGACGAACGAGTCCGTCCAGAGCTGGCGCGACCGCCCGGACAACGCGTCGAGCAGCGCCACCGCCTGGCTGTCGGTCAGCGAGGCGACGAAGTCGATGATCGCCCGGCCGCGCGCCATCGCGGCCAGCTCGGCCCGCCTGGGCGCGGCGATCAGGCCGAGTGCGGCCGGGTCGTCGACCAGGGCGGCCAACTCCGCCTGCGCGAGCTCGACCAGGTCGTGGATCCGGCGCGGCAGCCGGGCGGTCTCGTCCGGGTCGACCAGCCAGTCGTACAGCGCCTCCACCAGGGTGCCGATCAGTCGGGCCTCGCCGCGCTGGTGCAGCGCGAGGTCCGGCCGGGCCAGGACGAACCGGTGATGGACGAACTTGAGGACCTGCACCTCGTGCCACTGCGCCTGGGTGAGCAGGACATGCCCGGACCGTACCGGGGGATCGGGCCGCACCTCGATCGCGTCGATGAGTCGGCGGGTCCACCGTGCCGAGAAGCGCGCCACGCTCTGCTCGGCCTCGACCGACCCGTCGAACGGCGCCGCGAGCAGCCCGTCGACCAGCTCCTGCCGGACGTGCTCGACCGCCGCGGCGAACGCGTCGTCGTCCGAGATCCAGTCGTCCTTGCGGCGAAGGTCACGACGGAGCTGCTCGACCGAGCGCCCGGGCCGGCGGGCGGTCGCGGCGAGGGTCTCGGCGTCGATCGTCCGCAGCCGCGCCGCGTCGCGCTGCCAGGCCATCAGCTCGGTCGCCACCGAGCCCTGCTGGAGCACGCCGACCCGGTGGAAGTCCTCGACGTCGTGGATGGCGTACGCGATGTCGTCGGCGGTGTCCATCACCGACGCCTCGACGGTCTGCTGCCAGTCGGCCAGCCGGCCGGCGAACGGCTCACGCGCCTGCCGCAGGTCGACCAGCTCCGTCACATACGCCCCGAACTTGACCGAGCCCCGGGTCGGGTCCTCGGGCGGTGCGCCCGCGCCCCGGGGCGGCGGGTCGAGGTGCCGTACGTGCGGCCGCGGGTACGTGTGGCGGGTCCACGGGTACTTGAGCATCGCCGCCCGGACGGCGGCGGTCAGGTCCAGCCCGATCGTCTCGCCGCGGATCACGGTGCTGGTGACGAGCCGGTACGACTGGGCATTGCCCTCGAAACCGTCGGGGAGAGCGAACCGTTGCCGGGCGAGCGTGTCGAGGACCCGCTCGCCGAGGTGGCCGAACGGCGGGTGGCCCAGGTCGTGGGCGAGCGCGGCCGCCTCGACCACGTCCGGGTCGCAACCGCCCAGCTTGTTCATCAGGTCCCGGTACCGGGGATCGGCGGTCAGCCGTTCGGCGATGGCCCGGGCCACCTGGGCGACCTTGAGGCTGTGCGTGAGCCGGTTGTGTACCAGCAGGCCCGAGCCGCCCGGGCTGATCACCTGGGTCACGCCGCCGAGCCGCGCGAAGTACGGCGAGCTGACGATGCGGTCGCGGTCGACGCGGTAGGGGCTCGCGGCGAGGTCGCCCGGTGCCATCGTCGCCCCGCCGAAGAGGCGCCGGGCACGCAGTTCCTCCGGCACGTCCATGATCCGACATTAGTCGACGCGACGCCGCCCGGTCCGCCGGCGTGGCGGTGAGTCCGGCCACCCGGCCGGCCCGGGGCCCTCTCGTGGCTGTCCCACGTGCCGGCGGACGGTCACGTCCGGAGCGTGAGGTCGAGCTCCGCGACCACCGGGTAGTGGTCGGACGCGGACTCGGCCGCCCCGCCGGAGACGACGCGGCAGCTCCGGACCAACCGCGCGACCGGTTCGGTGCCGAGGACGTAGTCCAGCCGCATCCGGGCGAACTCACCGCCGCCCCCGTACCTGGTGGGCACGGTGTGGTCCGGGCCGGTGCCGGTCCGGTCGGGCGCGCCGGCGCGGCGGCACAGGTCGACGAACCCGGCGTCGACGAGCGCCCGGATCGCCCGGGTGTCCACCTCGCCGGAGGCGCGCAGGTGGCGCCGCCGGTACCGGTCGGGTAGCGCGCGCAGCCGCTCGGTGTGGTCGCGCCACGGATCCAGCGAGTTCAGGTCGCCCATCAGCAGCACCATCCGGTCGCGCGCGGCGCGGGCCGACAACCACCGCGCCTCCCACAGTCGGCGCGTCCCCGAGAACGGGTACAGGTGCGTGCCGATCACGGCGAGGGGGCCGTGGTCGGTACGCAGGGTCAGCTCACCGGCGGCGTGGTGGAACGGGCGGTGAAGGTGCCCGGTGGAGACGACCGCGCCGGGGTCGCGCACCAGCAGGGCGACGGGCTGGCCGAGCCAGGACCGGGTGAGGAAGGGGCACATGCCGGTGGCGTCGGCCAGGTGCCGCATCAGCCGCCCGCCCCGCCGGTGGTAGTGGCGCAGTTCCTGGAGGGCGAGCACGTCCGGCCGGACCCCGGTGACGACCCGGACGATCGCGCCCAGCCGCCCGCCGCGGCCGCCGTTCTTGATGTTGTACGTCATCACCGTCAGCGCCATGGTCGGGGTGTTACCCCGGTGTGGCCCGGCCGACTCGGTGCCCGTCCGCCCCCGGTGGCCGACGGGGGCGGACGGGCACCGGGCGGTACTACTTTGCGATCGTGTACGGGTCGCCGTACACCTTCCACGACAGCGGCGGGTTCAGGTCGAGGTTGCCGTTCTTGACGAACACCCGCTGTGCGGTGTCGACCCGGCTGGTGTCGGCGTGGGCCTCCTCGTGCTTCATGGCCACCTTGCGGGCGTCGAGGAACGCGTTGAGGTACGTCACCTCGTCGCCGCCCTGAACCGGGGGCTTCGCCTTCTTCAGCGCGTTGGCGCGGATCGAGCTGAAGCTGTCCCGGTCGCCGCCGTCGCCGTGCATGACGATCGCGTCGTAGTAGATGAACTGGCCCAGTGCCCGCAGGCCGTCCTGCTTGGCCCGCGATACCGCCGGGTTGAAGTACACCCGGTCGCGCTCGTCGTCCTGGGCCTTCTGGAAGACCGAGTCCTTGGCGGCCGTCGCCCAGTCCTTCGTGAAGTTCGGGTCCAGTCCGGCGTGCGAGTCGGTGCCGTTGACCTTGCGCAGCGCCGGCAGGTACTTGGCCAGCACGTTGCCGGGTTTGCGGTCGGCGTAGAGCTGGACCAGGTCCAGCATGTCCCCGGTGCCCGAGCAGAAGCCGATGATGCCGGCCGTGTACCCGCGGCCGTCGCCGATGTCCTCGATGTACTTGTACTGTGCCCGCCAGTCCAGCGTGGAGTTCTCCGCACTGGACACGATCTGCATCGCGATGTCTTTCTTGTGCGGGTCGTTCAGGTCCACGGACGCCACCGTGGCGGCGCCGGTCGCGGTCGCCGCGCCCGCCGCGTGGTGCAGGGCGAGCGGGACGGAGGCGGTCAGCGTCGCCGCGACGGCGAGGCCGATGATCCTGCGTGAGACGGTCACGGAGCCCCCAGCAGAGATTGATAGGAAATCTGACTTACGAATAAGACCATTCGCGTAGGTCGATGTCAATGCGGTCGGCCGGTGCGATGGTGGCGGTGCCCGAGGACGCGGACAGTGTCGGTGCCGGGTGCGATGATCCGGGCACGCCACGGAAGACGTGCCCACGTGTACGGTGCCGCATGGCGGGCCGCGGGGATGCCGTGTGACGGTGCGGTGGGCTCCAGAGCGGACGAAGGGGATGCTGACATGCCAGTAACTGTCCGACCGGTCGCCGACGAACGGGACGGGCTGCTCGCCTACCTCGCCCAGCAGCGGTACGTTCTCCGGCTCGCCGCGTACGGGCTGACCGACGAGCAGGCGCGGGCCACGCCGACGGCGAGCGCGCTGAGCGTCGGCGGCCTGCTCAAGCACGCCGCGATGGCGGAGCGCAACTGGATGGACATCGTCCTGCGACGGCGGCGCCCGGAGCGGGACCACGAGGCCCATTTCCGGCTGGGGCCGGACGAGACGCTGGCCGACGTTGTCGACGACTACGATCGGGCGGCCAAGGAGACCGACACGGTCATCGCCGGAGTGGCCGACCTCGGACAGCCGGTGCCGGTGCCGCGGGACGCGCCCTGGTTCCCCGCCGACGTGGCGGCGTGGTCGGTGCGGTGGGTGCTGCTGTACCTGATCCAGGAGACGGCGCGGCACGCCGGCCACGCCGACATCGTCCGCGAATCCATCGACGGAGCCACGGCGTTCCCGCTGATGGCCGCCGCCGAGGGCTGGCCCGAGACGCCCTGGATGCGACCCTGGCAGCCGCCCGAGTAGGAGCCCGAGTCCGGGCCCGAGTGGTCGGACCGTCCGGGAAACCCGCCGGCTGGCGTCCACGCCCCGGCCGGTTTCCCGGCCACGACACCTACGCGATCGTCTGCCACCACCCGTCCACGGCGGGCGGATCGTCGACGTTCACGCGCTCGCCCGGCCGGGGTACGGCCAGCCGGATGCCACGCGCCTTCGCCTCGCTCCACAGCCGGTCGGCCGGTTCGCTCCAGTCATGGAACGCGAGGTTGAACGTCGCCCAGTGCAGCGGAATGAGCAGCTCGCCGCGGAGGTCGAGATGAGCGGCGGCACCCTGTTCGGGTGTCATGTGGATGTCCGGCCAGCCACTGCCGTACGCCCCGATCTGCATGAGCGTGACGTCGAACGGACCGTACGCGGCGCCGATGGCGGCGTAGCCGTCGAAGTACCCGGAGTCACCGGTGTAGAAGACACGCCGGGTCGGCCCGATCAGCGCCCACGAGGCCCACAGCGTGTTGTCGCGGGTGAACGCCCGTCCCGAGAAGTGCCGGGCGGCGGTCGCGGTCAGTCGGACGCCGGCGATGGTGGCGGTCTCGTCCCAGTCCAGTTCGATGATGCGGTCGGCGGGTACACCCCACCGGTCGAGGTGGGCGCCGACGCCGAGCGGGACCACGAACGGGGCCGACTGCGTGCGGGTCAGTGCCCGGACGGTCGCCATGTCGAGGTGGTCGTAGTGATCGTGCGAGATGACGACGGCGTCGACCAGGGGCAGCCGGTCCACCGGCACGGGCGGCCGGTGCAGCCGCCGCGGTCCGACCAGCGGCGAGGGGGAGCAGCGCTCGCTCCACACCGGGTCGAACAGCACCCGCCGGCCTTCGATCTCGACCAGCACGGACGAGTGGCCGTACCAGACGACGTGCAGCCCCTCGGGCGTCGGCTCCGGCGCGTCGGGGGTGACCACGGGCACCGGACCCGCCGGCTTGCGCTTGTGCCGGCTGAGCAGCAGGT
This sequence comes from Planosporangium spinosum, assembly GCF_049999945.1. Lineage (NCBI taxonomy): Bacteria > Bacillati > Actinomycetota > Actinomycetes > Micromonosporales > Micromonosporaceae > Planosporangium > Planosporangium spinosum. The sequence goes on along the minus strand of NZ_JBLYUB010000012.1, from coordinate 108,834 downwards.
CGCGCAGCATCTGTCGGCTTGACCCGGGCGGCATCACGTGGGCCGGTACGGGGTTGCGGAAGGCGCCGTCGCGGAACTGCGGGGACCGCCGTACCCGCTCGGCGCGGGATCCGGCAGGCGGGGCACCGAGCGCCGCCCGGACGTCGCGAAGCACCCACGCGGCGGCGGAGCCGGCGACCGCAGCGACCGCCAGCCGGCGCGCCCAGCGGCGGCGCGCAGCGGCATGCGCGGATCGGCCGCCGCCCGCCGGGGCGGCGGCCCCGGTCTCCGCCCTGGCGGTCGCCGCGCCCGTACCACGAGGACCGCTGCCACGCCCTGCGTCCCGCATGCCGGGTCACCTTCCCGTCGTCGATGTCGGAATAGCCAGTGTGCCGGGTCCGGTCGCCGCGGCGCCAGCGAACGGCGATCGACGTGACCGGCACCGCTCCCGCGACGGCGCTCCCATGTGGCGGGCGAGCCTGTGTCGGCGTCCCAATGTCGGTGCCGTGTGTCGGCGTACCCGCGCCGGTGTCGCCGTTCGGCGCCCGGCATCGGTCCGGGCGGCTCGGTTCACGCGTCGGTCCGGGCGGCTCGGCCCACGCCGGCGGCAGCGGGACCCGGGCTGTCACGTTCGGAGGGTGACGGGTCTGCCGTCCCAAAGTTACCGGGATTTCGTCGAACCGGGTGGGTGCGCTCCCACGTACTCATCGACGAGGCTCGCGGCACAGCGAGGCTCACGGCGACGCTCGAGGCGAGGCGGACCTCGGGGCGGCCTCGTCGAGTCGAGGAACTCGCCGAGCCGTGGAACGAGTACGCGAAGACCGGCGGCAGCGGTCACGGTGGCAGGAGAGGTGGATGTCGACGCACACGAGGAAAGCGAATGTCGTACGCGTGACCGGAATCGCGATCGTGTCAGCGGGCCTGCTCGGTCTGGGGATCCATTTCGCGGCGGCGTCGGAGACCGGGTCGACGGGCACCGCGGCACCGACGGTCACGTGTCCGTCGGTGGCGGATCGGCTCACCGGGGTTCCCGCTGGTGCGCAGGCGGGGGTGGGTCAGGAGTTGGCCAACCTTGACCGGCAGATCGCCGAGGCCAACCGGCGGTTGGTCACGTCGCAGGGGCAGGGTGGTCCGAACTTCGTGCAGAACGCGATTCTGGGTCCGTTGGCCGACAAGCGGAAGGCGGCGTTGGATCGCATCGCCATCGACATCAGGCGGGTGGGTGGTCAGCCCCCGGCCGGCCTCGACGCGCTGGCGACCTGCGGACTCAGCCGCTGACCGACCGGGCGTACCGCGCCCGCACGGACGGCCCTCCCCGGTAACACGCCCCGTCGCCGGGGAGGGCTCCCACCGCGCCGCGACGGCCGCTGTCGGAGCGCCGTCCCGCCGGCCGGGAGGGCTGCCGCCGGATCGAACCGTTGGCTGCGCCCGCACGTACTCCACATGACAGGCGCGTCGGTGACGTCATCGACGCCTCGCTGAGACCGCCCTCCCCGGTGGCGCGCCCCCGCCGCTGGGGAGGGCCTCTTTGCGGCCGCCGGACTGCCCGGAACCGCGGGCCGTGTCCGAACGCCCGGGCGCGCCCGATCCGCCGGGGCGGCGGCACGCGTACCCGCGACGCGCGCCCGTGACGCGCATTCCCACGGCGCGTTCACGACGAGCGCGTTCACGACGAGCGCGTTCACGACGAGCGCGTTCACGACGAGGCGGCACCGGTGGCCGCGACCACCTCGGCCACCCGGTCGATCTCCGCGTGCAGCGCCTCGGCCTCCGGCCCGCCGACGCCTCCCTCGCGGACCCGGTCGTCGACCTTGCGGTGCAGGTCGGCCAGGCGCTCCGGCGTCGCCGTGCGATCAAGCTGAGCGATCAGGTTGAGTAGGTCCTGTGCCACGTCCGGGCGGATCCCGCCCTCGGCGCGGTCGTCGGTGACCGTACGTCGCAGCCGGTCGACCGCCTCCCTCAGTTCCCCTCCGGTCGGCCGGGGCCGCGGTGTCGGGGACGCGCTCGCTGTTCGCCGATCGCCAGGCGTCGGCGTAGCGGCGGGGACGGGCGTACCCGGCGTCGCCGGGCCGACGGCCCCCGGCACCGGAGCGCCGGCCCGCGTCCCGAGGGAGACGGCCAGGTACGCGAGCGCGGAGACCACGACCGCGACGATCGCCACGGCCGTGACGGCGAGGGCGCGGTGAGCCTGCCCGGCCGCGTGCGACCCGGTCAGCTCGGTGGCTGCCAGGATGTCCGGGCGGGTTGTCGATGGTGGGCCGGCCGCCACGTCCCCCGCACCCCCGACCGCGGCTGCCGGGTCCGGTACGGTGGTCGCCCGGTCCGGCGCGGCGTCGGTCCGCCGGTCGGTCTGTGTCAGCCCGAGCAGGATCGCCGCGACCTCGCTCGCGGCCGGTCGGTCGCCGGGGTCCTCGGCCAGGCACCGCCCGACCACGGCGGCGAAGCCGGCGGGTACCGCGTCCGGCAACGGCGCCGGCGCCGTCTCCCGTGCCGTGGCCAGCTCCTCCCAGGTGTTGGCCGGGTGCGGGGGAGTGCCGGTGACCATCTCGTGCAGCAGCACACCCAGCGCGTACACGTCGGTGGCGGCCTGTGCCGGCAGCCCGTCGAGGCGTTCGGGGGCGACGTAGGCGGGCGTGCCGAACGTTATCCCGGTGCTGTCCTCGTCGGGCTCGCCGATCGCGGCGCTGATGCCGAAGTCGACGACCTTCACGCCGGAAGGCGTGAGCATCACGTTGCCGGGGGTCACGTCGCGGTGTACGACGCCCTGCTCGTGGGCGGCCGCCAGCGCGCCCGCGGTGGCGGCGCCGATCGCGGCCGCCTCGGACCAGGGCAGCGCCCCACGGGTGAGCCGGGCGGCGAGCGACTCGCCACCGAGGAGTTCCATGATGACGAACGGTCGTACCGAGCCGTCGGGGCGGACCGCCTCGGCGTAGTCGTGTACCGCCGCGACGTGCGGGTGTGACAGCCGGGCGGCCGCGCGGGCCTCCCGGTGGACCAGGTGGTGCAGCCCTTCGGCGGCGTACCGCTCGGCGAGCAGTTTCAGCGCGACGGGCCGACCCAGCACCTCGTCGCGGGCCCGCCACACCTCGGCCATTCCGCCCATTTCAATCCGGGCGAGTAGCCGGTAGCGCTGAGCGAGCAGCGTGCCCGTCGACGGCCATTGCGCACTCATCAACGGCAAGCTGACCCGACATGGTGCCGGATGTCAATGCCAAAGCCGGCGGGCCGGGTCCGTCCGACGCCCCGGCACGGCGCGAACGAAGCCGTACCCGCCCGGCGCCTCAGGACGCCGTCGGCTCGGGAGTTGCCTCCGCGGACGAGCCGGGCGCCGGGCTGCCGGAGCGGTCGGTGCCGCCCTGGAGCGCGCTGCCCTTGACGAAGTCGTCCCACGGCAGGTCCCAGGCCGTCCAGCCGTTGCCCTGGCCCAGGTGCCGCTCGGTGCCCTTGACGACCACCGGATCGCCCACCTTGACCCAGTTGTAGATCCACTGGGCGTTCTCCAGCGAGATGTTGACGCAGCCGTGCGAGACGTTGGTGTGACCCTGTTGGGCGACCGACCAGGGCGCGGCGTGGATGAACTGCCCGTCCCAGCTCAGCCGCTCGGCGAACTGCACGTCGGTGCGGTAGCCGTCGGGGGAGTTGACCGGGGTGCCGTAGGTCGACGAGTCGAAGACGGTCTTGTCCAGCTTCTCCATGATCGTCATGGTGCCGGAGAACGAGGGGTGTTCCGGGCTGCCGAGGCTGACCGCCATCGTCTTCACCACCTGGCCGTCCTGGGTGGCGGTCAGCTGTTTGGACGCGTTGTCGACCGAGATGACCCGCTTCGTGGTGTCGATGCGCGCGTCGATGGTGATGTCCTGCTGGCCGTAGCGGCCACCGCCGACCGGCAGGCCACCGAGCGCGAACCGGCCGTGGATCCTGGTGCCCGGCTGCCAGTACTCCTTCGGCCGGTACTCGACCTGGGTGTTGGAGTCCCAGTGCCATACGCCGGGCTGTGCCGGCTCGCTGGCGACGAACAGGCGCCGCTCGACGGCCGCGCGGTCGGCCGGCGCCACCCCGCCCTGCTTGAACTCGATCACGATCGGCATGGCCTGGCCGTAGGTCACGTTGTCGCTCATGTACAGATGAGCGTCCATGCGGTTGGCCGGCCGTTGCATCGTGGTGAACGTCGTGGTCTGCCGGACGTTCGTGCCCGCGGCGGACCGGGCCGTGACCACGGCGGTGTAGGTCGTCGCGTAGTCGAGCGGCTCGTCGGGCACCCAGGAGCTGGCGTCGTCGCGCAGCTTGCCGGTGACCTGCTTGCCCGCACCGTCGGTGAGCGCGACGGAGGTGAGCGTGCTGCCGCGGTCGGACAGCCCGAGTTCGGCGGAGACGGGGACGTCAGCGGCCTTGTCGGCGGGGTCCACCTTCAGGACCGGGCTCGGGCTGCTGCTCGGCCGGGCCGGTTCGACGAACCTGGCGCCGGCCGTACCGCAGCCGGACAGCCCGAGCGCGCCGACCAACATCGTGACCAGGACAGCGCGCCGTTGTCGTCTCATGATCTCCTCGTCCGCATCGCGAGCACCCCCACCTGTTTATCAGGTGGACGCACGTGATCCGGTGCGTTGCGACCCGGCATGCACCTGAATTGCAGTGAATTATCCGAAAGTACGGCGCGGGAACCCGCCGGGTGACGAAGCGGCCGGTCACTGGGAAGGCTGGGGTACCTGGCAGTTGACCTTCGGGTTGACGCCGACGTAGTTCAACGGGCCGGCGAGCACGGTGACCGCGGTGGTGCCCGCCTTGGCACAGTTGTCGTTGGAACTGTTGAAGTATCCGCGCTGGCCGGCCGCCACGGCCCCGATGATCAGCCAGATGAGAATGATGACGCCGCCTATGCCTCCGGTACGCACCGCTGCCTCCAGGTGGGATCCAGGTCAGGTCGAGGTGTGGGGGACCGCCGGCGGTGCTGGGTGGACCGCCGGTGGGTGGCGGGGTGATACCCATCGTCCGTCGATGGCTAAACGGCTCGGCCGTCGATGGCTGAACGGTGCCGGCGGAGCGTACGCGAGTCCGCCTCAGCTGTGCACCGGCCCGGGACACCATCGCGCGGTTGCCCGCCCGCCGTCACCGAATAACGTGGAACCAGCGGCGTCTTCGCCGGATCCGCCGCGTGCCCGACAGGAGCTGCCATGACCGGAGCCGACACACCCACGGCGACCACCAGCCGCGAGATCCACCTCGCCGCGCGCCCCGAGGGCTGGCCCACCGCCGGAAACTTCCGGCTCGTGGCGGTACCGGTACCCGAGCCCGGCCCCGGCCAGGTGGTGGTCCGCAACCTGGTGATGTCCGTCGACCCGTACATGCGGGGCCGGATGAACGCCGGAGAGTCGTACGTCCCGCCGTTCCGCGTCGGGGAGGCGCTCGACGGCGGCGCGGTGGGTGAGGTCGTCGCGTCGGCCAGCCCCGACCTCGCGGTCGGCGACACGGTCCTGCACGGGCTCGGCTGGCGTGAGTACGCGCTGCTCGACGCGGCGAAGGCGCGCAAGGTCGACACCGCCGACGTGCCGCCGTCGGCCTATCTCGGCGCGCTCGGCATGGTCGGGCTGACCGCCTACGTCGGGCTGCTCGACATCGCCGCGATGAGGCCGAGCGACACCGTCTTCGTCTCCGGCGCGGCCGGCGCGGTGGGCAGCATCGCGGGGCAGATCGCGAAGCTGCGCGGCTCACCCCGGGTCATCGGCAGCGCCGGCTCGGCGGCCAAGGTCGAGTACCTCACCGGCACGCTCGGGTTCGACGCGGCGTTCAACTACCGGGACGCACCCGTGGCCGACCAGCTCAGGGCGGCCGCACCGGACGGCATCGACGCGTACTTCGACAACGTCGGCGGCGACCACCTGGAGGCGGCGATCTCGGTGTTGAACCCGCACGGGCGGGTCGCCCTGTGCGGCGCGATCTCGCAGTACAACGCGCCGGAGCCGGAGCCCGGGCCGCGCAACCTGTTCCTCGCCGTCGGTAGGCGGCTGACCCTGCGCGGGTTCATCGTCGGCGACCACGCCGACCGGATGCCCGACTTCCTGGCCGAAGCCGGCCGCTGGCTACGGGAGGGGCGGCTGCGCGTCGACGAGACCGTCGTCGAGGGCATCGAGAACGCCCCCGACGCGTTCCTCGGCATGCTGCGGGGCGCCAACCGCGGCAAGATGCTCGTCCGCCTCACCTGACCGGCCGGTGCGGGACGCCGCCCATGCGGAACGACCGGCGGTAGGCCGACGGCGACGTTCGCATCACGCGCTGGAAGTGGTGCCGGTACGTCACCGCGGTGTCGAAACCGACCGCGGTCGCGACCTGTTCCACGGGCGTGTCGGTCTCGGACAGCAGGGCGAGACTGGCCTGGATCCGCTGGCCGATCAGCCAGCGGATCGGGCTGGTGCCGGTGCCGCGGGCGAAGTGACGCAGGTACGTCCGGGGCGAGGTGTGCGCCACGCGGGCCAGTACCTCCACCGTGATCGGTTCGTTGAGGTGCGCCAGCGCCCACTCCATGCTCCGGGCGACCCGGTCGTCGGCCGGGTCGGCCGCGACCGGCGACTCGATGAACTGGGCCTGCCCGCCGTCGCGGTGCGGTTGGATCACCAGCCGGCGCGCGACGGCGTTGGCGACCGACGGGCCGAAGTCCCGGCGGACGAGGTGGACGCACAGGTCCAGGCCGGCGGCGCTGCCGGCGCCGGTGAGTACGTCGCCGTCGTCGACGTAGAGCACGTCCGGGTCGACCGTGACCCGCGGGTACCGGCGTCGCAGCAGGTCGGCGTAGCGCCAGTGCGTGGTGGCGCGGCGCCCGTCGAGCAGGCCGGCGGCCGCGAGTGCGAACGCGCCGGAGCAGATGGACACCACCCGCGCTCCGCGCCGGTGCGCCGCGCGCAGCGCCTCGGTCAGCGCCGGGTCGGGGTCGCCGGTGACGTCGGGAACGCCGGGGACGATCACCGTCTCCGCGCCCGCGAACACCTCCAGCCCGTACGGGGTGTGCAGGGCGGCGCCGCCGATGACGCGAACCGGGCCGGGTCGCTCCGCGCAGATCGTCAGCTCGTACCAGGGCGGGTCGAACTCGGGCCGGGGGAGCCCGAACACCTCCGTCACGATGCCGACCTCGAAGCCGGACATGCCGTCGTAGGCGAGGACCGCGACGGCCGGCCCGCGCCCCGGAACCGTTCGCGCCATGGCGGGATCTTAGCGGACAGCGTCGATCACGCCACTGTCGGCGCGGCCGCGTCGACCGCGATGCTGAGTGCCATGACCACCGAAAACCCGACCTCGGAACACCTGACCACCGGCATGTCGGCCCCGCCGCGGTCCGCGGTGCTCGCCGTGCCGCCGGCCGATCCGGTTCGCGCCGCCGCGCACTTCGCGGCCCGCCTGTCGTACGAGGCCGACGTCTCCGACGTGCACGCCGACCTGACGGCGGGGGTGGCGGGCCTCATCGTCGTGGACTCGCGCGGCCTCCCGGCGTGGCGGCAGGGGCGCATCCCGGGCGCGGTCCACCTGCCGACCGCCGACATCGCCGCGCGCGCCCGGACGCTCATCGCCTCGGACGCGGTCGTGGTGACGTACTGCTGGGGGCCCGGCTGCAACGGCGCCACCCGGGCGGCACTGGAGTTGGCGACGCTCGGTTACCGGGTCAAGGAGATGATCGGCGGGTACGAGTACTGGGTGCGCGAGGGCTTGCCGGTGCAGACGGCCGCCGGGGTGACGGCGCGTCCGGTCGACGATCTCACCGCGCCGGCCGGGCCGGGGATTTCCTGCGAATGCTGAACCGGCCGGCTCGCCGGTAGCGGTGAGCCGGCCGCCGTGTCGCCCGGCACCCACGCCGGTCCACTGTGTCCGGCTCTGTCCACTACCGACAGTGCGGGCCGGACACCGGCGTCAGGACTGGTCGAAGAAGTCGCCCCCCGCCACCTGGGGCCGGCCGCCGGTCAGGATGGTGACGCCCGCGGGGGCGAGGAGGAACACCCCGCGGGTGAGTCGGTGGATGTCGCCGCGGCGACCGAAGATCAGGCCGGCCGCGAAGTCGACGATGCGCCGCGCGTCCGAGTCGTCGAGCGCGGACAGGTCGATGACCACCGGGATGTCCTGGCGGTAGTACTCGCCTATGATCCGGGCGTCCCGGAAGCTGTGCGCGTGGATCGTGGCGATCTCGAAGCGGTCGTTGTCGGTGCCGGCCTGCCGGTGGCCCTGGTGCTGCTGCTCGACGCCGGCGTACTGGTCGAGGTGGATCGTCCGCCGGCGCCCGGCCGCCCGGAGTTCGGTGGCCGGGCGCCGACGTGCCCAGCGGTCGTCGTACCCGACCGGGTCATCGTCGTAGATGGCATCCGGGTTCACATCGTCCTCGCTATCCTCGGCAAGCCCGAGCCAGACACCGGCCCTACGCAGCGACTCCACCTGAACTTCCCCCGCTCGTGTCGTGCTCGTCTCCGTGGCTCCCGCCGGAAGCGCCGCGTGTCGATCACAACCGATGCGTCGGAGCTTTGACGGTACGCCACCGAGAGCGTCCGCGCGCCGAATAGCCGCGGCGCGCCGACGAACCGGTAGTACCCCGGATGCGGCTGTGTGATCACCCGACTTCAGCGGGCGCCCGGAGTACGGTCAGGTCGGTCCGATCGGAGGTTGACGCCGGGCGCCGACCATGCCGCCGGATCAGTCGAAGTCGAAGATCGAGTGCCGGTCGTAGACGTGCGGGATGTACCGGCATTCCCGGCAGATCAGCAGCGTGACGCGATGGCTCGTCCCCCCACCGGCTGTCGAGCCGGCCCTCTTCCCGGTCGACGTGGGTGTGCCGGCACGGCGGGCAGGTGAGCTGCGGTGCTCTCGGGCGCCTCATGCGGCCGAGTATGGCAACGCCCGGCCACCGTCGGCGGCTGCCGCGGGGATCAGTGGGTTTCGCGCCGAGGGCCGTGGGCAAGCATCCAGATGGCATCGAGCGGGACCGGCGGGCACGGACCCGGCGGGTACGCAAGCGAGCGGCACGGCCGCGCAACGGTAGTCGAACGTGGGGTGAGTGACGTGGGTGACCGGCAGGAACAGTCACCGGTAGGCAGGAAGGCCGAGAGGGCGGTGGATGAGCGCGGGCTGTACGGTCCCGGATACCTCGACGAGATCACCGAGCCCGAGGATGAGGCGCGGCAGGCCCGCGAGGCCGCCGAACGCGACGACGTGGCCGACCATCCGATCGACCCGCAGATCTACCGGGACGGTGGTCCGACCGAGACGCCGGGGATGGTGACGACCACCGGGGGCAAGGCGGGGCCGGCGAGCGTCCGCCGGGTCGCGCGGCAGGGGCCCGACGTGGCCCCGACGACCACCGGCGACGCCACGAGCGGCGGTCTGGGCACGCCGGTCGGTGGTTCCACCAGCGACGCCACGACCGGCGGTAGCACCGGCGGCACGATCGTCGGCGGCTCGGACGTCGATCCGGACCGGGCGTACAACCCGGAAGAGGGCGCCGGCGCGGACCGCACGTGACGCGCGGGTTTCTGCTGGTCGGCCCGGAGTCCAGCGGTACGGAGCCCACCGCCGAGCTGCCGCGGCGGGCCGGCTGCCGGAACGTGCGCCGCGCGTACCGTGAAATCTTCGCCGGCATCGCCGAACTCGACCTGCCGTACCTGGTGTCCAGCTACGAGGCGGACGCGAGGTGGTGCGGTGCCGGACCGGCCAGGACCGGCCCGCCGCCGGGAGCGTGGTCCGCCGGCCAACGGTGATAGTCGATCTGCGGCCCGCTGGCACCCGGTGCGTCGACCGCGCTCACCGACACGGGTGTGACGCGCCCGGTACGCCGGAAGACACGCTATCTTTGGTCGTTCGGGCACAAAAAAAGAACGGCGTATGTGCCGTTCTTCAGCCAAATTTAGCGGACAGGGAGTCAGTTTGTCAAGCTTCGGCGCCTCCGACAATGACCGGACCGACGAGATCGGCCGGGAGCAGGAGTACGTGTCGATGCTGTACGGCCGGCTCGACCACCTGCGTGAGCAGGCGTCGAACCGGCTGGACGGCGCGCTGCGGACAGGTGGCGGGACGTTGCAGGCCCGGTCCGAGCGCGAGGCGGCCGTCACCATGTACACCGACCAGTTGGCCCAGCTGAGCGCCGTGGAGAACGGGCTGTGCTTCGGCCGGCTGGACTTCGACGGGGCCGAGCGCCGGTACATCGGCCGCATCGGGATCTTCGACGAGGCCGGGGACTACGAGCCGCTGCTGATGGACTGGCGGGCACCGGCCGCCCGGCCGTTCTACCTGGCCACCGCGGCGTCACCGGAGGGCGTACGGCGCCGCCGGCACATCCGTACCCGGCAGCGCCGGGTGGTCGGCCTCGACGACGAGGTGCTCGACCTCACCGCGCAGCGGTCCGGCGTGCACGAGGAGGTGACCGGCGAGGCGGCGCTGCTGGCCGCCCTGGACGCCAGCCGTACCGGCCGGATGCGCGACATCGTCGAGACCATCCAGGCCGAGCAGGACCGCATCATCCGCGCCGACCTGGCCGGGACCCTGGTCGTGCAGGGTGGCCCCGGCACGGGCAAGACGGCGGTCGCCCTGCACCGCGTGGCCTACCTGCTGTACACGTACCGTCAGCAGTTGTCGACGCGGGTCGTCCTGGTCGTCGGCCCGAACGAGACGTTCCTGCGGTACATCTCCCAGGTGTTGCCCTCGCTCGCGGAGACCGGCGTGCTGCTGGGCACCGTCGGCGACCTGTACCCCGGGGTCACCGCGCGGCGGGCCGAGCCGGCCGAGGCGGCCGAGATCAAGGGGCGGCTGGAGATGACCGACGTGCTGGCCGCCGCGATCCGGGACCGGCAGCGGGTACCCGAGACGTTCCTCGAGCTGGCCATCGACCGGGACGTGCTGCGACTGGACCGGGCGGTCTGCGAGGACGCGCGGGCCCGCGCCCGCACCTCCGGCAAGCTGCACAACCTGGCCCGGCCGATCTTCGAGACCGAGGTCATCCACGCGCTGTCGCTCCAGCTCGCCGAGAAGATCGGTGCCGACCCGTACGCCGACGACCCGCTCGGCGGCGACGACGCGCCCGGCGACCCGAACCTGCTGGCAGAGGCCGACCTCGCCGAGATCCGGCGGGAACTGCGCGAGGAACCGGAGGTACGGGCGGCGCTCGACTGGATGTGGCCGATCCTCACCCCGCAGCAGCTGCTCGGCGACCTGTACGCGTCCGACGAGCGGCTCGCCGCCGCGGCGCCGCGGCTCACCGACGCCGAACGGGGCCTGCTCCGCCGCGACCCCGGTGGCGGCTGGACGCCGGCCGACGTACCGCTGCTCGACGAGGCGGCCGAACTGCTCGGCGAGGACGGCCGGCCGGTCGACGCCCTGGCCGAGAAGCGGCGCCGCGAGCGGATCGCGTACGCCGAGGGCGCGCTCGAGATCATGTCGGGCTCGGCGTCGATGGACTTCGAGGACGAGGAGTCGGAGATCCTGGCCGCCACCGACCTGCTGGAGGCCGAGCGGCTCGCGGAGCGGCACGACGACTCCGCGTGGCTGACCCCGGCCGAGCGGGCGGCGGCCGACCGTCGGTGGGCGTTCGGCCACATCGTCGTCGACGAGGCACAGGAGCTGTCGCCGATGGCCTGGCGGCTGCTGATGCGGCGCTGCCCGAGCCGGTCGATGACCGTGGTCGGCGACGTGGCGCAGACCGGCGACCTGGCCGGCAGCTCGTCCTGGGCGCAGGCGCTCGAACCGTACGTGGACCACCGCTGGCGGCTGGAGGAGCTGACGGTCAACTACCGTACGCCGGCCGAGATCATGGCGGTCGGCGCGCGCCTGCTGGCCGACATCGACCCGGGCCTGCGGCCACCCCGCTCGGTCCGGTCGACCGGGGTGGAGCCCTGGCGGCTGCGCCTGGACCCCGACCGGCTGGCCGGTTGCCTCGTCGAGACGGTGCTCCGGGAGACCGCCGAGGTCACCGACGGCAGGATCGGGGTGATCGTTCCCGCCGGCCACGAGTACGAGCTGGGCACGGCCGTGACGAAGGCCGTGCCCGAGGCGGCCATCGGTGAGCAGGTCGACCTGGAGAGCCGGGTGGTCGTGTTGACCGTCCGCCAGGCCAAGGGGCTGGAGTTCGACTCGGTCCTGGTCGTCGAGCCCGCGGGCATCGTCGCCGAGTCGCCGCGCGGGTACAGCGACCTGTACGTGGCGCTCACCCGGGCGACGCAGCGCCTCGGCGTGCTGCACACGCGGCCGTTGCCGACGGGGCTGGAGGGCTTGCGGCCACTGCCGGACGAGGTCCTCACCGCCGCCGGCGGGGGACCGCGCGGCTGACCGCGTGGCGCGGCGCGACGGCGTGATCGGTCGGCGGCGCCGGTCAGCAGTCCCGTAGCCCCGTTGACTGGTTGAGCAGTTGGCCGCAGGGTGAGACGAAGCCGCGGTAGTCGGTGCCGTCCACTGCGGAGGGGGCGAACGCGGCGACCCGGTGGCAGTTCTGGAACGCCAGCTTCACGCCGAAGTGGCGTTCGAGGCCGCCGCGGATGGCATCGCTGGCCAGGGCGCGCAGCAGTTGGCCGCGCGCGTGTTCGCTGGGCGGCGGGACCGCGTGCTCGGCGAACGCGCCGCCGTGCCGGCGCAGGTCGGCGACGACCGTGGTGATGATGGTCCTTCCGCTCGGCGGCCGCGCGCGGGTGGTCCACAGCGGCGGGTGGCCCACGGCGGCCGATGACTCGACGGGTACGTCGGCCAGCCTGCCAACCCGCGGACCACGAGTCCATGCCGGTTGCACATCCGTGCGGTGATCCGGCGCCGGTTTCTGCGGTTGACGGGCGTCGGCGGGTTTTTCGGCAAGCCGTTCGGTGAGTTGTTCGGCATGGAGTCACCGACGTCTGGAGGGTTCCGGCGCTGGCGGCCGCGGCGGTGGACGGCGCGGCCACCGGCCCGACCCGGCGGCCCGTACCCGGCGCGCGGTCCCGGCGGTCATGCCAGATCCGGGCCCCGGCGTTGGCGCGGGCGCGGAGTCGGGCCGTGACCGGGTACCACCCGGGCCGGCCGCGGCCGGCCGCCACCGCGGGTCGCGGCCGGCCGGAGTCCGAGGAGGAGCGGCACCGTGGTTGACGTGCTGTTCGTACTGTTGACGCTGGCCGTGTTCGCCGGTCTGGCCCTCGTGGTGCGGGCGGTGGAGCGGCTGTGAACGTCGAGAACGCGGTCGGGCTGGTCCTCGCGGTGGGGTTGCTCGGGTACCTCGTGGTGGCCCTGTTGTTTCCGGAGCGCTTCTGATGAGCGACACGACGGCGGGCATGCTCTTCGTCGCCTCGCTGGTGATCGCCCTCGCGGTGGTCTACCGGCCGGTCGGCGACCACCTGTACCGCGTGTTCACCGGCCGGCGGCACCGGCGGGTGGAGCGCGCCGTCTACCGGCTGGTGGGCGTCGACCCCGACAGCGAGCAGACCTGGGGCGTGTACGCGCGGAGCGTGCTGGCCTTCTCCGCGGTGTCGGTGCTGCTGCTGTACACGCTCCAGCGGGTGCAGAACCACCTGTGGCTGTCGCTCGGTCGGCCGCCGGTGCCGGCCGACCAGGCCTGGAACACGGCCGCCAGCTTCGTGACCAACACCGACTGGCAGTCGTACGCCGGCGAGTCCACGATGGGCCATCTGGTCCAGATGAGCGGCCTGGCGGTGCAGAACTTCGCGTCCGCGGCGGTGGGCATCGCCGTGGCGGTGGCGCTGGTGCGTGGCTTCGCCCGGGGCTCCGACCGGTCCGGCCCGCGAGGTCCCGCACGGTCGCCCGGCCCGGTCGCCGCTGTGGTCGGCAACTTCTGGGTCGACCTGGTACGGGTCTGCCTGCGGGTCCTGCTCCCGGTCGCGGCGGTCGGCGCACTGGTGTTCGTGGGCGCGGGTATGGTGCAGAATCTGGCGAGCGGGCGCGACGTGCACACCGTGAGCGGCGCGACGCAGCACATTCCCGGCGGACCGGTGGCCAGCCAGGAGATCATCAAGGAGTTCGGCACCAACGGCGGCGGGTTCTACAACGCCAACAGCGCCCATCCGTTCGAGAACCCGACCGGCTGGACCAACTGGGTCGAGGTCTTCCTGCTGCTGGTGATCGCCTTCTCGTTACCGCGGGCGTTCGGCCGGATGGTCGGCAACCCCCGGCAGGGGCTCGCGATCGCGACCGTCATGGCGGTCCTGGCGCTCGCCAGCGTCGTCGCCGCCACCGCCTTCCAGTTGGCGCACCGCGGGACCGTGCCGCAGGCGGTGGGCGCGGCGGCCGAGGGTACCGAGGTGCGCTTCGGCGTGCCGCAGTCGGCGACGTTCGCGGCCGCGACCACGCTCACGTCGACCGGCGCGGTGGACTCGACGCACGGCTCGTACACCGCGCTGGGCGGAGCGGTGCTGCTGGGCAACATGATGCTGGGCGAGGTCGCGCCCGGTGGCGCCGGCTCCGGCCTGTACGGCATCCTGATCCTCGCCGTGCTCACGGTGTTCGTGGCCGGGCTGATGGTGGGGCGGACCCCGGAGTATCTGGGCAAGAAGATCGGCGCCCGCGAGGTCAAGCTCGCCTCGCTGTACTTCCTGACCACGCCGGCGCTGGTGCTGGTCGGCACCGCGGCGGCGATGGCACTGAGGTCCGCGCGGGCGTCGATGCTCAACGGCGGGCCGCACGGGCTGTCGGAGGTGCTCTACGCGTACACCTCGGCGGCCAACAACAACGGCTCGGCGTTCGCCGGCCTGAACGCCGACACCACCTGGTACAACACGACCCTCGGCGCGGTGATGCTGCTCGGCCGGCTGCTGCCGATCGTCTTCGTGCTCGGCCTGGCCGGCTCGCTCGCGGCCCAGCAGCCGGTACCGGCGTCGGCCGGCACCCTCAAGACCTATCAGCCCCTGTTCGTCGGCATGGTCGTCGGCGTCGTCCTCGTCCTGGTGGCGCTGACCTACCTGCCTGCCCTGGCGCTCGGTCCCCTCGCCGAGGGCCTGTGATGTCCCGGAGCGCTGCTGACATGTCGATCATCACGGAGCAGGGCGTGGCGCGACGGCCGCCCGCCGGTGGTCCGGGTCGGGTCCCCGGCGGCCTGCTCGACCCGCGGCAACTGGTCAGATCCCTGCCGGACGCGCTGCGCAAGCTGAACCCGGGCACGCTGTGGCACAACCCGGTGATGTTCATCGTCGAGGTCGGCTCGGTGTTCACCACCGTCCTCGCGATCGCCCATCCGACCGTGTTCGCGTGGCTGACCACCGGCTGGCTGTGGCTGACCGTGGTGTTCGCCAATCTCGCCGAGGCGGTCGCGGAGGGCCGGGGCAAGGCGCAGGCCGAGACGCTGCGCCGGGCCAAGCAGGGCACCATCGCGCGTCGACTGGCGGGCTGGGCGCCCGGCGGTGGACGCGTCGACGAGGAGTCGGTACCCGCGGCCGAACTCACGCTGGGCGATGTCGTCGTGGTCGAGGCGGGAGAGATCATCCCGGGTGACGGTGACGTGGTCGAGGGGATCGCCAGCGTCGACGAGTCCGCGATCACCGGCGAGTCCGCGCCGGTGATCCGCGAGTCCGGCGGGGACCGGTCGGCGGTCACCGGCGGCACCAAGGTGCTATCCGACCGGATCGTCGTGCGGATCACCCAGAAGCCGGGGGAGAGCTTCATCGACCGGATGATCGCCCTGGTCGAGGGCGCCAACCGGCAGAAGACCCCCAACGAGATCGCGCTGAACATCCTGCTCGTCGCGCTGACGATCATCTTCCTGCTCGCGGTCGCCACGCTGCAGCCGCTGGCGATCTACTCCAAGGACGTGCAGGCGTCCGCTCCGGACAGCCCGGCGCTGGACGCGCACGGGGTGACCGGCATCGTCCTCGTCTCGCTGCTGGTGTGCCTGATTCCCACCACGATCGGGGCGCTGCTGTCGGCGATCGGCATCGCCGGCATGGACCGGCTGGTGCAGCGTAACGTCCTGGCCATGTCCGGTCGCGCGGTCGAGGCGGCCGGCGACGTGAACACGCTGCTGCTGGACAAGACCGGCACCATCACGCTGGGCAACCGGCAGGCCGAGCGGTTCTCCCCGGTCGACGGCGTCGACGAGAAGGTGCTCGCCGACGCGGCGCAGCTGTCCAGCCTGGCCGACGAGACGCCGGAGGGCCGCTCGATCGTGGTGCACGCCAAGCAGCGCTACGGGCTGCGGGAACGGCAGATCCAGTGCGCGACCTGGGTGCCGTTCAGCGCCTCCACCCGCATGTCGGGCGTCGATCTCGACGAGGACGACGGTGTGCGCCGCATCCGCAAGGGCGCCTCCAGCGCGGTGTTGAAGTGGGTGCGGGACCACGGCGGACACACCACCGACCATGTCGCGACGGTCGTCGACGGGGTCTGCGCCGCCGGTGGCACACCGCTGGTGGTCGCGGAGTGGCGCGCCGGGCAGCCAGCCCGCTCCCTGGGCGTCATCGATCTCAAAGACGTGGTCAAGGCCGGTATGCGGGAGCGGTTCGACGCGATGCGCCGGATGGGCATCCGCACCGTGATGATCACCGGGGACAACCCGCTGACCGCCCGGGCCATCGCCGCCGAGGCCGGCGTGGACGACTTCCTCGCCGAGGCCAAGCCCGAGGACAAGATGGCGCTGATCAAACGCGAGCAGCAGGGCGGCAAGCTGGTCGCGATGACCGGCGACGGCACCAACGACGCCCCGGCCCTCGCGCAGGCCGACGTCGGGGTGGCCATGAACACCGGCACGTCGGCGGCCAAGGAGGCCGGCAACATGGTCGACCTGGACTCCGACCCGACCAAGCTGATCGAGATCGTCGAGATCGGCAAGCAGTTGCTGATCACCCGCGGGGCGCTGACCACGTTCTCGATCGCCAACGACATCGCCAAGTACTTCGCGATCATCCCGGCCATGTTCGCCGCCGTCTACCCGGGCCTGGAGCGGCTCAACGTCATGCGGCTGGCCAGCCCGACCTCGGCGGTCCTGTCCGCGGTCGTGTTCAACGCGCTCGTCATCGTCGCGCTGATCCCCCTCGCCCTGCGCGGCGTGCGGTACCGGCCCAGCAGCGCCGCCGCGATGCTGCGCCGCAACCTGCTCGTCTACGGAGTCGGTGGCGTCGTCGCCCCGTTCGCCGGCATCAAGCTCATCGACCTCGTCGTCCACCTCGTGCCGGGGATCTGACATGCGCCGCCCGTACTGGCTGGCCCAGCACCTCGCCGCGCTGCGTACGCTGCTGGTGCTCACCGCGCTCGTCGGCATCGCCTACCCCCTGGCCGTCACCGCCGTGGCCCGGCTGCCCGGGCTGGCCCACCACGCCGACGGGTCCCTGGTCACCGTCGGACACCGGGCCGTGGGTAGCGGGCTCATCGGCCAGTCGTTCACCGGCGCCGACGGCAGACCCCTCGTGCAGTACTTCCAGTCCCGCCCGTCGGCCGCCGGCAGCGGGGTCGGCTACGACCCGACCGCCAGCGGCGGATCCAACCTCGGACCGAACAACGTCATCGACCACGGCCCGGGCAGGCCCAGCCTGCTCACCCAGGTCTGCACGCGCTCCCACGCGATCGGAGCCCTGGAGCACGTCGACGGGCGCCGGCCGTACTGCACGATCGGCGGGGTCGGCGCGGTCCTGGCCGTGTACCGCCGCGACGGTCTGCGAGGCCCGGTCACCCGGGCCGTCAGCCTCAACGAGCCGTGCCCGGCGGTGCCGTTCACCGCGGCGTACCAGGGCGTGACCGTGGAGTGCGCCGAGCCGGGGGAGGACTACTCCCGCGGCGTGGCCACCCCGATCCGCGGCCCCGCGCCCGCCCGACCCGCCGTACCCGCCGACGCGGTCACCGCCAGCGGCAGCGGCCTCGACCCGCACATCAGCCCGGCATACGCGAAACTTCAGTCCGCCCGGATTGCGAGGGTACGGGGCACTACCGTTGACAATGTGCGGGAGGCGGTGGACCGGCACACCACCGGGCGGGATCTGGGTTTCCTGGGCGAGCCGGCCGTGCACGTGCTCGACCTCAACCTCGACCTCGACCGGACGTATCCGTACCGCGGCTAGGGGAGCGCGACATGGCGCGCGGACAACTTCGGGTCTACCTCGGGGCGGCACCCGGTGTGGGCAAGACGTACAAGATGCTCGAGGAGGGTCGGCGCCGGGCGGGACGCGGCACCGACGTGGTGGTCGGCCTGGTCGAGCCGCACGGCCGGCGCATCATCGAGGAGCTGGTCGACGGGCTGGAGGTGGTCCCGCGCAAGAAGGTCGTCTACCGCGGCGCGACCTTCACCGAGATGGACCTCGACGCGGTGCTCGCCCGCCGCCCCCAGGTCGCCCTGGTCGACGAGCTGGCGCACACCAACGTGCCGTCCGAGGGTGCCGGCGGTGGGAGTCACGGCGGGAACGCCAAGCGCTGGCAGGACATCGAGCAGCTGCTCGAAGCCGGCATCACGGTGGTCACCACACTCAACATCCAGCACCTGGAGTCGCTCAACGACGTCGTCGAGCAGATCACCGGTGTGGTGCAGCGCGAAACGATACCCGACGAGGTGGTGCGCCGGGCCGAGCAGATCGAACTGGTCGACATGACCCCCGAGGCGCTGCGGCGGCGGATGGCCCACGGCAACGTCTACCGTCCCGACAAGATCGAGGCGGCGCTCGGGAACTACTTCCGGGTCGGCAACCTGACCGCGCTGCGCGAGCTGGCGCTGCTCTGGGTGGTGGACAAGGTCGACGACCAGCTCGACCGCTACCGCGCCGGCCATCACATCGAGACCACCTGGGAGACGCGGGAACGGGTGGTCGTGGCGCTCACCGGCGGACCCGAAGGCGACACGCTCATCCGCCGGGCCGGCCGGATCGCGGCGCGTACCAAGGGGGCGGATCTGATGGCCGTCCACGTCGCCCGCAGCGACGGGCTGGCCGGCGCCCACCCCGCGCACCTGGCCCGGCAGCGGATGCTCGTCGAGGATCTCGGCGGTACCTACCACCAGGTCGTCGGTACCGACATCCCGGCCGCCCTGCTGGACTTCGCCCGCGGCGTCAACGCCACCCAGCTCGTCCTTGGCGCCAGCCGGCGCGGTCGGCTGGCGCAGATGCTCTCCCCGGGCGTCGGGGGCACCACCGCCGCCGAGTCCGGCCACATCGACGTCCATCTGGTCACCCACGAGGAGGCCAAGCGGGGACGCCGGCCGGTGCGGATCACCGCCGGGCTGACGACCGGACGCCGGCTCGCCGGCCTCGCCGTGGCGGCCGTCGGCCTGCCGCTGGTGACGCTGCTGCTCGACCGGCTGCGACCGACCCTGTCACCGGCCGACGACGTCCTCGCGTACCTGCTGGCCGTTCTCGCGGTCGCGCTGGTGGGTGGCCTCTACCCGGCCCTGCTCACGGCCGCCGCCGCGGTCGCCGTCCTCGACCGGTACTTCCTGCCGCCGGCCGGCACCGTCAGCGTCGGGCCGGCGAACCAGTTCGCGCTGGTGGCCTTCCTGGCCGTCGCGGTCGCCGTCAGTACGGTCGTGCACCTGGCGGCCCGCCGCACCGCGGAGGCCGCCCACGCCCGCGCCGAGGCCGAGACACTGTCCACGGTCGCCGGCAGCGTGCTGCGGGGCGAGCGGCCGCTGCAGGCGCTGCTCAAGCAGGTCCTGGAGACCTTCTCGCTGACCGGCGTGACGCTGCTGGAGCTGACGCCGGAGGCTCCGCCGACGCCCGACCAGCGGCACGAGCCGTCGGCCTGGCGGGTCGTGGCCTCCGTCGGCGGCCCGCCGTGCACGTCCCCCGACGAGGGCGACGCCGACGTGCCGATCGACGCCTGCCTCACCCTGGTGCTGCGCGGACACGCCCCGGACGCCGCCGACCGCCGGGTCCTCGAGGCGTTCGCCGCGCAGGCCGCGCTCGCGCTGCGGCAGGAGCGGCTGGCCCAGCAGGCCGCGGCGGTCCAGAGCCTGTCCGAGACGGACCGTACCCGGACCGCACTGCTCGGCGCGGTCCGCGACGAGGTGCGCGCCCCGCTGTCGTCGGCGCGGGCGGCCGTCGGCCGGCTGCGCCGTCGGGACGATTCCGCCGCCGACGCCGACCGCGCGTTGCTGCTCGCCAGCGCGGAGGAGAACCTGCGGCAGTTGGAACGGTCGGTGGAGGACCTGCTGGACCCCGACCGGCTGCAGGCGGGCGTCGTCGACCGGCGGCCCCGGCTGGTCAGCGTGGCGGAGGCGCTGCCGCGGGCGCTGGACCAGGTGGGCGAGGCCGGCCGTGGCGTCCGGGTCGAGGTCCCGGAGGAGGTGCCGGAGATCTACGCCGACCCGGCGCTGCTGGCCCGGGTACTGGTGAGCCTGATCGCCGACGCGGTCCACGCCAGTCCCCGGGACGAACCACCGGTCGTCGAGGTCAGAGAGCGGAGCGGGCAGGTCGAGGTACGTGTGATCGACCACCGGCCGGGTATCCCGGTCGCTGACCGGCAGAAGGTCGTCCTGCCCTGGGCACGGCCGGGTGACCGTGACAGCCAGCAGGAGAGCGGGCCGGGGCTCGCGTTGACGCGTGGCCTCGCGCAGGCGATGGGGGGCGACCTGCGTGACGAGGCCACGTCCGGCGGCGGGCTCACGCTGGCGCTGAGCCTGCCGGTGGCCGACCTGACCGACGGAGGCCAGCCACCACCCGATCTCGAGGTTCAGCGCGCCGACCCCGCCATCCTGGACCGGCTCGACACCTGGTCACGGCGGTGAACGCGGGAGAGCGGCGGTGGGCGTGGGGGCCGACCTACCTCGCCGAAACCCCCTACCTGCGGCAGTACCTGGCACGCCTGCGCCGCACGTTGGAGCCCGATCCGGCCCGGCCCGGCACCGGGTTACCGATGCCGGCCTGGGGTACAGGTTCCAGCCGTAGGCGCACGAGGAGCGGATCCGTGTCATGAGTCAGCCCGTCATCGAGGCCGCGCCGGCCGAACACCGGGCTGGTCTCCGCGGATGGCTGCTCGACGACCTCAACGAGGGCAAGTCCCCGGTCGAGGGTCCGCACGCCAAACCGGGCACCGTACACCAGCGGCCGTGGTGGCAGGTGATGTGCCTGACCGGGTTGGACTACTTCTCCACGCTCGGCTACCAGCCCGGCATCGCGGTCCTCGCCGCGGGGACGCTGGCCCCCCTCGCCACGCTGGTCCTCGTGGCACTGACCCTGGTCGGCGCGCTGCCGGTGTACCGGCGGGTCGCCGAGGCCAGCCCGCACGGGCAGGGTTCGATCGCGATGCTGGAGCGGCTGCTGCCCCGGTGGCTCGGCAAGTTCCTGGTGCTGGCGCTGCTCGGGTTCGCCGCGACCGACTTCATCATCACGATCACCCTGTCGGCGGCGGACGCGACCGCGCACGTGCTGGAGAACCCGTACGCCCCGCACGCCCTGCACGGCCACCAGGTGGGGGTGACCCTGGTGTTCATCGCCCTGCTGGGTGCGGTGTTCCTGAAGGGCTTCCGGGAGGCCATCGGCATCGCGGTCGTCCTGGTCGGCGTCTACCTCACGCTCAACACGATCGTGATCGCGGTCGCGCTGCAGCACATCGCCGGCCAGCCCCACGTGGTGGCGGCGTGGCGGAGACTGCTGGTCGCGGAGTACCCCAGCCCGCTGGCGATGGCGGTGGTGGCGCTGCTGGTCTTCCCGCGGCTGGCGCTGGGGCTGTCGGGATTCGAGACCGGGGTCGCGGTGATGCCGCTGATCCGTACCCACGGCCCGGACGACCTGCGGGGACGGATCACCGGCGCGCACCGGCTGCTGACCACGGCCGCGTTGATCATGAGCGGTTTCCTGATCACCAGTAGCGTGGTGACGACCATGCTCATCCCGCACCGGGAGTTCCGGCTGGGTGGTGCCGCGTACGGGCGGGCCCTGGCGTACCTGGCGCACGAGTACCTGGGCAACGGCTTCGGTACCGTGTACGACGTCAGCACGGTGCTGATCCTGTGGTTCGCCGGGGCGTCCGCGATGGCGGGCCTGCTCAATCTGATCCCGAAGTACCTGCCGCGCTACGGCATGGCGCCGACCTGGACCCGGGCGGTCCGGCCGCTGGTGCTGGTCCTCACCGCCGTCGCGTTCGCGGTGACCGTGTCGTTCCGGGCCGAGGTCAACGCCCAGGGCGGGGCGTACGCGACCGGTGTCCTGGTGCTGATCACCTCGGCGGCGGTCGCGGTCACGCTGTCGGCGCGGCGGCGCGGCCGGCACTGGCTGACGGTCGCCTTCGGCGCCGTGACCCTCGTGTTCGTCTACACCACGATCACCAACATCGTCGAGCGGCCCGACGGCGTGAAGATCGCTTCACTGTTCATCGCCGGGATCGTCCTGCTCTCGGTGCTGTCGCGGATCCTGCGGGTGACCGAGCTGCGCGCCACCGGCGTCGAGATGGACGACCTGGCCCGGCAGTTCATCGAGGACGCCGCGGCGTCCGGAAGGATCCGCCTCATCGCCAACGAGCCGGATGCCCGGGACGAGATCGAGTACCGGCTCAAGGAGGCCGAGCAGCGCCGCGACGCCGGCATCCCCGACCGCGACCCGGTGCTGTTCGTCGAGGTCAAGGTCAACGACCCGTCGGAGTTCGAGGCGCCGCTGCGGGTGCGCGGGGAGGAGCGGCACGGCGCCCGCATCCTGCACGTGGAGGGCTCGTCCATCCCCAACGCCATCGCGGCCCTGCTACTGGCGATCCGGGACATGACCGGCAAGCAGCCGCACGTGTACTTCAACTGGACCGAGGGCAACCCGGTGGTCTACCTGCTGCGGTACCTGGTCTTCGGGGAGGGTGAGATCGCTCCGATCACGCGTGAGGTGCTGCGCGAGGCCGAGCACGACTTCCGTCGCCGGCCGATGGTCCACGTCGGCTGAGCGGCTGCGTGCGCCCGCACCGGCGGACCCGGGACGTGGCGCGGTCGCGTACCGGCGGCCGGCGGAGACGTTTCGGAACGGCAGAAATGGTGAGAGGCCCTGGTGACCCGGACCGGGAGTGCCGTGGCCTGTCGTCAGGGGAGAATCTCGTGGCTGTCGCGCCAGCGGAATCACTGGCTGAGCACCGTCCATTCATGCGCCGCGAGGCAGGGCTGCAGTCCCCCTTCCCCCCGATCGCCGACTACGGCTTCCTGTCCGACTGCGAGACGACGGCACTGGTCGCGCCGAGCGGCAACGTCGAGTGGCTGTGCCTGCCGCGGATGGACTCGCCGAGCGTGTTCGCCGCGATCCTCGACCGGGACGCCGGTGGGTTCCGGCTGGGACCGGCCGAGGTACTGGTGCCGGCGGACCGCCGGTACCTGCCCGGAACGATGGTCCTGGAGACCAGTTGGGGCACGGCGACCGGCTGGATCATCACCCGTGACGTCCTGCTGATCGGGCCGTGGCACCACGAGCACGAGCTGTCGCACACCCACCGCCGGGCACCCACCGACTACGACGCCGACCACGTCCTGCTGCGGACGGTCCGGTGCGTGTCCGGCGAGGTGCAGGTGACGCTGGAGTGCGAGCCGGTGTTCGACTACGGCCGGCACGGCGCGCGCTGGTCGTACACCGACCGGATCTACCACCAGGGCGTGGCGCGCGCCGAGGGTGCCGACGTCGCGCTGACCCTGACCACCGACATGCGGCTGGGGTTCGAGGGCGGCCGGGCCACCGCGCGCACCCTGCTCAAGGAGGGCGAGACCCGCTTCTGTGCCCTGACCTGGACCGAACACCCGCCGCCCTACACGTACGAGGAGGCGCAGCGGCGCCTGACCTGGACCGCCCACCACTGGCAGCACTGGCTCGCCCGGGGCAACTTCCCCGACCACCGGTTCCGCAGCTTCCTGGAGCGCAGCGCGCTGACCCTCAAGGGTCTCACCTTCGCGCCCACCGGCGCGCTCGCCGCCGCGGCGACCACGTCGCTACCGGAGACTCCCGGCGGCAACCGCAACTGGGACTACCGGTTCAGCTGGATCCGGGACGCCACGTTCGCGCTGTGGGGGCTGTACACGCTGGGCTTCGACTGGGAGGCCAACGACTTCTTCTACTTCATCGCCGACGTCGCCGAGCGCGACCAGGACCTGCAGATCATGTACGGCATCAGCGGCGAGCGCGATCTCCACGAGACGATCCTCGACCACCTGCACGGGTACGAGGGGGCGCGGCCGGTACGGGTGGGCAACGACGCGTACCACCACCGGCAGAACGACGTGTGGGGTGCGGTGCTCGACGCCGTGTATCTGCACACCAAGTCGCGCGACCGGCTCGACGAGCGGATCTGGCGGATCCTGAGACGCCAGGTGGAGAACGCCATCACGCACTGGAAGGAGCCCGATCGCGGCATCTGGGAGGTACGCGGCGAGCCCAAGCACTTCACCTCATCGAAGGTGATGTGCTGGGTCGCGGTCGACCGCGGGGCACGACTGGCCCGGATCCGCGAGGACCACGCGCTCGCCGCGCGCTGGCAGAAGATCGCTGACGAGATCCACGCCGACGTGTGCGCCCACGCGGTCGACGAGCGCGGGGTGTTCACCGCGCACTACGACACCGACGAGTTGGACTCCTCGGTCCTGCTCATCCCGCTCATGGGGTTCCTGCCGCCGACCGACCCGCGGGTGCGCGCCACCGTCTTCGCGATCGCCGACGAGCTCACCGTCGACGAGATGGTGCTGCGGTACCGCCCCGAGAAGACCGACGAGGGACTCGACGACGTCGGCGAGGAGGGTACGTTCACGATCTGCTCGTTCTGGCTGGTCTCGGCGTTCACGCTGATCGGCGAGCACGCGCGGGCCCGGCGGCTGTGCCAGAAGCTGCTGTCGTTCGCCGGCCCGCTGGGCCTGTACGCCGAGGAGATCGACCCGCGCAGCGGCCGGCATCTCGGCAACTTCCCGCAGGCGTTCACCCACCTCGCGCTGATCAACGCCGTGTTCCACGTGATCGACGTGGAGCAGCGCGAGGGCGCACCGATGTTCCCGTGATCCGACGTTCGGGTGACCCCGGTGTCGGCGCTACCCGGTGTCGGCGTCACCAGGTGCCGGCGGGACCCGGTGGGTGCGGTCGGCATCAGGGCGGCGAAGCTGGGTATCGACCGGAGGACGGGCGTGACAAACCCGGGAGATCGTCATGTCGCTGGCAGATCGGACCCTGCGCCGCATCGGTCTGGACAGCAACCCGTTGCGCCGGACCATCGACCGGGTCGAAGCCTGGATCACGATCGTGATCGTGATCGTCACCCTGCTCGTCCTGCCGGCGACGGTCTGGTTCACGGCCAGGGCGACGTACGCCGCCGGGGTGCGAACCGAGCAGACCGAACGGGCACACCGGTACCGGACCCAGGCGACACTGCTGGCCGATGCCGGCTCCGGGCCCGCCTCCGACGCGTCGCCCGCTCCGCGCGGACCGGCACCGAGCCGGGCGGGTACCTCGGCCACCGGTGTGCGGACACCGGTGCGCTGGGCGGGGGTGGACGGCAGCGCGCATCGCGGCTCGGTCCTGGTCGACGAGCGGGCGCGGGCTGGCGAGTGGGTACCGGTGTGGACCGACGCGCGGGGTACCCTCGTGGACCCGCCGCAGCAGCGGGCGCAGACCTGCGTGAACGCCGCCGCGGCGGCGGTACTGGCGGGGGTGGGGGCCGGGTTGGTGGCCGCGGCCCTGCGGCTCGGGGTGCACCGGGCGCTCGACGCCCGCCGGATGGCGCGGTGGGGGGAAGCGTGGTGGCAGTTCGAGCCGCGCTGGACGGGCCGGTCGTGAGGGCCGGCCGGTCGTCAGGTCCGCCGGCTCCCCGCGCCGGATCGTGTCGAGGTGTCACCGGCCCAGCCAGCGGACAGTGACCCACGCGAGCGCCGCGAGCACTCCGGCGCCGAGCGCGTACGCACCCAGCCTGCGTGCCGTAGTGGTGCTGCCGGTGAGCTTGAACAGGTCGATCGGCTCGGCCTCGGCGAGTGCCGGGGCGGGCGCGGGCGTCGGTTCGGGCGCGGCCAGCGTGCGGGCCAGGCAGTCGGCGAACTGGCCGATCAGCTTGCCCCCGACGTCCGCGATCATCCCCCGCCCGAATTGCGCCGGCCGCCCGGTGACGGACAGGTCGGTGTCCACCGCGACGCGGGTGGCGCCGCCGTCGGCGGCCAGGACCGCCGTCACCGTGGCGGTGGCGGTACCCGCCGACCGGGTGTCCCGGCCGCTGGCGGAGATCACGACCCGGCGGCCCGTCTCGTCGCGTTCGACGAAGTGACCCTTGCCCTGGTAGGTCAGCGCGATCGGACCGAGTTTGACCTTGACCGTACCGGTGAACGTGTCGCCGTCGACGCCGGTGAGCGTCGCGCCCGGCATGCAGGGCGCCACCCGGGGCAGGTCGAGGAGGATCTCCCAGGCCTGGTCGACCGGTACCGGCACGGTGAAACTGTGCTCAAGCCGCATCGGCCCGCCCCGACGCCGTACCGTTGTCCACGCCGCCCGGAGGTCTGCCGCCCGCCGGGGCAGCGCCGACGGCTCCGTCATCCGGTCCGCCCAGCGCGGCGAGGACCGCCCGGCCGGTGAGTACCCGCGCCAGGTGGCTGCGGTACTCGGCGGAGGCGGACAGGTCACCGGTCGGCCCGGTGCCCTCGGCGGCGTGCGCGGCGGCCGCCCGCACCGCCGCGGGGTCGACAGCGCAGCCGGTGAGCGCGGCCTCCACGGCGGCGGCGCGGACCGGCGTGGTGGCCATGTTCGTCAGCGCCACGCGCGCCTCGGCGATCCGCCCGTCGGCGCGGCGCACCATCGCCGCCACGCCGACCAGCGCCCAGCCCTGGGCGACCCGGCTGAACTTCTCGTAATGGGTCGACCAGCCCTCGCGCTTGGGGATGTGGACGGCCACCAGGACCTCACCGGGCTCCAGCACGGTCGTCAGGTAGTCGACGAAGAAGTCGGCCGCCGCCACGGTGCGCCGGCCGGCCGGGCCGGCGATCTCCAGGGTCGCGTCCAGTGCGACCGCCACCGCGGGCAGGTCGCCGGCGGGGTCGGCGTGCGCCAACGCGCCGCCGAGGGTGCCGCGGTGGCGTACCTGCCGGTCCGCGACCGTCGCCGTGGCCTGCGCCAGCAGCGGGGCGTACCGGTCGACCAGCGGGTCGGCGAGCACCGACGCGTGGGTCGTCATGGCCCCGACGACCAGCGCGTCGCCGCCGTCGCGGATCCCGCGCAGCTCGGCGAGACCGCCGAGGTCGACCACGAGGGTCGGCGCGGCCAGCCGCAGCCGCAGCAGCGGGATGAGGCTCTGGCCACCGGCGAGTACCTTCGCGTCCTCGTCGGCGAGCGCCGCCACCGCCTCGTCCACGCTCGCCGGGCGGGTGTAGTCGAACGCCGCCGGGATCATGAGACACCTTCCGTGGTTTCGTGGCTCGCGACTGCGGGGCTCGTAAGCTCAGCGCCCGCGGCGATGGCCCGCCACACCCGCTCCGGGGTGCACGGCATCGGCACGTCGGTGACGCCGTACGGACGCAGAGCGTCCACGATGGCGTTGACCACGGCCGGGGTGGACGCGATGGTGCCCGCCTCGCCGACGCCCTTGGTGCCGAGCGGGTGGTCCGGTGCCGGGCTCTCGGTCCGGTCGGTGACGATGTCGCCGAGGTCGGCCGGGCTGGGCAGGGTGTAGTCGACGAAGGTCCCGGACAGCAGGTTGCCGTCGGCGTCGTAGACGGCCTCCTCGAACAGCGCCTGCGCGATGCCCTGGGCGACACCGCCGTGCACCTGGCCCTCCACGATCAGCGGGTTGACGACCCGGCCGACGTCGTCGACGGCCACGTACTCCCGGATCGCCACCCGGCCGGTCTCGGTGTCGACCTCGACCGCGCACAGATGGGTGCCGTGCGGGAACGAGAAGTTGACCGGGTCGTACACGGCGTCGGCGTCCAGGGTCGGCTCGATGCCGTCGGGCAGGTCGTGCGCGGCGAAGACGGCCAGGGCGCAGTCGGCGAGGCTTCTGCCACCGTCGGGGTGGCCGCGCACCCGGAACCTGCCCTGTGCGAACTCCAGGTCGGCCGGGTCGCACTCGAGCAGGTGCGCGGCGATCGGCCTGGCCTTGTCGACGACCTTCCGGCATGCGTGGTACAGCGCGATCCCGCCCACGGCCAGGGACCGGGAACCGTAGGTGTCCAGGCCCTTGTACGAGGTACGGGTGTCGCCGTGCAGCACCTCGACGTCGTCGAAGGCGACACCCAGCTGGTCGGCGACGATCTGGCTCCACGCGGTCTCGTGCCCCTGGCCGTGCGGTGACGTACCGGTGACCACCTCGACCTTGCCGCTGGGCAGCATCCGGATGCTCGCGGTCTCCCAGCCGCCGGCGCCGTAGCGCAGGCTGCCGAGCACCCGCGACGGCGCCAGGCCGCACATCTCGGTGTACGTGGACACCCCGATGCCGAGCTGCACCGGGTCGCCGGCCTCGCGCCGCCGCGCCTGTTCGCGTCGGAGTTCGTCGTAGCCCAGTAGGTCGAGGGCGCGCGCCGTGGCGGCGGAGTAGTCGCCGGAGTCGTAGGTCAACCCGGCGACCGTGGTGTACGGGAACTCGTCGGCGTTGATCCAGTTGCGCCGGCGCACCTCGATCGGATCCAGGCCGACCTCGACGGCCAGCTCGTCCATGATCCGCTCGATCGCGTAGGTGGCCTCGGGGCGGCCGGCGCCCCGGTACGCGTCGGTGAACGTGGTGTTGGTGAACACCCCGGTGCACTCGAACCGGTACGCCGGGAACGTGTAGATCGCGTTGTACATGAACGCGCCGAGCAGCGGCACGCCCGGCGTGACCAGGCCGAGGTAGGCACCCATGTTGGCGAGCAGCCGCACCCGCAGGCCGAGGACGGTGCCGTCGCGGCGGGCGGCCAGCTCCAGGTCCTGGATCATGTCCCGGCCGTGGTGGGCCGAGAGGAGGCTGTCGGAGCGGGACTCGGTGTACTTGACCGGCTTGCCCAGCCGCTTCGCCGCCACGAAGGCGATTAGCTCCTCCGGCGTGACCTGGAGCTTGCCGCCGAAGCCCCCGCCCACGTCGGGGGCGACCACGCGCACCTTGTGCTCCGGTGTGCCGGTGACCACCGACATCAAAAAGCGCAGGATGTGTGGGATCTGGGTGGCCGACCAGATGGTGTACTGGTCGCCGGTCGGGTCGACCACCACGCTGCGCGGCTCCATGAACGCCGGGATCAGCCGCTGCTGCCGGTACCTCCGCGTGATCACCACCTCGGCGTCGGCGAAGGCCGCGTCGACCGCGCCGCCGGTGCCGGCGTCGGCCGAGTCGAACACCCAGGTGTACGCGCGGTTGGTGCCCTTGTCCGAGTGGACCAGCCCGGCGTCGCCGGCCAACGCCGACTCCAGGTCGACCACCACGTCCAGGGGCTCGTAGTCCACCTCGACGGCTGCCGTGGCGTCGAGCGCGGCGGCCCGTGACCGGGCCACCACGACCGCGACCGGTTCGCCGACGTGGCGTACCTCGTCGACGGCGATCGGCGGGTGGTCGGGGTGCACCATGTCCTCGGTTACCGGCCAGGCGCAGGGCAGGCTGCCCTGGACGTCGGCGACGTCGCGCCCGCTGAACGCGGCCACCACGCCGGGTTCGCGCAGCGCGGCGCTGGTGTCGACCCTGGTGATCTTCGCGTGGGCCAGGGGAGCCCGAACGATCGCCAGGTGCAACATGCCTGGCAGGACGACGTTCTCCGTCCACATGGTACGGCCGGTGATCAGCCGGGCGTCCTCCTTGCGGCGCCGGGGCGAGCCGACCTCACGCTCTTCCGTCACGGTCATGCGCCCACCTCGCTTCGCTCGGTGTGGACATGACGGTCGCTGTGTTTCATGGTGTCCTCGCTTCGCTCGGCCACAGCCACCTCCTCACGGCACCGGTTGGAGGACGGCTTCGTCGGGTACCTCCTCGGGCGGCAGACCGCCGTCCGGCGTGGCCGCATCGACCGCCGCGGGAGTCGGCGCCGCCGGCTGCGCGGACGCACCCGAAGCCCGGACGGCGGCCGCCGCGTCACGGACGGCGCGCACGATGTTCTGGTAGCCGGTGCACCGGCACAGGTTGCCCTCGAGCCCCGCGCGGATCTCGGCGTCGGTGGGGTCGGGGTTCTCGCTGAGCAGGTCGACCGCGGCCATGATCATTCCTGGGGTGCAGAACCCGCACTGGAGGGCGTGGCGGTCGTGGAAGGCCCGCTGTACCGGGTGCAGACCGCTGTCCGGGCCGGCGAGGCCCTCGATGGTGGTGATCTCCCGGCCATCGGCCTGTACCGCCAGGACCGAGCAGCTCTTCACTCCGACCAGCCGGCCGTCGGGGTCGGACATCAGCACGGTGCAGGCGCCACAGTTGCTGGTGTCGCAGCCGACCACCGTGCCGACCTTGCCGAGCTGTTCCCGAAGATGGTGGACGAGAAGGGTACGGGGTTCGACGTCGTCGTCGTAGCGAACGCCGTCGACCGTGACACTGATCCGGGTCACGAAGCCTCCCGGCTTTCGAGGGTTCGCTGCGTCCGGGTGCGGGCGCAGCCACGGCGCTCCCGTTCGGCGCAGCCGCCGTGCCCGTTCGGCGCGAGCCGCTGTGCCCCCGTCCGGCGTGGCCGAGCGGGCGGAAGGGGCGCGCAAGCCCCCGGCGCCCTCGCCTCCTGCGCGCCTCCTCTCGCTGCCGGCTGCTTCGCACGTCGGTGTCCGTCACCGCCGACCTCGTGGCATGGCGGCGTCTGGCGCCGCCGGCCACGGAGCGGGTCGGTGTCCGCACGCCGACGAGGCGTCGAAGGTCATCGTTGCGCGCTGCCCATAGACAATCTCCTCGCGCGCCCGGCCGCAAGACCCTGGGGCGAAACCCCGTGGAAATATTCGACGGGGGAGCGGTTCACTCGTGGTGGATACGACCGTCCAGAGTGGCCAGACGTACCCCGCTGCCACCCCAGTGGGCCGCGACGAGCTCCGCGGCGATGCTCACCGCGGTCTCCTCCGGGGTGCGCGCGCCCAGGTCGAGTCCGATCGGCGAGGACAGCCGCGCCAGCTCGTCCGCGGTCAGGCCGGCAGCAGCCAGCCGGGCCAGCCGGTCGTCGTGGGTACGCCGGGAA
Source organism: Planosporangium spinosum (assembly GCF_049999945.1). Classification (NCBI taxonomy): domain Bacteria; kingdom Bacillati; phylum Actinomycetota; class Actinomycetes; order Micromonosporales; family Micromonosporaceae; genus Planosporangium; species Planosporangium spinosum. The sequence continues at coordinate 77,936 of NZ_JBLYUB010000012.1, read as the reverse complement.
CCCATCGCACCGACGTAGGCCAGCGGCAACCGCAGCGCCACCGCCAGGACCGGCGCGTCGAACTTCGGGTCGTGGGTGAGGACGCAGACCACCGTCCGCTCGTCGACCCGACCCGCCGCCGCCTGCGCCGCCAGGTACCGGTGCGGCCAGTCGACGACCACCTCGTCGGCGTCCGGGAACCGACGGCGCGTCGCGAACACCGGCCGGGCGTCGCACACCGTCACGTGGTAGCCGAGGAAGCCGCCGATGCGGGCGACCGCGGCGGCGAAGTCGATGGCGCCGAACACGATCATGCGCGGCCGGGGCGCGTGGCTGGCGACGAAGACCGTCAGCGCATCGCCGCGGCGCTGCCCGTCGTACCCGTACCGCAGCGCCCCGCTGCGCCCGGCGGCCAGCAGACCACGGGCGTCGTCGGTCACGGCGTCGTCGAGCCGCGCCGTACCGAGCGTGCCGTCGGTGCGGTCGGCCCAGACCACCAGCCGCCGCCCGAACCGGCCCGCCGGGTCGCCACCGGAATCATCGCCGCCGGCCTCGACGCAGGTGGCCACGGCGACCGGGGTACCGGACCGGATCGCCGCCGCGACCGCGCCCAGTTCGGGAAAGGACGTGCGGTCGACCCGCTCGACGAGGACGTCGATGATCCCGCCGCAGGTCAGCCCGACGGCGAAGGCGTCGTCGTCGCTGACGCCGTACCGCTGCCGTACCGGGGTGCCGGTCGCGACGACGCCGGCGGCCAGTTCGTAGACGGCGCCCTCCACGCAGCCGCCGGAGACGCTGCCGACCGCGGAGCCGTCCGGACCGACCAGCATCACCGCGCCGGCCGGTCGGGGCGACGAGCGCCAGGTACCGACGACCGTCGCCATGCCCACCGGCTGCCCGGCGTCCCACCAGCGCGTCAGCTCGTCGAGTACCTCACGCACGCGCGATCACCCCCACCAGTTCCTCGAGCGCGTCGAGGCTGTGGCCCGCCACGAAGTGGTCAAGGTACGGCAGGGCGGCCGCCATCCCGCCGACCAGGGGAGCGTAGCCCGGCTTGCCGCGGTGCGGATTGACCCAGACGAGCCGGTACGCCAGCCGGGACAGCCGCTCCAGCCGGTCGGCCAGGGCCGCCGGGTCGCCGCGCTCCCACCCGTCGCTGCACACCACCACGACCGCGCCGCGTGCGGTACCGCGCTGCCCCCAGCGGGTGAGGAAGGCGCCCAGCGCGTCGGCCAGCCGGGTGCCACCGTGCCAGTCGGGGATCGTGCCACCGGCCGCGGCCAGGGCGGCGTCGGGGTCCCGGTGGCGCAGCGCCCGGGTCACCCTGGTCAACCGGGTACCGACCGTGAACACCTCGCACGCGCCGGCCCGGCGGCGTACCGCCGCGTGCGCGAAGCGCAGCAGCGCGTCGGCGTACGGGGTCATCGAACCGGACACGTCGATGAGGATGACCAGCCGGCGTGGTCGGATGCGACGGCGGCGCCGGCGCAGGCGGGCCGGCTCACCGGCGTGGGCCAGGATGTCGCGCACGGTGCGGCGTCGGTCGACCGTGCCGCGCCGGCCGGCGGCGTACCGCCGGCTGCGCCGGGGCGCGGTGGCCGGGGCGAGCAGCGCGATCAGCCGCCGCACCTCGGCGCGTTCGGTCGCCGACAAGGTCGCCACGTCACGGCGGCGCAGCACCTCCGCGGCACTGGCGGACAGCGCGAGGACGGGTCCGGACTCCGCCGGCTCGACCGCGCCTCCGCCGTCGCCGGTGGCCGCCGGCACGGCGACGCGCGGTGGTCGCGGCCGCGCCGAGCGCGTGGCGCCCCGGTCCGGCCCGCCACCACCGAACCAGCCGACGAACGCGGCGTCGTACACCGGCAGGTCGTCGGGCTGGCTGCACAGGGTGAGCCGGCCGGCCCAGTACAGGACACCGGCGGGAGGCCCGGACCCGCCGAGTACCTCGGCGGCGGCGAGCATCGCCTGTACCCGGTCCGGCGTGGCCGCGACGCCGGCGTACCGCAGCGTGCGCGCGAAACCGACGAGGGCGGGCAGGATCCCGGTCGCCGGACCACCGGTCATGGGCCGGCGTCCAACAGCGTCACCAGCCCGGCCGCCCGTACCCGGTCGGCGTCCTCCCGGTACTTCAGCACCGCGCCGAGCGTCGCCGCGGCCAGGTCCGGGTCGAGTGCCGTCGCGCCGAGCGCCGACAGTGCGGCGGCCCAGTCGATCGACTCGGCGACCCCCGGTGGCTTGATCAGGTCCAGTGCCCGCATCCGCCCGGTGGCCGTCGCGACTCCGACGGCGAGCCGCTCGGTCAGCTCCGGCAGCCGGGCCCGCAGGATCGTGACCTCACGGTCGAGGTCGGGGTGTTCGACCCAGTGGTACAGGCAGCGCCGTTTCAACGCGTCGTGTACCTCGCGGGTGCGGTTGCTGGTGAGCACCGTCAGCGGCGGCGAGGCCGCGGCGATGCGCCCGAGTTCGGGGATCGTGACGGCCGCGTCGGCGAGCACCTCCAGCAGGAACGCCTCGAACTCGTCGTCGGCCCGGTCGACCTCGTCGACCAGCAGGACACAGGGGCTCTCCTCGAGGGCGCGCAGCAGTGGCCGCGCGACGAGGAACCGGCGGTCGTACAGGCTGGTTTCGACCGTCCGCGGGTCCAGCGGCCCGCCGGCCGCCTCCAGCGCCCGCAGGTGCAGGATCTGCCGCGGAAAGTCCCAATCGTAGAGGGCCTGGGACACGTCGAGACCTTCGTAGCACTGCAACCGGACGAACTGCGCGCCGGTCGCCTGCGCGAGCGCCTGCGCGAACGCGGTCTTGCCGACGCCGGCCTCACCCTCCAGGAACAGCGGCCGGCCCAGGCGCATCGCCAGGTAACCGGCGGTGGCGAGGCCAGCGTCGGCCAGGTAACCGGTGGCGGCGAGGTCGTGTGCCAGCGCGGCCGGCGACGCGGGCGATCGTCCGGCGCTCATGGTCACCGTCCCACTATGCGCTTCGATGCCGGGGCCGCGCCAGGGCCCGGTCGGCCGGGGTCCGGTCCCGGCCAGGCTCACCGCGTCGGACGGTCGAGATCGTCGCCGTTCGCGACGTCCTCACAGGCGACCGGTACCACCCGCGCGGAGTGGGCCAGCAGGTACCGGCGGGCGCCGACGTCGCCCGAGGCCAGGTCCGCCACGCCGGCCCAGTGCCCGCGGCCCAGCAATACCGGGTGGCCGCGCTCGCCGTGGTAGGTCGCGACCACGAGGGCGTCCGGTGCGGCACGGGCGCCGATCCGCCGTACCGCCGACGCGGTGATCCCCGGCGTGTCGACCAGCAGGACGGTCGCGGCGGACGCCGGCGTGCCGGCGAGGGCGTCGAGTCCGGCCCGCAGGGACGAACCCATGCCGGAGGGCCAGTCGGGGTTGGTCACCACCAGAGCGTCGCTCAGGTCGGCGCGTCGCCGTACCGTCTCGGCGGCGGCGCCGAGCACCACCACGACCGGGTCGCACCCGCCCGCCCGCAACGTCGCCAGCCCGTGCTCGACCAGCAGTCGCCCGTCCCGTTCGATCAGCGCCTTCGGCATGCCGTACCGGCGCCCCTCGCCGGCCGCGAGCAGCAGGCCGCCGGTTGTCGCGGACACCGCGCCTCCTCACGCCGTCATCGTGGTCGCCACGCCCGACCGGGACATCCTGCTCACGGGCCGGTAGCGGCGTCCAGGGGGTCGTCCAGTAGTGGCTCGAACGCGACCTCGGCGGCGCCGAGCAGCGCGGCGTCGTCGCCGAGCGTCGGCGTCCGTAGCCGGACGTGCTCGCGGCAGGCGGGCAGCCCGTTGCGGTTGAGCCGGCTGCGCACCTGCGCGGCGGCCGCGAGGTACACGTCCCGCAGGCCACCGCCGAAGATCACAATCTCCGGGTTGAAGATGTTGACCAGGTTGGCGACGCCGAACCCCAGCCAGTCGCCGACCTGGCGGACCGCGTTCTGCGCCACCGCGTCGCCGCGGACGGCGGCGTCCACGACCGCGGCGACGCACTCCCGCCCGTACCCCTCGCGCCCGGCGGCGCGCAGCAGGGCGACCTCGCCGATCTCGGTCTCCCAGCAGCCGCGCGCCCCGCAGCCGCAGGGCTTGCCGGCGGGGTTGACGACCATGTGCCCGACCTCGCCGCCGTACCCGCCGTGCCCGGTCACCGGCCGGCCTCCGGCGATGATGCCGCCGCCGATGCCGCCGTCACCGTGCAGGTACACGACGTTGTCGCAGCCGACCGCCGCGCCCCGGGTGTGCTCGGCGAGGGCTCGCAGGTCGGCGCCGTTGCGGGTGGTCACCGGGCGGTCGGGCGCGAGGACCCGGGAGAGGGTCTCGCCCAGCGGTTCGTCGACCCATCCGACGTTCGGGGCGAGCCGTACGAGCCCGTCCTCGCGCCGCACCATGGCCGACACCGCCGCGCCGCTGCCGACGTGCCGGGCGTCGGGCGGGATCGCGCGCTGCATCGCGCGTACCGCGTCGCCCAGTGGGGCAACCACCTCGCCGGGGGGTAGCTCGCCGCGCGGGCGCGGCATCTCGCGCCGGTCCAGGATCACCCCGCCGAGCCCGACCCGGGCGGCGGTGAGCCGGTCGGCCTCGATGGAGAACGCGAACACGTACGAGTGCGGCTCGGGCCGGACGACCAGGGACGGCCGGCCGGCCCGCCCGTGGTCGCGGGGCAGGTCCTCGCGGACCAGTCCGGCACCCACGAGGTCCGCGGTGAGCGCACCGATGGTGCTGCGGTTGAGGCCGAGGTTCGCGGCCAGCGCAGCCCGCGACGTCGGTCCCCTCAGGTGCACGTAGCGCAGGAGCGCGCTGAGATTGAGCCGACGGATCTCCTCCTGGCTCGGTCCGGCGCGCATCCCTCAGCTCTCAGTTTCCAACGGGTCCGGTCGGGCCGCGGCGTCCCGACCGCACGATTGTCCAGTGTGCATGGAGTGGCCGGCTCGGGTGGCCGGGGGTCCGGACCGGGTGGCTGCCCGGCCCGGACGGCGTCCGGGCACCGCTCACCGCAGCCCGGTCGCCGCGGCCCGCCGCTGCGACAGGGCGTCCACGCCCGCCGCGAGCAGCAGTACCGCCCCGGTGAAGACGAACTTCGCGCCGGCGCTGTAGCCCATCAGGCTCATGCCGTTGTCGATGACCGCCATCAACGCGCCGCCGAGCACCGCGTCGATCACCCGGCCCTTGCCGCCGAACAGGCTCGTCCCGCCGATGACGGCCGCGCCGACGGCGTACAGCAGGACGTTGCTGCCGCCGGTGTTCGGGTCGACGGAGTTGGCCCGGGAAGCGGCCATGATGCCGCCGACCGCGGCCATCGCCGAGCAGATCACGAAGACCGAGATGCGGATCCGGTCCACGTTGATACCGGCCCGGCGGGCCGCCTCGCGGTTACCACCGACGGCGTAGATGTGCCGGCCGTACGCGGTGCGGCTGAGCACGAAGGTCAGCACGGTGGCGATGAGGCCGAGGATGAGCACGACCACGGGCACGCCCTTCAGCGATACGACGAGGGCGTTGCGGCTGCGCTCGAGGTTGAGCACGTACACGGCGATGCCGCCGAGAACGGCGACCGCGCCGACCCGGACGGCGATGACCGACAGTGGCTCGGCGGTCAGCCCCCGCGCGACCCGGTTGCGCCGGCGCAGCAGTCGCACCGCTGCGAAGGCGGCCACGGCGACGGCGAACAGTGCCCAGCCGAGTGCCGGTGAAAGCCGTCCGTCGGCGTTGATGGCCTTGATGGTCGGGTCGGCCACCGAGATGTTCGTGCCGTTGTCGACCAGCACCAGCAGGACACCCTGGAAGGCGAGGAACCCGGCCAGGGTGACCACGAACGACGGAATGCCGATCTTCGCGACCAGGAACCCGATGAGTGTGCCGATCACCATGCCGGTGACGAGCGCCGCCAGGACCGCGACGTACCACGGCGCGTGGTGCTTGGTGAGCAGGACGGCGAGGACCGCGGCGCACACACCGCTGGCGAAGCCGGCCGACAGGTCGATGTCGCCCAGCAGCAGGACGAAGACCAGGCCCATCGCGATCGCCGTGATCTGCGCACCCTGGTTGAAGAGGTTGGCGAAGTTGATCGCGCTGAAGAAGACCGGCCGGGCGGTGCCGAACGCGACGCACAGCACGATCAGGCCGAGGACGGCCGGTAGCGCGCCCATGTCGCCGCCGCGGACCCGGGCGACGTAGGTGCGCGCGTACGTCGACAGCGACGCCGGTTCGGGCCGGGCCGCGGGCGGCGGCTGCTCGGAGGTGACGACGATGCTGCTCATGCCGCCACCTCGCTGCGGGTTGCGAACAGTCCGGCCCGCGACGCGTCGCCGGACGGCCCGGACCGTTCGGCGACGGCATGAGGCGCATACGCCCTGAGTCTCATGATTCGCTCGCTCCGCTCGCTCATGCCTGGGCTCCGTTCGCGGTCTCGGCACTGGCCGGGGCCAGCCCCAGGTCTCCGCTGCGACCGGCGGTGATCAGCTCGACGACCTGGGAGTGGGTGACGTCGGTCGCCTTCACCTGGGCGGCCATCCGGCCCAGGTACAGCGCGGCGATGCGGTCGGAGACGGCGAAGACGTCGTTCATGTTGTGCGAGATCAGGACGACCGCGTGGCCGGCGTCGGCGAGCCGGCGGACCAGCTCGAGCACCTGGGCGGTCTGCGCGACGCCGAGCGCCGCGGTCGGCTCGTCGAGGATGACGACCTTGCTGTTCCACAGCACGGCCTTGGCGATCGCGACGGTCTGCCGTTGGCCACCGGAGAGGCTGGCCACCGGCTGGCGCACCGACGTGAGGGTGCGCACGGACAGGCTGGCGAGGGTCTCGGTGGCGAGCTGCTCCATGGTGACCTCGTCGAGGACGAGCCCGTTACGGCGCTCCCGGCCGAGGAACATGTTCTGGACGACGTCGAGGTTGTCGCAGAGCGCGAGATCCTGGTAGACGATCTCCACACCGAGGTTCGAGGCGTCCCGCGGGCTGTGGACCGTGACCGGGGTGTCCTCGAAGCGGTACTCGCCGGAGTCGATCGGGTAACTGCCCCCGATGCATTTGACCAGTGTGGACTTGCCGGCGCCGTTGTCGCCGACGAGGGCGGTCACCTCGCCGGGGTGGATGGCGAAGTCGACGTCGCGCAGGACCTGGACGGGACCGAAACTCTTGTTGATCCCGCGCACTTCCAGCAGGGGGGTGGCGGACACCGCGTTCCTCTCTGTGGTGGCACCGGTGATCGGCACAGCCGCCGGTGACCGTACCGGATCCGCACGGGAGTCCCGCGGGTTGCCGGACCGGCCCGGACGTCGCGGCCTGGCACAACTGTGTGCGAGGCCGCGACGTCCGCGGTTGTGCCGACCGTGATGGGGGTGGGGGCTACTTGATGCCGGCCTCGGCGCACTTGGCCGCGAACTCACCGGTGCACAGTTCGGCCGCGGTCACGTACCCGTCGGTCACGACGTCCTTGACGTTGTCCTTGGTGATGGCGACCGGGTCGAGCAGCACCGACGGCACGTCCTGCTTGGTGGTCGGGTCGGTGACCTTGCCGGCGACGGTCTTCTTCTCGCCCCTGGCCAGTGCGATCGCCAGCTCGGCCGCCGCGTCGGCCTCCTTCTTGACCGCCTTGTAGACCGTCATGCACTGGTCGCCGGCGAGGATGTTCTGCAGGCCCTGCACCGTGGCGTCCTGGCCGGTCACCGGAACCTGGCCGTTGAGCTTCTGCTTCTTGAGGATCGAAACGGCGGCGTTGCCGAGGCCGTCGTTGGCGGCCAGCACACCCTTGATGTCCGGCTTCTGGGTCAGCATCTGCTCGAAGATGGTGGCCGCCTGCGCGTTGTCCCACTCCGGTACGGACTGGTCCGGGCCCTTGACGTACTCGCCCGAGTCGTACTTGGGCTTGAGTACCGAGTCGTAGCCGTTCTTGAACAGGGTGGCGTTGTTGTCGGTCGGGGAGCCGTTGAGCTCGGCGACGACCGGCTTCTGCGCGCCCTTGGCGGACAGGCACTTGACCAGGCCCTCGCCCTGCAGTTGGCCGACCTTGGTGTTGTCGAAGCTGACGTAGTACTGGGCGCTGCCGCCGAGGGTGAGGCGGTCGTAGTCGATGGTCGCGACGCCCTGCGCCTTGGCCTTGTCCAGGACGGCCTTGCCGGTGCCGCTGTCCAGGTTGACGATCAGCAGGACGGTGGCGCCGTTGGTGATCATCTGGTCGGCGATGGTCTGGAACGCGTTCTTGTCGTTCTGGGCGTTCTGGATGTCGGCGTCCACACCCGCGGCGTCGAAGGCGGCCTGCAGGTACTTGCGGTCCGCGGTCTCCCAGCGGGCCGAGGACTTGCTGTCGGGCAGGATGACGCCGATCTTGGGCTTCTTGCCCTGGGTGTTCGTGCCGCCGGACGAGTTGTTGTTGTTGCCACAGGCGGCCAAGCTGCCGGCGGTGAGGGCCGCGGCAGCGAGAGCGACAACGGCTCTGCGCATGAGCACAGTCCTTTCGGGTGGGCGACCGCAGGGAGCGGCGCTGGCGGGGGTGTCCGGTATCTCGGGTGGGTCACGTCGACCGGTCGTGCCGGCGCGGGTGGCCCCGGTCACACGGTTTGTTGTGTCCGGCAACGTATTTCGATGCGACGCTCTCGCGCAATGGGTGACACGGCGCGAGTTCGCCGCCTGCGATAACAATTCGGAGACCACGTGAGCACCGGATGGCCACATGATCGTCATGAAACCGTCATCGGCGGCATAATGCCCGGTCAGGTGGGCAAGTGGCGGGTGTAGGCCACTCGGGTCGGGCGGTGGTCGCCATCCACTCAGGCCGGGTCGGTGGTCGCCGTCCACCGAGGCCGGTCGGTGGCCCACCGTCCACCGGCTCCGGGTCATCGGGTGGCGCTCACGAAGTCGGCGGGGGCGGTGCGGATGTCCCGGACGACCGAGTCGGCGGCGCCGATGACCGCCGTCGCACCGCCGAGCGTGGACGCGCGTACCTCGACCGGCGACCACGCGGCCGTGAGGACCCGCGCGCGCACCTCGCGCTCCACCTGCGAGCCGAGCCAGGGCGCGAGCGCCGCGAAGCTGCCGCCCAGCACGACGGTGTCCACGTCGAGGAGGTTCACCACGCCGGCGGCGGCCACGCCCAGCGCCGTACCGGCGTCGTGCAGCGCGCGCAGCGCCGCCGGGTCGCCCGCGGCGGCCAGGTCGGCGAGGCGGGTCACGGCGGCGTCGGCCGACAGTGTGGGATCCGGCCCGATCCCGGCCGCTCGCAGGACCGCCTCCTGCCCGGCGTACCGCTCCAGGCAGCCGCGCGCCCCGCACCGGCACACCGGTCCGTCCGGGGAGATCGTCACGTGCCCGATCTCGCCGCTCCAGCCGCGGGCCCCGCGCAGGAGGGTGCCGCCGAGCACCAGACCGGCGCCGATGCCGATCTCGCCGGAGACGTACAGGAAGTCGGTGGACGGGCAGGCCGCCAGTTCGCCCAGTGCGCCGAGGTTGGCCTCGTTGTCAGCGGTGACCGGCAGGCCAGGCCAGTCGGCCGCCGCCCGCAGGGGGCCCAGCACGTCGAGGTCGCGCCAGCCGAGGTTGGGCGCGACCCGGACCAGCCCGTCGGCGTCGACCAGGCCGGGCACCGCGAGCCGCGCTGCCGCCACGGGCGGGTCCACGGCGTCGACCGCCTCGGCGGCCATCCGCGCCACGTCGGCGAGGATCCGGTCGGGTGCCCGGTCGCGCTGGTCGACGCGGCGTACGGCGCGGTGGCGGACCGCTCCGGTCAGGTCGACCACGGCGGCGGCCAGGAAGTCCACGTTGATCTCCAGCCCGAGGCCGGCCGGGCCGTCGGATGACAGGACCAGTCCGGTGGCCGGACGGCCGGCCCCGGTGCGTGGTGCCGGCTCGACCTCGGTGACGAGGCGGGCGCGCAGCAGGTCGTCGACGAGGCTGGAGACCGTGGCGCGGGTCAGGCCGGTGGCCGCCGCTACCTCGGCGCGCGAGGTGGGCGTACCGGCGCCGACGTGGCGCAGGACCACGGCGAGGTTGTGCTGCCAGAGGCTGCGCTGGCGTACGGGGCCGTTCACGGGTCTTGACCATAGTGGGTGGGCGGCAATAAGTTCAATCGATAAACAAAAGATCGACCGCCATGAGAGCCTCTGGGAGACGACATGAGTGCCCGTCCGAGCAGCGCGACCCCGTGCCGGGAAGACAAGTTCACGTTCGGCCTGTGGACGGTGGGATGGCAGGGTCGCGACCCCTTCGGTGACGCCGTCCGGCCGGCCATCGATCCGGTTGAGACGGTGCACCGGCTCGCCGAACTCGGCGCGTACGGGGTGACCTTCCACGACGACGACCTGATCCCGTTCGGCAGCGACGACGCCGCGCGCGACAAGCAGATCGCCCGGTTCCGGGAGGCGCTGGCCGAGACCGGCCTCGTCGTGCCCATGGCGACCACCAACCTGTTCAACCACCCGGTGTTCAAGGACGGCGCGTTCACCAGCAACGACCGCGACATCCGCCGGTACGCGCTGCGCAAGGTGATGCGCAACCTCGACCTCGCCGCCGAGTTGGGCGCCGGGACGTACGTGTTCTGGGGCGGGCGGGAGGGCGCCGAGTCCGACGCCGCCAAGGACATCCGGGCCGCGCTCGACCGCTACCGCGAGGGCATCGACCTGCTCGCCCGGTACGTCGTCGACCGCGGGTACGGTATCCGCTTCGCCATCGAGCCCAAGCCCAACGAGCCGCGCGGCGACATCCTGCTGCCGACGGTGGGCCACGCCCTGGCCTTCATCTCCACCCTCGAGCACCACGACATGGTCGGCCTCAACCCGGAGGTCGGCCACGAGCAGATGGCCGGGCTGAACTTCGCCGCCGGCATCAGTCAGGCGCTGTGGCAGGGCAAACTGTTCCACATCGACCTCAACGGCCAGCGCGGCATCAAGTTCGACCAGGACCTGGTCTTCGGCCACGGCGACCTGCTCAACGCGTTCTTCCTGGTCGACCTGCTGGAGAACGGCCCCGACGGCGGGCCGGCCTACACCGGACCCCGGCACTTCGACTACAAGCCCGCACGTACCGAGGACCTGACCGGCGTGTGGACCTCGGCGGCCGCCAACATGCGTACGTACCTGCTGCTCAAGGAGCGGGCGGCGGCGTTCCGGGCCGACCCTGAGGTACAGGCGGCGCTGGAGGCCAGCCGGGTCGCGCAGCTGTCCGTGCCGACCCTGGCGCCGGGGGAGTCGTACGCCGACCTGGTGGCCGACCGGAGCGCCTTCGAGGACTTCGACATCGACGCCGCGGCGGCCCGCGGACTCGGTGCCGTGCACCTCACCCAGCTCGCGGTGGAGCACCTGCTCGGCGCCCGCTGAGGCGCCGACACGCAGGACGGTCCGGCGGCGGTCGTGGGCTCGGCGACCGCTGCTGGACCGGCACGGTCGGCGGGGAGCGGCGATTGCCGTTCTGGCAAGGCGTGTCCGGATGGCCCTACGTGGCACTACTTCGGGGTAACTTGGGATTCTGCGAGGGAGTACCCGCACTGTCGTCCTCAAGGAGGCCTCGGCATGTCAGGGACCGCCGCCACCGACCTTCCCGTGTTCCCCTTTCCCGAACTCGGGGACAACCCGATCGACCCGCCCGCGCCCGCGGAGCTGCTGAAGACCGACGAGCCGATCATCCGGGTGGCGCTGCCCGCCGGTGGCTGGGCCTGGCTGGTCACCCGCCTTGCCGACGTGCGTGACGTGCTGCGGAGCCCGGCGTTCAGCGCCGACATCGGGAAGGCGGGCTTTCCGCTGCTGCGGCCGCTGCCACCGGCCCGTGACGGTGACCGGGCCGGCTTCTTCATCCGGATGGACCCGCCCGAGCACGCGCGCTACCGGCGGATGCTCACGCCCGAGTTCATGATCAAGAACGTGCGGCGGATGGAACCGCTGATCCAGCGGACGGTCGACGGGTTCCTCGACGACATGACCGCCGCGGGGCCGCCGGCCGACCTCGTCGAGGCGTTCGCCCTGCCGGTCCCGTCGCTGGTGATCTGCCACCTGCTCGGCGTGCCCTACGACGACCACGCCTTCTTCCAGAGCCGCAGCCGGGTGCTGCTCAGCAACAGCGTGCCGCTGGAGCAGTCCCAGGCCGCCGCCGACGAACTGCGCGACTACCTCAGCCGGCTGATCGGGACCAAGGCGCGGGACGGCGGCGACGACCTGCTCAGCCGCCTCGTGGTCGGACGGATGCGGGCCGGAGAGCTCACCCACGAGGAAGCCGTCGGTATGTCCGTGCTGCTGCTCGTCGCCGGGCACGAGACGACGGCGAACATGATCGGCCTCAGCGCCCTCGTCCTGCTGCGCCACCCCGGGCAGTTCGCCGCGCTGGCGGCCGACCCCGGCCGGGCCCCGGCGCTGGTGGAGGAACTGCTGCGGTACCTGACGATCGTGCGTACCGGCCTGCCCCGGGTCGCCGTCGCGGACGTCGACGTCGCCGGCCGCCGCATCCGGGCCGGGGAGGGCGTCATCGCCCTGCTGTCGGCGGCCAACCGGGACGAGGCCGTCTTCGCCGAGCCGGACCGGTTCGACGGCGATCGCGGGGCCCACCAGCACGTCGCGTTCGGGTTCGGCGTCCACCAGTGCATCGGCCAGCCGCTGGCCCGGGCCGAGCTGCGCATCGCGCTGGTCGCGCTGGCCCGGCGGCTACCCGGGCTGCGGCTGGCCGTACCGGAGGACCAGGTCGAGCCGCGCCGACACTCATTCATCCACGGCCTGCAACGGCTGCCCGTGACCTGGTGACGTGATCGTGAGGGGGGAGGCGGACATGCGGGTACGCGCCGACCGGGACCGCTGCTGCGGCTCCGGTAACTGTGTGATGACCGCCCCGGAGGTGTTTGACCAGGACGACGCCGAGGGTCTGGTACTGGTACGGCTGACGGAGGTGCCCGGGGAGTCGCGGGAAGCGGTATGGCGGGCCGCGGTGCTGTGCCCGGCCGGCGCCATCGAGGTCGATGAGGATGGTGACGCGGGCTGAAGCCACGCATGGTGGATGCGCACCGCGACGGCGTTGCGTACGTGCGGCCGGGGCGGTCCGGTTGCAGGATGGCCGGATGCTGGTACGACAGGAACAACCCGGTGACGTGTCCGCGGTACGGGCGGTCGTGGCGGCGGCGTTCGCCGGCGATGACGACCCCGACCGCGTTCCGGCCGAGGTGACGCTGGTCGAGGCCCTCCGGGCCGACGCCGGCTGGTTGCCCCGGCTGTCGCTGGTGGCGGTGGAGCCGGCCGGCGGGGCGGTGGTCGGGCATGTGGCCTGCAGTCGGGGCCACATCGACGGCGCGCCGGCCGTCGGTCTGGGGCCGCTGGCGGTGCACCCCGACCGCCAGCGCGCCGGCGTCGGCAAGGCCCTGATGCACGCGGTGCTCGGCGCGGCCGACGCGCTCGGCGAACCGTTGGTGGCCCTCCTCGGCGACCCCGGCTACTACGGCCGCTACGGCTTCCGGATCTCCACCGAGTACGGGATCGCGCCCCCCGACCCTCGCTGGGGAAAGTACTTCCAGATCCGCACGCTGACCGAGTACCGGCCGTTGACCGGCACCTTCCACTACGCCGAGCCGTTCGATCGGCTGTGACGGGGTGACCACCGCCGGGCCGGCTGCCCGACGGTGGTCACCCCGTCACGCTGCGGCATAGCGTTGGACCATGGACGAGGTAGGCGCGGGGCGCAGCTATCTTGACCACCTCACGGACGAGGACCTGCGGATCCTGGCCGTGCCCCTGGGGATGGATCTCGACCGGGCCGGCGATCTTCGTGGCCGTCCGGCAACCGTCATGGAGCTGCTCGGGCACCCCGGGCTGTTCGACCGGCTGTTCGGGCGGGACCCGGTCGGACTGGTCAGGGTATCGCCGTTCCTGGCGTTCCTGGTCACCGTCGAGCAGGCCGCGCGGGAACTGGCGACCGTCCAGTTCGTGGCGGAGCGGTCCGCGCCCCGGCAGCGGGTACCCGTGTTCGACGCTCCCCGGCTCCGGGACTTCCTGAGCGACCCGCTGCGCCGGCTGTTCCTGGCGGAGCTGCTGGCCTCGTTCGTCCGGGTGGCCAGCGGCCGGTACCGGACGCGGACCGCGCGGGGCTGGCACTCGCAGCGGTACAGCGAACTGGACCCGGTCCGGCTCGCCCAGGTCGCCGAGCAGGCGCCGCCCGCGTACCAGCCGGGAGCCTACCGCCGGCTGGGTGACGTCTCGCTGTTCCTGACCGGGGTGTTCCCGGACTACGCCCAGTTGCACGCGCTGGGGCCGTTCGACGCCGTGCGGCTGCTGCGGGCGGCCGGGCTCTCTCCGCAGGATCAGAGCGCGCTGGTCACGGCGCCACCGATCCAGCTTCTGGAGCACCTGGGGCAGTGCTGGTACCGGCGGGCGTCCGAGCTGGTACCGGTGACCACCGCCCGCATGGCCGTGGTGTCTCAGGTCGCCGACCGGTTCCGGGACGCCCGGCGCATCCTCAACCACATCGCCGACAACTACCTCATGCACCTCGGCAGCCCGTGGTCCGACCCGTCGACCCCGTGACGCGCCCACGCCGCTGAGGCGGTTCCGGTAATCGTCGAGCGTGGATGGTCGGCCGCCGCGCCGGCCCGCCCGGCCGCCGACCCGGGTCAGCCGTCCCGCCGGCCGCTGGCGATCCCCGGGGGCGCGCTGGCGAGCGCCGCCCGGATCGCGTCGATCAGCGCGAGGGCCGACTCCTCGGTCAGTTCGACCGCCACCCGGGCCGACGGACCGGCCGACGGGTTGATGAAGTCGATGTTGAGAGTGTGCTCCTGCGGTGCGTGGACCGGGTGGTCGACGTACACGGTGGCGTGGGTCAGCGGGAACCAGCCCTGCGGACCCTTGCCGCTGCTGCCGTCGACTTCGATCTTCTCGGTGACGTACGTGCACATGGTCGAAAGCTCCTCAAGCGCTCAGGTGCCGGCCGAAGAAGTCGAAGATCTTGTTCCAGCCGTCGACGGCGGCCTGCGGACGGTAGCTCGGCCGGTCGACGGCGAAGAACGCGTGCCCGGCGTCGGGGTACGTGTGGAACTCGTGCTCCTTGCCGAGTCTGGTCAGCGTCTCGTCCAGTTCGGCGGTCTGCTCCGGCGACGGGTACCGGTCCTCGGCACCGAACAGCCCGAGCAGCGGGCAGGACAGCCGGTCGGCGATGTCGAGCAGCGGCTTCACGGCGATCGGGAACCCTTGCGGTGGGGTGCCGACCACGAATGCGCCGTAGCAGTCGACGGCCGCGTCCAGCGGCAGGCTGCACGCGGCGAGGAAGGCGTGCCGGCCGCCCGAGCAGTAGCCGATCACGCCGGCCTTGCCGTTCGAGGAGGTGAGCCCGCGCAGGTACGCCGCCGCGCCGGCGACGTCGCCGACCAGTCGCTCGTCGGGTACGCCCCCCGCGGCCCGGGCCGCGGCCGCCGCGTCGTCCGGGCTCGCGCCGGGCGCCTCCCGGGTGTACAGGTTGGGGCAGATGGCCAGATACCCGTGGGTGGCGAAGCGCCGGGTGATCTCCTTCGTCGCCTCGTCGTAGCCCGGCATGTGGTGGATCACCACGACCGACCCGTACGGGCCGGGGCCGAGCGGGCGGGCGAGGTACGCCTCGATCTCGTCCCCGCCGTGGCCGGTGATGGTGACGGTCTCCGCCAGCATCGCGTCGTACATCGTGGCTGCTGCCTTCCGTGACTGGTGGGCGCGGGCGGTCAGTGCCCACGCGGGAATATCATTAGCTTAGGTTAAATATTTTGGGGGAGTGCCATGCCGTCCACCGCCGCCACCGCCGGCACGCCAGCCGGTCGACGGCCTCCGCGCCACCGAGGGCTTCCGTACAAGTGGTCGGTGCTGTCGAACACCACGCTGGGCATGCTCATGGCCACCGTGAACGCGTCCATTCTGATCATCTCCCTGCCGGCGATCTTCAACGGGATCCACCTCGACCCCCTCGCGCCGGGCAACGTCAGCTACCTGCTGTGGATGCTCATGGGGTACATGCTGGTCACCGCCGTCCTGGTGGTGACCCTCGGGCGACTGGGCGACATGTACGGGCGGGTGCGCGTCTACCGCGCGGGCTTCGCGGTCTTCACCGTGGCCTCGGTGGCCCTCGCGCTGACCCCCGCCGGCGGCGAGGCCGGCGCGCTGTGGCTGATCGGCTGGCGACTGGTCCAGGGCGTCGGCGGTGCCATGCTGATGGCCAACTCCACGGCGATCCTCACCGACGCGTTCGGAGCCCGCGAGCGCGGCATGGCCCTCGGCGTCAACCAGGTGGCGGGCCTCGCCGGCAGCTTCATCGGTCTCGTCCTGGGCGGCCTGCTGTCGGCCTGGCACTGGCGGGCGATCTTCTGGGTGAGCGTGGCGGTCGGTGCCGTCGGTACCTGGTGGGCGTACCGCAACCTGCGCGAGACCGCGACCCGGCGGACCGGCGTACGGGTCGACTGGTGGGGCAACGTCACCTTCGCGGCCGGGCTGACCGCGCTGCTCGCGGCGATCACCTACGGCATCCAGCCGTACGGCGGGCACACCGAGGGCTGGACCAACCCGGTGGTGATCGCCGGCCTGGTCGGCGGGTGCGCGCTGCTGGTCGCCTTCTGCGTGATCGAGGTCCGGGTGCCGCAGCCGATGTTCGACCTGGGGCTGTTCCGCATCCAGGCGTTCTGGGCCGGCAACGCGGCCGCCCTGCTCAACGCGATCGCCCGCGGCGGCCTCCAGTTCATGCTCATCATCTGGTTGCAGGGCATCTGGCTGCCGTTGCACGGCTACGACTTCGCGGACACGCCCCTGTGGGCCGGCATCTACCTGCTGCCGCTCACCATCGGGTTCGTGGTGGCCGGGCCGGTCTCCGGGTACCTGTCCGACCGGTACGGCGCCAAGGTGTTCGCCACCGGCGGCCTGGTCATCATGGCCGCGAGCTTCATCGGCCTGCTGCTGATCCCGGTCAATTTCAGTTACCCGGTCTTCGCGGCGCTGCTGCTGGTCAACGGGGTCGGGTCGGGGCTGTTCTCGGCCCCGAACACGACCGCCGTCATGAACGCGGTACCGGCCGGCCAGCGCGGCGTCGCCTCCGGGGTACGGGCCACCTTCCAGAACGCCGGCATGGTGCTGTCCATCGGGGTCTTCTTCTCGCTGCTGGTCGCCGGCCTGTCGCACTCGCTGCCGGGCGCGCTGCGCGCCGGGCTGTCCGCCCAGGGCGTACCGGAGCAGGCGGTCGCCGCGGTCGCCGCCGTGCCGCCGGTCGGCCTGATGTTCGCCGCGTTCCTGGGCAGCAACCCGATCGGCTCCCTGCTGGCCAACACGGGGGTGCTGCACAGCCTGCCGCCCGCGACGGTGCAGACGCTGACCGGCCGGACGTTCCTGCCCTCGCTGCTGGCCGGGCCGTTCCATGACGGCCTGGTCGTGGTGTTCGTCCTCGCCGCGGTGCTGGCCGCCCTCGGTGCCGTGGTGTCCCTGCTGCGCGGCGGGGTCTACATCCACGACGAGCAGCACGGTCCCACGGCGGAGGACGGATCCGCCGTGGGACCGACCGGGCCGCTCAGCGGGGCGCGAAGGCCCACGCCGCGCGGCGCGGCGTGACCCGGACCGCGGCGGGCCGGGTGGCGACGTCACCGGTCCGGGTGACCGTGTCGCCGGGCTTGACGGCCGCGGCCAGGTGCGGGGCCGACGGGCTGACCCCGGCCGCGGCGGGGGAGGCCGGCCAGGCCGGGAAGGCCCGGACGGCGGTCGCCCGGGCGAGCGACCACGACCACAGGTCCGGCCAGGTCCACCGCCCTCGCGGCGCCGTACCGTCCGGCGCGCCGGCACCGTCCGCGCCGAACACGCTCGCCTCGCGCGCGTTGGCCTGCAGCCCGTTGACGCCGCTGAGGAACCGTACGCCCCACGGGGTCCGCAGCGCGGGGTCGAAGTCGCGCACCATGTCCAGGTAGGCCGCCTCGGTGTTGCCGCTCCACGACCAACCCAGGAAGCCCAGGCGGTACCGCTGGCAGTACGCCAGGATCGCGTCGACGGCGGGCTTGCCGTACGGGTGGTTGTCGGAGAACTCGCCCACCACGAGCGGCAGCCGCCGGTCGACGAACGACTGCAGGTACGCGCGGACCTTTGCGGGCGTGTGGAACACCCCGTACATGTGGACGTCGAACAGGACGTTGCGGGCCGGGTCGGACGCCAGCACCTTCGGGGCGTTGTCGCGCATGGTGAAGAACTCGTCCTGGCCCCAGTCGGGGCCGTCGACCATGAGCGTGTGCCGGAAGCCCGCGGCACGCAGCCGCCCGATGGCCCGCATCGTGTCCCGGGTCCACGTCATGTCCCGTTTGTAACCGAACGGTTCGTCGGCGATGTTGAGGATGACGTAGTTCTCCTGCCCGACGAGGGCGCTGCGGACGGCGAGCCAGTAGTCGACCGCCTGGTCCATCGACGCCGCGCCGGCCTGCTGGCCGTAGCCCATCGTGTCGTGCGCGTCGAGCACACAGATGAGCCGGTTCTGTTTGCACAGTGCCACGGCGGCGGCCAGGTCAGCCGCCGTGGAGGCCGGCTTCCAGCGCCGGCCGATCGCCAGCGACAGCCGGATCGAGTTCGCGCCCGCGGCCTTGATGGCCGCGAACGTCCCGGTCCGGCCGGGGTACCAGGTGTACGCGTGGTTGATGCCACGCAGGACCAGGTCACGGCCGTTTGCCTCGACGAGCCGACCGTCGGCGACCCGCAGGCCGGTGGTGGCGGCGCGGGCGGGCGGGGTGCCGACGAGACCGCAGACGAGGAGCGCGACCAGGATGGCGCCCACCGTCGTCAGGCCCCTTCTCGTCGTCACCTGGGGCTGGACGCTCATGGTCACCTCGGGCTGGAGGGTCGGGGGAGCGGACGACCCGGCAGCTACCCCGCGGCGTACCCGTTACCCGCACCGCGATCGTGGCTGGCCCGCCGGTGACGCCGGCACCGCGCCGTCCGGCCGGGCCTGTGGCACCCGTTTGCGGCGGGCCAGGCCGCCATGGCGACCGGTGACGCGCGGTACGACTACTCCACGCTGTTGGCGAGGGGCGCCGGGTGGCTACGGCTCCGCGAGCGCCGCCCGCAGCGCGGCGCACGCCTCCTCGTCGACGCCGTCGAGCAGGGCCAGCGCCCGCTCGCGGTGCTCCCGGGCCCGGTCGGGCAGGCCCTGGGCGGCACAGGCGTCGGCCAGTACCCGCAGCGCCAGGCCGCAGCCACGGCGATGGTCCAGCTCCTCGCACAGCGCGAGGGCCTCCCGGGCGCGTGCCGCCGCCGCGCCGTAATCGCCCGCCGCGTGGAGTGTCTCGGCGAGGTTGGTGAGCATGAGGCTCTCCCGGTGGCGGTCACCCAGCCGCCGGGTGATGGCCAGGCCGGCCCGGTGGTGCGCCAGCGCCCGGTCGTAGTCACCCCGGCGTCGGTGGACGATGCCGAGGTTGTCCAGGGTGGACCCGACCTTGTACCGGTCGTCCAGCTCCCACCGGATCGCCAGGCTGGCGAGTAGGTGGCGCAGTGCCGCGTCGAGGTCGCCGCTGTCGCGGTGTGCGTTGCCGAGGTTGTTCAGGCACATCGCCTCACCGGTCCGGTCGCCGAGTTCGCGCAGTACCGCGAGGCTACGCTCGAGCAGGTCGATGCCCTCAGCGGGCCGCCCCTGCTGGAGCGCGGCGACGGCCAGGCTGTTGAGGGCGCGGGCGAGCCCGGGCCGGTCATCGAGGCGCTGTGCGGCCTGGACGGCGAGCCGCCCGAACTCGGCAAGTTCGGCGAAGCGCCCGGTGTAGTCCAGGAACTTGGCCACGGTCGGCGCGAGATCCCGGACGATCGGCAGGCACTCCCCGACGGCGAGCTGCTGGCGGGCGACCAGCAGGAGATTGGTGTGCTCGCGTGCCAACCAGGCCCAGGCGTCGGCGCCGCCGGACAGCGGTGCGTCCGCCGCCAGCGGCGGACCGTCGGATCGCGGTGCGTCGGCTGGCCGTGGTGCGTTCCCCGGCGAGGACGGGCCGGCGCCGGTGAACCGGTCGTGCGGGTACAGCAGCCGCGCCGCCACCGCCGCGGTCGCGAACAGCGACGCCGTCAGCCGCCGCAGCGCGGCGGTGCGCTCCGCCGGGGACTCGGCGGCGTCGGCCTGCTCGCGGGCGAAGATGCGGACCGTGTCGTGGAAGCGGTACCGGCCGTCGCCGGACGGCTCCAGCAGGTGGGCCTCGACGAGCTGGTCGAGGGCCTGCTCGGCGGCGCGCACCGGGAGGCCGGCAAGCGCCGCGCAGGCGGCCGGGCCCGCGTCGGCCCAGTCGGGTAGCGCCGCCAGCCGGAACAACCGCGCCGCCGTCCGCCGTCCGCCCTCCGGCGCCGCGCTGAACTCCCGGTAGCCGACCCGCAGGCCGGCCCGTACCGACAGGTCGCCCACCTGCAACTCGTCGAGGTACCGGCGCTCGTCGTCGAGCCGCTCCGCGAGGCCGGCCAGGGTGGCCTCGGGCCGGGTCGCGGCGCGCGCTCCCACGATCCGCAGCGCCAGCGGAAGGCCGCCGCACCGGCTCACGATCGTCGACACCGCCGCCGGCTCGGCGGCCAGTCGCGCCGGTCCGCAGAGCCGCCCGAGCAGGTCGACCGCGGCCGGTGCGGAGACCGGGCCGAGCGTCAGGCGCGCGGTGACGTCCAGGTCGGGCAGCCGCCAACGGCTCGTGACCAGCGTGACGCATTCCGGCCCGGCCGGCAGCAGCGGGCGTACCTGGGCCGCCGACGCCGCGTCGTCCAGTACGACGAGTACCCGCTGCCGGGCGGTGAGTGTCCGGAACAGCGCGCTGGCCTCCTCAACCGACGAGGGGACGGTCCGGATGTCCAGCGCGCGCAGGAACCGGGCGAGCAGGTCGATGGGCGGTGCCGGAGCCAGCCCCGCGCTGGCGCCGTGCAGTTCCGCGTACAGGCAGTAGGCGCCGGGATGCCGCCGGGCGATCTGGTGCGCCACGTGCAGCGCCAGCGCGGACTTGCCGATACCGCCGGGGCCGTCCACGATGCACACCGCACGGTCGGCGGTCAGCGCGGCGAGCAGCCGGGCCGCCTCGGCGTCGCGGCCGATCATGATCGGTGGCGGCGGTGGCAGCTGGAACGGCGCGGCGGTACCCGCCGGGGGTGCCGGTCCGGTGCCCCGTCCGCCCGCCGGCACGGCGTCGCCGGACCCGTGCCGACCCGCCATCGCCATGGCCACCGTGACCGCGACCGTGCCGCTGTCGGGGCGGCTGGCGGCGCCGCGCGGTCCCGGATGGATCACGGCCGGGTACGGTCGCCGTCCCGCCGGCGCCGCGACCGTGGTCGTCGACCGGGTGGTGGCCAGGGCGTTCCACGCCGCCAGCCAGGCCGCCCGGCGGTCGGCCGGTACGTCGCAGGCGCGCAGCAGGGCGACCACGAGATCCCGGCGGGGGAGGGTCCGCCGGCCGAGCATGGTGGCGAGGGTGCTGGCGGGAAGGACGTCGCCGTTGCTCTCGGCGCGCCGCGCGATCGTACGGTAGGTGAGCCCGGACTGGGCCCGCAACCGGCGCAGCAGATCCACGAACCGCTCCACCGTGGATACGCCGGTCGGGTCGAGACCCGAGTCGGAGGCGTGGGTCATGGTCCCCGTTCACATGCATCCGCTGTCGCGCAACCTCACTGGCGGTGGTCACGATAGTCCGCTCGTACAACGTCGAACAACGTCGAACATGATCGATGTCGATCCGGTCCGGTCCGCGCTCCTACCCTCGGGGGAGGGCGGAGCCGACGGGGATCCGCGGAAGGAGAGGTGCCGCCGTGAGACGTTACGTAACCGTCGCCGCCGCGCTGCTGCTCGGCGCGTCGACGCTGGTGGTGGCCGGTCCGGCGCAGGCGGCGACGCCCTGCGCGCCCGGGCCGGTGACCGGTTGTCCCCGGGAGGTGTCCGGGCTCGGCTACACCATCCGCCAGGACCCGGTCGCCAACGCCGGCGCGCTGCACCAGGCGCTCGGCGCCTCCACCTACCGGGACGTGTCCCAGGTGCTCGACCAGGCCAACCGGCCCATGTCGCCGCTGTCGTCGGCCTGCCGGCCGGACCCGGCGGGACTGTCGGCCTCCGCGACGTTCGGGTTCTGCTGGAACAGCGAGGACCAGGGCGACGACGCCTTCCGGTGGTACCCCCAGGGGATCACCACGACCGCCGACGCGCTCGGGGTGCGCGAGTACGACGGCGTCCAGGCCGTGGCCGTGACCTGGTACAAGCGCAAGAGCTCCGACGACGAGACGGCGGTGGAGTCACGGGTGAGCCTGGCGCCGGCCGGCGGGTACAACAACGGCAACAACAATTACCGGCACGTGCTGCTGGTCACCCCGTCGGGGCCGAACAACTTCCAGCAGGTGCCCTGCCACGCCGGCGGCGCGATGTGGTACGGCCACCTGCTCTACGTGGCGTGCACCAACACCATCCGGGTGTACGACTGGAACTACCTCCACCAGGTCAAGGCGACGAGCCTGCCCGGGGAGGGATTCGGTCGGCAGTCCGACGGCAAGTACTACGCCAACGGAAACCTGTATGTGATGGTCCAGGTGGCGACGATCACCAACCCCAGCAACAACATCACGTTCTCGTCGCTGTCGCTGGACCGGCTGTCGTCGCCGGACAAGCTGGTCGTGTCCGGGTACCACGACACCGCCGGGGTCAACCTGTGGCGCTTCGACCTCGACTACCAGACCCGGATGCCCGCGCGGCCGTACGCGTACGACGCCTACGACCTGCCGTTCGCCTACGTCCAGGGCGCGACGACCCGGGCCGACCGGTTCTGGTTCAACAGCAGTACCAGCAGCCCGAAGCTGCGGTTCTGGAACCGGACCTCCGGCAACCAGCCCGTCGTGTACACCGGTGAGTACGGCGCCGAGAGCGTCTCGTACTGGCCCTCCGGAGACGGGGACGGCGGGGTGCCCGACTACCTGTTCACCCTGACCGAACGCAAGGGCAAGCGCGAGGTGTTCGCGGTGCGGCAGGCCGACTTCAACGGATGACGCCAGGCACCGTGGGTAACCGGCCCGCCAGCGGCACGGCGTACGCTGGCGGGCCGGTGACCGTCGTGGTGAGGGAGACCCATGGGACTGCGCGAGGATGCGAAGGCGATCCAGGGTGAGCTGGTCGAGTTGCGGCGCGAGCTGCACCGGATACCGGAGATCGGCCTGCACCTGCCGCGTACCCAGGAGCGGGTCCTCGCGGCGCTGGAGCCGCTGCCGCTGGAGGTGAGCACCGGCACCGCCCTGTCGTCGGTGACGGCCGTGCTGCGTGGCGGCCGGCCCGGCCCGGTGGTGCTGCTGCGCGGCGACATGGACGCGCTGCCGGTCACCGAGCGTACCGGCGTGGACTTCGCCTCGCGGCACGACGGCGTCATGCACGCCTGCGGCCACGACCTGCACACCGCCGGTCTGGTCGGGGCGGCCCGGCTGCTCGCGGCCCGGCGCGACGAACTGGCCGGCGACGTGGTCTTCATGTTCCAGCCGGGCGAGGAGGGCATGGACGGCGCCGGCCACATGATCGCCGAGGGGGTGCTGTCGGCCGCCGGCCGTCCGGTCGCGGCCGCGTACGGGCTGCACGTGCTGTCCTCGCAGATCACCCGGGGCGTGTTCTCGTCCCGGCCCGGGCCGCTGATGGCCGCCTCCGACGGGCTGTTCGTGCGGGTGGTCGGTGCCGGCGGGCACGGGTCGACCCCGTACAGCGCGCTCGACCCGGTACCGGCGGCGTGTGAGATGGTCACCGCGCTCCAGACCATGGTCAGCCGGCGGTTCAACGTGTTCGACCCGGTCGTGATCACCGTTGGCTCGTTCCACGCCGGGACCAAGCGCAACATCATCCCCGACGACGCGACGTTCGAGGCGACCATCCGGACGTTCACGCCGGAGGTCAGCGAGCAGGTGCGCGAGTACTCGATCCAGCTGTGCCAGAGCATCGCGGCGGCGTACGGGCTCCAGGTCGAGGTGCGCTACGACAGCGAGTACCCGGCCACCATCAACCACGCGGACCACCACCGGTTCGTCGCCGACACCGTGCGCGAGGTCTTCGGGGAGGAGCGGTTCGAAGACCTGGCCAACCCGATGACCGGTGCCGAGGACTTCTCCCGGGTGCTCCACAACGTCCCGGGGGCGTACCTGTTCCTGGGCGCCTGCGTCACCGACGATCCGGCGTCGGCGCCGGCCAACCACTCGCCGCTCGCGGCGTTCGACGACAGCGTGCTCGCCGACGGGGCGGCGCTGCTGGCCGAACTGGCCATGCGGCGCCTGACGTGAGGGCCATGCGGCGCCTGGCGTAAACGACCGGAAACCGGAAACCCGGCACCGCGGTAGCGCCGGAGACCGGCGCCACCGCGGCGGGCCGCGCGACAATCGGATCGTGCCCCGGGTAGCGGCGGCGAAGGTGCTGTCGGCGGTGGACCGCGTTCCGCTGCGCTGGCGGGTGGCGTACCTCGTCGGGGTCGTCCTCGTCGCGGCCGTCATCATCGGCCGTGGCCTCGGCACCGGCGGCCCCGGCGCCGGAGACGACATCGGCGAGCACGGCCGGACCTGCCCGCATGCCCCCGACCTGTCCCGGCGGGCGGTCAACGGGGTCGACCTGAGCCAGCAGCAGGTACCGTGCGTCAACCTGGAACGCGCCACGGTCACCGGTACGGTGCAGGAGGCCGACCTCAGCCGGGCCAACCTGCACCGGGCGAACCTGCGCTCGCTCTGGCTCGACCACGTCGACCTGTCGGACGCCGACCTGGCCGGCGCCGCCGCGGAGTCGGCGAACCTGACCAGGGTGAAGCTGGAACGTGCCGACCTCCGTCAGGCCGGGCTGGCCCGCAGTCGCCTGGAGAACGTGGGCCTGCAGGGCGCCCGGCTGGGCGGGGCGGACCTGCGCGCCGCCGCGCTCAGCCGGTCCGACCTGGGCGGCGCCGACGTGCGCGGTGCGGACCTCTCCGGGGCGTCGCTGTTCGACTCCAACCTGCGCGGTGCCCGGCTGGACCGGGCGAAGCTGACCAACACCGTCTGGAGCGACGTGATCTGCCCGGACGGCACGAAGTCGGCCGGGGACGCGCGGGAGTCGTGCGACCGGCACCTCACCCCGGCGCGCTGAGCCCGCCATCGCCGGTGACTGTCCGTACCCTGGGCTGCCGGACCGCCGCCGGTCGTCCAGGGGCGTCGGCGCCGGCCGGCCAGATCGCAGGGCGTCCGAACCGGCCGCCACCCACCGCCTCACCCGAGGAGTTCCACCCGTGCTCATCCTGCTGCCCCCGTCGGAAGGCAAAGCCGCGACCGGCGCCGGGGACCCGGTCGACCTGGCCGCGCTGTCCCTGCCTGGCCTGACGCTGGCGCGTGAGCGCGTTCTGGAGTCGCTGGTGTCGCTGTGCGCCGGGGACGATCCCGAGCCGGCCCGGTCGGTGCTCGGGCTGAGCCCGGGCCAGGTCGGCGAGGTGCACCGCAACGCCGGGCTGCGGACGGCCGCCGCGGCGCCCGCCGGTGAGGTCTACACCGGCGTGCTGTACGACGCGCTGGACCTGGCGTCGCTCGGGCCGGACGGGTACGACCTGGTCGTGCGGTCGGTGCTGGTGTTCTCCGGGCTGTGGGGGGCGGTGCGGCTGGACGACCGGATCACCCCGTACCGGTGTGCGGTCGGCGTGAAGCTGCCGGGGCTTGGGGCGCTCGGCGGGCACTGGAAAGGCGTCATGGGGCCGGTACTGGCCGACGCCGCCGGTGACGGGCCGGTGCTCGACCTGCGCTCGGGCGCGTACGCGGCGATGTGGACGCCGCGGGGCGAGCTGGCGGCGCGCACCGCCGCGGTACGGGTGGTACACGAACGGGTGGTCGACGGCGCCGTGAAGCGCTCGGTCGTGAGCCACTTCAACAAGGCCACGAAGGGCCGGCTGGTCCGGGACCTGGCGACCACGGGTGCCGCACCGGACACGGTGGACGACCTGGTCACGGCGCTGCGCGAGCTCGCGTACACGGTGGAGGAGCGCCCGGCGGCCGCGGGCGCGCCGCGGCAGCTCGACGTCGTCGTGACGGAGCTGTAGACCGGGTCTCCCGTCCTCCGGGCGGACGCTGCGCCGCCGGGTCTCCCGTCCTCCGGGCGGATGACGTGTCCGCCGGCCGGTGTATCGAAAGCTGGCCCGCCACCCTACGGCGTGTTCGTCGTCACTCACGCACTGTATTTGCAGGGCCACCGAGGGTGGCGAACTGATGACCCGGAGGTTCTCATGAACAAGCTCATGTCGAAGGCGCAGGCGGTGTGGGCCGCCCGCGAGCAGGGTGCGACGGCGGTCGAGTACGGCCTGATGGTGGCGCTGATCGCGGTCGTCATCATCACCGCGGTGACACTGCTGGGCAACAAGCTGTCGGGCATGTTCGACAGCATCAGCGGCAAGCTGTGACCGGTGCGGGCATGCCGGCCGTCGCGCCCCGTGCGGCGGCCGGCCTGACCCGCCGCAGGCGCGGCGACGACGGCGCGGCAGCGGTCGAGATGGCGCTCGTCCTGCCGCTGCTGCTGTTCATCATGTTCGGCGTGATCGACTTCGGGCGGATGCTCAACGCGCAGATCACGCTCACCGAGGCCGCCCGGGAGGGCGCCCGCGCCGCAGCGCTCGGGCAGAGCGCCGACGCCCGGGTCCGGGCCGCCACACCCAACCTGTCCGGCGTCACCAGCACGGTGACCGCCTGCCCGGCGGGCGGATCGGCCACCGCGGACGCGGCCGTCACCGCGAGCGTCAACTTCACGTTCGTCACCCCGCTGGCGGCCCTGGCGCCGATGTTCGGCAGCAAGGCCGGCCGGTCGGTGACGCTCACCGGGAAGGGAATCATGCCGTGCGTCGGCTGACCGCCGTGCGTCGGCTGACCGCCGTGCGTCGGCTGGCCGCCGTGCGTCGGCTGGCCGCCGTGCGTCGGCTGGCCGCCGTGCTCGCGCGCCGCCGGGCGCGCGTCACCCGCGGCCATGACCGGGGCAACGTCACCGTGCTGGTCGCGGTCCTGCTCGGCGGCGGGGTGCTGCTGGGCGCCGGTGCGATCGTGGTCGACGTCGGCCAGCTGCACGCCGAGCGCGAGCAGTTGCAGAGCGGCGCCGATGCCGCGGCCATGGCCGTGGCGCAGAACTGCATCCGTACCCCCGCCGCCTGCGGCAACCAGGCGGCCGCCGCGCTGGCCTTCGCCGCCGGCAACGCCAGGGACGGCGTCACCGACGTCACCGCCGTGTGCGGGCGGGCCACCGGGCTGCCGGCGTGCCCCGCGCCGACCGGCACCCGGGCCGACTGCATGGGAGACCCGCCGGCCACCGGCAACTACGCCGAGGTACGTACGGCGACCCGGCAGGCCGACGGCTCCACCCTGTTGCCGCCGACGTTCGCCCGTGCGCTCGCCGGTCACGACGGGTACCAGGGCAAGCGGCTCGCCGCCTGTGCCCGGGTCGCCTGGGGACCACCGCTGCGCGCCACCGGGCTGGCCGTCACCATGTCCACCTGCGACTGGCGGCAGATGACCGGGGGAGCCACCCGGTACTGGCCACCCGGGACCACGCCACCGGCCAGCGCCGACGGGATCCTGTACCTGCACAGCTCGCAGGGTGCCAACCTGTGTCCGGCCGGCCCGTCCGGCTGGGACGCGCCCGGTGGCTTCGGCTGGCTCGACGAGCCCAGCAACAACTGCACCGTCACGGTCTCGGCGTCGGGCACCTACGGCGGCAACACCGGCCTGTCGGCGTCCAAGGCGTGCAAGACCGTACTCGACGACCTGTACGCCAGCCGCCGGCCCACGTTGCTGCCGATCTACGACGGGGTCAAGGGGCAGGGGCAGAACATCGAGTACCACCTGGCGGGGTTCGCGTCGTTCGTGCTGACCGGCTACTACCTGCCCGGCTTAACCAGAGCGTCCTGGCTGAGCGGGCGCAACCTGTGCAACGGCTCCGACAAATGCCTCTACGGCTACTTCACCACGGCGATCCTGCCCGACACCGGCAGCTTCGGCACCGTCAACTACGGGACCAACCTCCTCAAGGTCGTGGGTTGACCGCCAGGCTGACGGCCACCGGGCGACCGTAATCGGCGTTTGCGTACAGCCGGCCGGCCGCCTGCCGATGAGGCGACCGCGGCCGGCGCACCGCACCGGCCGTCCACGACCAGATCGCACGAAGGGAGGCAGCGGCGTTCGTGAGCCCGCGGCGCACGCCGGGGGCCGCATGCCGCGAACCCGATGAAGCGCAGCATCCTCGCCGTCCTGGTGGCGGTCGTGTGCGCGGCGGTCGGCTGCGTCGCCGTCCTGGCGTACGCGGCCAGCGCCGACAAACGGGCGCTGGCCGGGCAGAAGGCGGTCCGGGTCCTGGTCGCGACCAAGAAGATCCCGGCCGGTACGACCGGCCAGGCGATCCGCTCCGGCGGCTACACCGAGCTGGTGGTCATGCCGGCGGCGACCGTACCGGCCGACGCACTCAGCGACATCGACGCGACGCTGCTCGCGCTGGCGGTCACCGCCGACCAGCAGCCGCGCCAGCTGTTGCTGCGCGGCGCGTTCGACGCCCCGGCCGTCCACAGCGGAGGGTTGCCGGTGCCGGCCGGGATGCTCGCGGTCAGCGTGTCGGTCGCGGTGCCGGCCCAGGTCGCGGGGTTCGTCCAGCCGGGATCGTCGGTGGCGGTGTTCGACACCTTCAACGTGGCCGAGGGCAAGGGCGACGGTCGGGTACCGGCCGGCGACGGGCTGGCCAGCAACCACGAGTACGTCCAGGCGACCCGGCTGGTGCTGCCCAAGGTCGAGATCCTCGCGATCGGCGCCCGGGGCACGCTCGGCGCTCAGATCGGCGGCGCGGCCACGCCGAGCCCCGGCCCGAGCGCCGGAGGCACCGGAAACGGCAGCGGTAACGGCGGCAGCGGGAGCGGCCAGTCGGCCGACGGTACGACGACCGTGCTGGTCACCGTCGCCGTCACGCAGGACCAGGCGCAGCGCCTGGTCCACGTGGCGCAGACCGGTGCGCTGTACCTGGCCCTGCTCGGCGACGGGGCGCAGGCGCAGCCCGGACCCGGCATCGACAGCTACTCGCTCTTCCAGTAACCGGAGAGGATGTGCCATGGCGCTGTACTACGAGCCGCAGGCGGATCGCGCCCGGTTCCTGGCCGCTGTCCTCGGTGACCAGGCGCACGGCGCGCCGGACCTCGCCGAGCTCGCGACGCTGGTCCGCGCCGACCCGGACATGCAGCTGGTGGTCCTCGGCGCGGGCGTCGACCTGACCGACGCGGTCGCGTTCGCCGCCCAGCACCGGTTGACCCGGCCGTCGCTGGGCGTGGTGCTGCTGCGCGACCAGGTCGACGTGGCCGTTCTCGCCGAGGCGATCCGCTCCGGCATCCGGGAGGTCATCACCGCCTCGGACGCCGACGGTATCCGCGCCGCCTGTGCCCGGTCACTGGAGGTGTCCCGCCAGCTCGCCACCGGCGTCACGGTCCCCGCCACCGCGGTGAAGGCGAAGGAGGGGCACGTGGTCACCGTCTTCGCCGGCAAGGGCGGCTGCGGCAAGAGCACGGTCGCCACCAACCTCGCGGTCGCGCTCGCCGACGGCGGCCGGTCCCGCGTCTGCCTGATCGACCTGGACCTGACCTTCGGTGACGTCGCCATCATGCTGCAACTGGTGCCGAAGCTCAGCCTCGCCGACGCCGTGCCGATGGTCGGCCGGCTCGACGAGACGGCGGTCCGCTCGCTGGTCACCCCGTACGCGCCGGGGCTGGACACGCTGCTCGCCCCGCCCGGGCCGGCCGAGGGCGAGCGGGTGGGCCGGGAACTGGTCAGCGAGATCCTCAAGATCGTCAAGCGGATGTACGACTACGTCGTCGTCGACACCCCGCCGTTCTTCTCCGACCAGGTCCTCGCCGCACTCGACCTGTCGCAGTGGTACATCCTACTGGCCACCCCGGACATTCCCTCGTTGAAGAACCTGCGCCTGACCCTGGACATGTTCGACCTGCTGGAGTACCCGGAGAGCCGGCGCATCGTCGTGCTCAACCGGTCGGACTCGCAGGTCGGGCTGACCCAGGCCGACATCGACCGGGTGGTACGAGCGCCGATCGCCGGGCGGGTGCCGTCCACCCGCGACGTGCCGGTGTCGATCAACCGTGGCGTGCCGCTGATGGTCGACAGCCCCAACAACCCGGTCAGCCGCTACATCCGGGAGGTCCGTACCCGGATCGTCGGTGGCTCGGCGCCGGCCGGGGACGCACCCGCCAGCCACCGCCGCCGGTCGTTCGCGCTGCGTCGGGGGAGGTGACCGGCGTGGGACTGTACGACCGGCTCGAAGAGCGCCGGGCCGCCTCCGCGCCAGCCCGGCCCGGACCCGCCGCGCCGCCACCCGTGCCGGCCGCGCCGGTACCGCCCGGGCCCGGCCCGCTACCCGCCGGCCAGCCGATCGGCCCGGTGCCCGCCGGCCCGCTGACGTACACGCCGGCATCCACCGGCCCGGGGCCCGGCCAGCCGCCCGCCGCGTCCGGTGAGCGGTCCCGGCACGCGCCGCCCCAGGCCGACCCGGTCGCCGCGGTGCGCCGCCGGCTCCAGCAGGCCCTCGTCGAGACGCTCGGGCCGCAGCTCTACGACGACATCGGCGGCGAGGACGACCTGGCCGTGCGGGTCCGGGAGACCATCGCGACGCTGCTGGCCCGGGAGGCGACGCCGCTCGCGGGCGCCGACCGGATGCGCATCACCCAGGAGGTCACCGACGAGATCCTCGGCCACGGTCCGATCGAGCCGCTACTGCGGGACCCGACGGTCAGCGAGATCATGGTCAACGGACCGCACCGGATCTTCGTCGAGCGCTCCGGCAAGCTTCTGCAGGTCGAGGCCGAGTTCGCCGACGAGGCGCACCTGCGCCGGGTGATCGACCGGATCGTCTCCCGGGTGGGCCGGCGGGTCGACGAGGCGAGCCCCATGGTGGACGCCCGGCTGCCCGACGGCAGCCGGGTCAACGCCGTGGTACCGCCGATCGCCCTCGACGGGTCGACCCTGACGATCCGTAAGTTCGCCACCGACCCGCTGACCGTGGCCGACCTGATCAGCTTCGGTACGTTCACCCCGCCCGTGGCGCAGCTGCTGTCGGCGTGCGTGCGGGGAAGGCTGGACATCGTGGTCAGTGGCGGTACCGGCTCGGGCAAGACCACCACGCTCAACGTACTGTCCGGCTTCATCCCGCCGGACGAGCGGGTGGTCACCGTCGAGGACGCCGCCGAGCTGCAACTGCACCAGGCACACGTGGTACGCCTGGAGTCCCGGCCATCCAATGTGGAGGGTCGCGGTGAGGTCAGCATCCGTGACCTGGTCCGCAACGCGCTGCGGATGCGGCCGGACCGGATCGTCGTCGGCGAGGTCCGCGACGGTGCCGCGCTGGACATGCTCCAGGCGATGAACACCGGCCACGACGGCTCGCTGACCACCGTGCACGCCAACACCCCGCGCGACAGCGTGGCCCGGCTGGAGACGATGGTCATGATGGCCGGCATGGACCTGCCGGTCCGCGCCATCCGTGAGCAGATCGCCTCGGCCGTCGACCTGATCGTGCAGGTCGCCCGGCTGAAAGACGGTTCCCGGCGGGTCACCCACGTCACCGAGGTGGTCGGCATGGAGGGCGACGTCGTCACGCTGCAGGATCTGTTCGTGTACGACCACCGCGCCGGCCGGGACGAGCAGGGCCGCCCGCGCGGCGCCCTGGTCTCGACCGGGCTGCGCCCCCGCTTCCTGGAAGAGCTGGCCGCCCACGACGTGACGCTGCCGATGGAGTTCTTCGCGTCGTCCGGCGGTCCGCGATGAATCCGCCGGGTCGCCGGCTGCTGGCGGTCGCGGGGCTGGTGGCGGCCGGACTGTCCACGGTGGCCACGCCGGCCGCCGCCGACCCGGACGGCCGGCTGGCCGTGACCGGTGTGGAGGTGGCCGGCGGCCAGCTGCGCTTCACGCTGACCGCGTCCGGCCTGCCGCCCGGCACCGTCCTCGACGGCAGTGGCCTCCTGGTGGAGCTCGACGGCGCGCCGGTACGCGCGGCCGTGACACCGGCGCCCGCGCCGGGCCCGACGGCCGCCCCGCGGCGCAGCGTCGTGCTCGTCCTCGACACCAGTGGGTCGATGGACGGCGCCCGGCTGAACGCGGCGAAGGCGGCCGCCACCGGGTACGCCGACGCGCTGCCCCCCGACGTCCGGCTCGGCCTGGTGTCGGTGTCGGACCGGCCGGCGACGGTCCTGGCGCCCACCCCCGACCGGGCGGCCTTCCGCGCCGCCGTCGCCGGCCTGGCCGCCCACGGCGGTACCGCCCTCTACGACGGGGTACGGCAGGCGGCCGGCCTGCTCACCGGTACCGGTGAGCGGCGGGTCGTGGTGCTCTCCGACGGCGCGGACACCGACTCAGGCGCCACACCCGCCGCGGTGCGGGCCCAGCTCGCCACGGCCGGGGTGACGCTGGACGGCATCGCCTACGGCCCCGACGCGGAGAGCCCCGCGATGAGCGACCTCGCCGCCGGCACCGGCGGGCGGATGGTCGCCGCCCGGGACGCCGCCGCGCTGCGGGCCGCGTTCGCCGGGATCGCCGCCGCGACCGGGCCGGCGACGGCCGCCGTGACCGTCACGGTGCCCGCCCGGCTGGCCGGGGCCGAACCCACCCTGCGGGTCACGCTCACCGCCGGCGGCAGCACGGCCACCGCGCCCGCCACCCCGGTGCGGGTACCGCCCGGCCCGCCGCCGGTGGCCGCCGCCGCGCCGCGCTCCGCGGGCTGGCTGCTGTATCTCGGGCTGGCCGGTGTCGGCGTCGCCGCCCTGGTCGCCGCCTCCGTCGCGATGTACCTGCTCGTCGGCCGGTCGGCGGTGCGCAGCCGGCTGCGCCAGATCGAGGGCTTCGGCACCGGACCGGCCCTGCGCGTCCGGGAGGAGAGCACGGTCCTGCGCGCCGCGCTGTCGGCGTCCGAGTACGCCATCACCCGGCGCGGTGCCCGGGCCCGGATCGAGGCGAACCTCGACCGGGCCGGCATCGACCTGCGCCCGGCCGAGTGGATCCTGGTCCGGGCCGCGGTCGCGGCGGCCGGCGGCGTGCTGTGCGCGCTGCTCCTGCCGTGGCTGCCCGGCCTGCTGGTCGGCGGCGTCACCGGCTGGGCGGCCACCGGCGGGTACCGGCGGCTGCGGGCCGGCCGACGCGCCCGGCGCTTCGACGACGAACTGCCCGAGGCGCTGCAACTGGTGGTCAGCGCGCTGCGGTCGGGCTTCTCGTTCCCGCAGGCGATCGCCGCGCTGGTCTCCGAGGGCGACGCGGCGGTGGCCGGCGAGTTCGGCCGGGCGCTCGCGGAGACGCGGCTCGGCGGTGAACTGGAGGACGCCCTGCTGCGCGTCGCCGAGCGCAACGGCAGCGCCGACCTGGCCTGGCTGGTCATGGCGATCCGGGTGCAGCGTGAGGTCGGCGGCACGCTGTCGGAGGTGCTGGAGACCGCGGTGGAGACGATGCGTGAACGGGGCCGGCTGCGCCGCCACGTGCGCGCGCTGTCGGCCGAGGGGCGGCTGTCGGCCTGGGTCCTGGTCGCCATGCCGATCCTGCTGGCCGCGTTCATGTTCGCCACCCGCCGGGAGTACCTGCGGCCGCTGTACACCACCCCGTTGGGCCTGATGATGCTGGTCGGCGCGGTCGCGATGATGGCCGTCGGTACGTTCTGGATGACCCGGGTCGTCCGGGTGGAGGTGTGAGCGGATGCGACCGCAGACCAGCCTCGTCGTCGCGCTCGTCGCGGTCGGGCTCGTACCGGTGTTCGGTGTGCTCGCGCTGCTGCTGCGCGACCCGGACCGGGCCAACGTCGTGCGTACCCTGGCCACGATCGGGCGCGGGTACGTCGCCACCGACCGCCGGCCGTCGCTGGGGGTACGGGTCGGCCAGCCGCTGGCCCGCCGGCTCGGCCGGCTCGGGCGGGCACTGACCGTCGGCGGCGCGCTGGCCCGGTTGCAACGCCAGCTCGACCGGGCCGGCAACCCACCGGACTGGCCGGTCGAGCGGGTGGTCGCGGCCAAGGGCGTCGGCCTCGTCCTCGGAGCGGCCGGCGGGCTGCTGTTCGGGCTGATGCTGGGCGGCACCGGACTGGTCGTCCTGGCCGCGGTCGGCGGTACCGTGCTCGGTTTCTTCGCCCCCGACCTGGCCGTCTACAACACCGGGGTCAAGCGGCAGGAGGAGATCCAGCGGTCGCTGCCCGACGTGCTCGACACGCTCACCATCTGCGTGGAGGCCGGGCAGGGCTTCGACGCCGCGCTGTCCCAGGTCGCCCGCAACGGTAAGGGACCGATGGCCGGCGAGGCCGCGCGGGTGCTGCAGGAGATGCGCATCGGCAAGTCCCGCGGTGAGGCGCTGCGGGCGCTGGCCGCCCGGACCACGGTGACCGAGCTGCGCGGTTTCGCCTCGGCCGTGGTCAATGCCAGCGACCTGGGCGTACCGGTGGCGCAGGTGCTGCGCGAGCAGTCCCGCGAGATGCGGGTACGCCGCCGCCAGCGGGCCGAGGAACTGGCCCAGAAGGTACCCATCAAGATCTTGTTCCCGACACTGTTCTGCCTGTTCCCGGCGCTGTTCGTGGTGATTCTCGGACCCGGCGTCATCAACATCATCCACACCTTCGCGAACTGAGCGGTGTCGGTGGTGGCGGGTAGGGTCCACAGCCGGACGACGGCCACGGGGAAAGGGGACCGCATCATGCCCAGGTACGTCGCGCTGCTGCGCGGGATCAACGTCGGCGGCAACAAGAGGATCGCGATGGCCGACCTGCGCTCCCTGCTGTCCGACCTCGGGTACGGCGACGTCGTCACCCACCTGCAGAGCGGCAACGCCGTGTTCTCCGGCCCCGACGCGCCGACGGCGACGGTGGCCGGCCGGATCGCCGACGGCATCGCCGACGTCCTCGGACTCAGCGTCCGGTGCCTGGTCCGCACCGGGGCGGAACTGCGGGCGGTCGCCGCCGGCAATCCGCTGTCCGACGTGGCGGCCGACGGCTCGCGGATGCTGGCGCTGTTCCTGTCCGAGACGCCCCACCCGGCGCTGCTGGCCGCCCACGACCCGACCGCGCTCGCGCCCGCGCAGGTCCGGCTCGGCGACCGGGTGATCTACCAGTGGTGCCCGGACGGGGTGCTGGCCGCGCCGCCGGTCTCCGGGTTTGTGGAGAAGCACCTCGGCGTGGCCGTGACCGCCCGCAACTGGAACACCGTCAGTAAGCTCACCACGCTGGTCGGCGGGTAGCCGCCCGGCTCAGTCGCCGTCGTCGTCCTCGATCCGGATGCCCAACTCCCGGGCCATGGCGTACGACAGCGCGATCAGGTCCCCGCTGCGGACGATGGCGCCGTCCCAGCTGGTCAGCCCGCCGATGTCGGCCAGTACGCAGTTGATCAGCCGGGTCCCGCGCATCGTCGCGTTCGAGAACTGCGCGCCGGTCAGGTCGCAGCCGACGAACCGGGCCCCGGTCAGGTCGGCGTGGGAGAAGTCGGCACGGGTCAGGTTGCAGTCTCCGAACACGACCCCGGCGAAGGTGGTGAACCGCCAGTTCGACAGGTCCAGCCGGCACTCGTCCAGCGTGACGTCCCGGGCCACCCCGTCGACCCAGGTGAACCCGGTCATCCGGGACGTCGCCAGCCGTACCCGGATCAGCGCCGAGCCGGTCCCGCGCAGGTTGGCCAGGTTGCTGTGCTCCACCAGGCAGTCGGTCAGCCTCGACCGGTCGAGAACCGTCCCGGACAGGTCCACCGTGCCGAACCGGCACTGCTCCACCTCCACCGACTCGGCCTCGCAGGAGGCCAGGTCGGCGTCGACGTAGCCGAGCCGGCGGTAGGTGCCCTCGTCGGTGAACCGGTGCTCGGGCAGCCGGGCCAGGTCCAGCGACGCCGGTGGTCTCGGCTTCACCGGTGCCCGGCCCGGACCGGTGCCGGTGCGTCCCCGTACGCGCTCAACCACCGTCATACTGTAGGACGACAGGCCGCCCGCGGCCGCGGCGCCGCGCGAACCCTCGATCACACCGGCGACCGGTCCGCGGCCCGCCGCCGGCCCGCACCGTCGTCGCGGTGCGGACTCCACGCCGTCCGTGCACGATGACCGGCATGGTGAGCGCGACGGGCACCCGTATCGGGTGGGGCGACCTGCCGAGGCACGTCCGTGCCGGGATCGAGGCGATCGTCGGGGACGAGGTCGTGGCGGCGGTGTCCCAGCCGGGTGGATTCTCGCCGGGCACCGCGGACCGGGTACGGACCGCGACCGGCCGCCGGGCGTTCGTCAAGGCGGTCAGTCCGGTGCAGAACGAGCACAGTGTCGACCTGCACCGCCGCGAGGCGAGGGTGACCGGGGCCCTGCCCGGCCATGTGCCGGCGCCACGGCTGCTGGGCTGCTACGACGACGGCCACTGGGTGGCGCTGGTGCTGCAGGACGTGGAGGGGCGGCACCCGCGTACGCCGTGGCGGTACGGCGAGCTGTGCGCCGTCCTGGATACGCTCGACAGCCTGGCGGCCTCCCTGACACCGCCGCCGCTGCCGGACGTACCGCTGGCCGCCGACCGGCTCGCCGATGCCTTCGCCGGCTGGCGGCGGGTGGCGGCCGCTCCGCCGGCCGACCTCGACCGGTGGTGCGGCGAGCGGCTGCGGGCGCTGTGCGCCTGGGCCGACCGGGGGTTGGCCTGTCTGCGCGGCCAGACCCTGGCGCACACCGACATCCGCGCGGACAACCTGCTGTTGCGGCCGGACGGCGGGACGGTCGTGGTGGACTGGCCGTGGGCCTGTGTCGGGCCCGCGTGGCTGGACACGGTCCTGCTCCTGGTCAACGTCAGGCTCTTCGGCGGCCACGACACCGACAGCCTGCTGGCCGAACGCACCGCGGCGGCCGGGGTGGACCCGGACGAGCTGACCGCCGTCCTCGTCGGATTCGCCGGCTTCTTCCTCGACGCCGCCCGGCAGCCGCCGCCGGCGGGCCTGCCGACCGTACGGGGATTCCAGAAGGCGCAGGCCGACGCCGTGCTGGCGTGGATCCGTGACCGGCTGCCGGCGTGACTACAGGCTGAACCGGGCCACGAGCGTACCCAGGTCCTCGGAGAGGCGGGACAGGTCCGCTGCGGCCTGCCGGCTGCGGGTCACGCCCGTGGTGGTGGCGGCGGTCGCCGAGGCGACGCTGGTGATGTTCGTGGCGATCTGCCCGGACCCCACCGCCGCCTCGCTGACGTTGCGGTTGATCTCGCTGGTCGTGGCGGTCTGCTCCTCGACCGCGGAGGCGATGGTGGCCTGATACTCGTTGATGCGGTTGATGATCTCGGAGATCTCCGCGATCGCGTCGACCACGCCGGTGGTGTCGGACTGGATCGTCGTGACGCGGTTGGCGATGTCCTCGGTGGCCCGCGCCGTCTCCTGGGCCAGTTCCTTGACCTCGCTGGCGACGACGGCGAAGCCCTTGCCGTACTCCCCGGCCCGGGCCGCTTCGATCGTGGCGTTGAGCGCGAGCAGGTTGGTCTGCTCGGCGATCGAGGTGATCACCTTGACGATGTTGCCGACCTCGGCCGACGACTCGCCGAGTTTGGCGACGGTGGTGTGGGTCTGGCCGGCGACCTTGACCGCCTCGGACGCCACGCGGGCGGCCTCGTCCGCGTTGTGCGCGATCTCGCGGATGGAAGCGCCCATCTCCTCGGCGCCGGTGGCCACCGTCTGCACGTTGCGGGAGACCTCTTCGGCGGCGGTGGCGACGATGCCGGCCTGGGTGCTGGCCTGTTCGGCGGAGGCGGCGATGTCGCCGGCGGAGGCGGTCATCTCCGTGGCCGATGCCGAGAGGGTCTGTGCGGTGGCGGTGATGCCGGCGACCACGCCGGCCATGTTGCCCACCGCGGTGTTGAGCGCGTCGGCCATCTGGCCGGCCTCGTCGCGGGAGCGCACCGGGACGGTGACGGAGAGGTCGCCGTCGGCGAGCCGCATCAGGCCCTGGCGTACCCGCAGCAGGCCGCTGATCAGCCGGCCGGAGACGAACCAGGCGAGCAGGACGCCGACGGTGACCGCGACCGCGGCCACGGTCATGGTGACCCGGTTGGTGGAGGTACGGGTGGCCACGATCGCGGCCTTGCTGGCCGCCTCCTGAGCCTGCACCGAGTCCCGCAGGTCGTCGAGCGCGCTGTAGACGGACAGGAAGACCGTCCACGACGAACCGTCGGAGAGCACGTCGGCCCGGTCCAGGTCGCCGGCCTGACGCAGGGCACGGACCTGGTCGTTGTACCCCAGGAAGTGGTCCCAGTGCTGCCGGATGCGGTCGAGGTTCTGGCGGCCCTTCGGGGTCAGCTGGGCCGCGTCGAGCCCGAGGATGTCCTGCTCGAACCGCTTGACGCCGTCCTGGTAGTTGGCGAGGTTGTCCCCGCCACTGGCGGTGGCGGCGGCCCCGCCCTCGGTGCGCGCTTTCCACGCCATGGTGTTCTGCCAGTTGGTGAGCCAGAGCAGGTGGTAGCGGCCCTGCTCGACGCGCTGTTCCACGGCGACCGCCCGGTCCCACTGCGCCTGGCGCCGGTCGACGGTGCGGTTGCCGATGGCGGCCGCGGCGGCCACGAAGCCGATACCCAGCGCAAGGATCGCGACGATCGCGAAGATGCGGGTGCGGATGCTCAGGTTGTCGAAGGCGCCCAGCCGTCGCAGCACGCCGGGCACGGCCCGCCACTTCGGTCGTCTCGGGCGTGCGACCGCGTCCATCTCGTCCTCCGGTACTCGAGCGGTGCCGACCCAGGGCACCTGGCCGTCGAGGCGCGGCGCGGCCGTGGGCGACGCGCGGCCCTCAATGACACACATCGGCACGGGTACCGGGGATATGAGAACCAACGGCGCGTCAGTGGGGAACGGAGCGCGCGACGCGGAAGCCCACGTCGTCGATCGGGAAGGTCGGGTGGCCGCGGCGCCGTACCGAGGCCCGGCAGCTCCAGTGCTCGTCGAACCAGCCACCGACCCGGTGGATCCGCCCGTGCGAGTTCCCGCGGTACCACGCGGTCTCGTCGAGCTGCCCGTACCGCGGGCCGGTGGTACCGGCACGGCAGGCGTACTCCCACCCGTCCCGCCGGGACCGCGATCATCCCGTCGTGCGTGTCCGCCCCCATGGGGCGGAGAACCTACCGGCGGGGCTCCTCCAGGCCCGCGGCGAGCACCTCGGCCAGGTGTGCCGCCCGACGCCCGGCCAGCTGCTGCACCTGGGTGCGGCAGCTGAAGCCGTCGGCCAGCAGGACCGCGTCGTCGCCGGCGCCGTCCACGGCCGGCAGCAGCAGCCGCTCGGCCGCGGCGCGGGACACGTCGTAGTGGCCGTCCTCGAAGCCGAAGTTGCCGGCCAGACCGCAGCAGCTGCGCTGCATGCCCGTCGGGTCGATGCCGGCCCGTACCATCAGCCGCTCGTCGGCGTCGTACCCGAGCACCGACGACTGGTGACAGTGGACCTGCCCGACGCCCGTCCGCCCGACGGCCGGCGGCTGCCAGTCGGGGGCGTACCGCTCCAGCGCCTCGGCCAGGGTCACGACGTTGTCGTGCAGGTACGTGGTGAACGGCGTCTCGCCGAGGACCGACCGGGCCTCCGAGCGCAGCATGGTCGCGCAGCTCGGCTCCAGCACGACGATGGGCAGCCCCGCCTCCTGTGCCGGGGCCAGGACCCGGGCGGTGCGCTCGAGTACCCGCCGCGCGATGCCGAGCTGGCCGGTCGAGAACCAGGTCAGTCCACAGCAGACACCTTTGTCGGGCAGCCGCGGGGCGAGCCCCGCGTGGTGCAGGACCGTGTCGCCGGCGGTGAGCACCTCGGGCGTCAGATAGTTGTTGAAGGTGTCCGGCCAGAGCAGCACCGGCTGCCCGGTCGGCGTCCGGTCCGCGGCGCGGTGCCGGCGCCGGTGCGTGGACACGAACGACCGGGCGGCGAACGTGGGGATCGCCCGCTGGCGGTCGATCCCGCCGAGCCGCTTCAGCAGGCCCTGGGCGGGGGAGCGGGTGACGGCGTTGACCAGGCCCGGCATGAGGGAGGCGAGCCGCGCCGATGCCGGCAGCCAGCCCATCGACAGGTGCGCCGCCGGCCGCCGCCGGCCGCGGTAGTGCTGGTGCAGGAACTCCGCCTTGTAGGTCGCCATGTCGACGCCGGTCGGGCAGTCCGACGAGCAGCCCTTGCAGGACAGGCAGAGGTCGAGGGCCTCCAGGGCGTCGGTGGAGCGCCAGCCGTCGGAGACGAACTCGCCGTTGACGATCTCCTGGAGGATGCGGGCACGGCCCCGGGTGGAGTGCTTCTCGTCCTTGGTGACCAGCCAACTGGGGCACATGACGGTGCCGACGTCCGAGCGGCACTTGCCGACGCCGACGCAGCGGCGCAGGGCGCGTCGCAGGTCGCCCTGGTCCTCGGGGTAGTGCAGGACGGGCAGCGGGAGCTCGGCGCGGCGGGTGTAGCGCAGGTTCGCGTCCAGCGGCTGCGGGTCCACCACGATGCCCGGGTTCAGCACGCCGTCGGGGTCCCACACCCGCTTGAACGCGGCGAAGGAGTCGATCACCTCCGGCGGGTACATCCGCGACAGCAGCTCCGAGCGGGCCAGCCCGTCGCCGTGCTCGCCCGACAATGAGCCGCCGTGCGCGGCGACGGTGTCGGCGGCGTCCTCCAGGAACGACCGGAACACCCGGACGCCCTGCTCGCTGACCATGTCGAAGTTGATGCGGACGTGGATGCAGCCCTCGCCGAAGTGGCCGTAGCTCACGCCCCGCAGGTCGTACTTCTTCAGCAGGCCGCGGAACTCGCGCAGGTACGAGCCGAGCCGTTCCGGCGGTACCGCGGCGTCCTCCCAGCCCGGCCACGCCTCGCCGCCGCTGGTGTCCCGGGTGGCGAGGCCGGCGCCGTCGGCGCGCAGCCGCCACAGCCGTGCCTGGGCGGCCCGGTCGGTGACCAGTTGCGCGCTCGGCCCGCCGGGCTGCCCGGCGCGTACGTGGGTGAGCAGGTCCTGCGCGCGGGCCGCGGCCTCGGTGTCGTCGTCGGCGCCCAGCTCGACGAACAGCCAGGCGGTCCCCTCGGGCAGCGCCGGGGCGCCGCTGCCGGCCATCGCCTGCAACTCCCAGTCCCAGCTCTCGACCGCGAGCGGCGCCCGGGTCAGGATCGCCGGTACGGTGTCGGCGGCGGCGATGTCGTCGGGGTAGCCGAGGACGACCAGGACGCGCGCCTTCGGTAGCGGGGTCAGGCGCAGCGTCGCGCCCACCACGATCGCGCAGGTGCCCTCGGTGCCGACGAGCGCCTGCGCCACCGACCGGCCGCGCTCGGCGAGCAGCCGGTCCACCCCGTACCCGGAGACCCGGCGGCTGTAGCCGGACAGCCGGGTGCGCCAGGTCTCGCGGTACCGGCGTTCCAGCTCGTCCAGGCCGCGGAAGAGCTCGCCTTCCCGGGTCGGCAGGGCGAGCCGCTCCTGCCACTCCGCGGCCGAGTACGCGCCGACCGTCAGCGGCGTCCCGTCGGCGAGCACGAGGTCGAGGGACTCGACGTTGTCGGCGGTGGTACCCCAGGCCACCGAGTGGGTGCCGCACGCGTTGTTGCCGATCATGCCGCCGAGGGTGCAGCGGCTGGCCGTCGACGGGTCCGGTCCGAAGGTCAGGCCGTACCGGGCGGCCTCGCGGGTCAGTGTCGTCAGGACCACGCCCGGCTCGACCCGCGCGGTGCGCGCCTCGGGGTCGATGGCGAGGATGCGGTTCAGGTACCGCGACGTGTCGATGACCACGCCGGGGCCGATCGAGTTGCCGGCGATGGAGGTGCCGCCGCCGCGCATGGTCACCGGCACGCCGGCCGCGCGGCACAGCCGCAGGGTGGCGGCGATGTCGTCGGCGGACCGGGGGAACACGACGCCCTCCGGGATCCGGCGGTAGTTCGACGCGTCCGCGCCGAACATCGCGCGGGCACCGCGGCCGAAGTCCACGTCACCGGCCACGCTCGCGGCGAGGTCGCGGGCGAGGGCCTCCCGGGCGGGCGGGGAGAGCGGGGTGGACTCCGAGATCGCCGATGTCGGTAGCATGTTACGTACTATACGCGGCACGCCACGTGCCTCTGATGTGACAATTTCACGGCATCCGGCTCGGTCGGCGTCCGGCCGTACGCGCCGGTCACCCGCCAACGGAGGTACCGCCGGTGAAGAAAGTGCTGGTCGAAGGCAACCTGATGACCAGGGTGGGCGATGCGCTCCGCGAGGCGATCCGCTCCGGGGAGCTCGCGGCCGGACGGCTCTACTCCGTCCAGGACCTGGCCGAGTCTTTGGGGGTGTCGCGGACGCCGGTACGGGAGGCGCTGATCAGGCTCGCCTCCACCGGGATGGTCCGGTTCGAGCGCAACCGGGGGGTGCGGGTCCTGCGGAGTACGCCCCGCGACCTCGAGGAGGTCTTCGAGTTGCGGCTGCTGCTGGAGGTGCCGGCGGCGCGCCTGGCCGCCACCCGGATGCGGCCCGACGACGTGGCCGAGCTGCGCGGATGCCTGGACCGGATGCGCGCGGCGGCCGAGGCCGGTGACGAGTCCGGCCTCATGGAGCACGACCGGCGCTTCCACGCCCTGGTCCTGGCGGGAGCCGGCAACCAGCGTCTGGTGGCCCTCGTCGAGGGCCTCCGTGACCAGGTCCTGACCCGGGGTGCTTCCACCGCCGGCACGTCGCGCACGCTGCACGACATCGCCGGCGAGCACGTCCCCGTGCTCGAGCGGATCGAGGCGGGCGACGCCGACGGCGCGGCGGCCGCGCTGCGGGACCACCTGCTCCACACCGCCCGGCTGTTGATCAGTCAGGAGTACGACGGCGGTACCGGAGCCGCGGACGCGTGGGCGGACGAGGTGGGGCGGGTCCTCGGCAGGGCGTGACGCGAGCCAGGTCACCGGTGGTTGTCGGGTAAATAGCGGCTTTTTAACCTTTTGGTCGAGGAAAGGCTGTGCCGGACGTACGACCTGTACACGAACAACGTCCTGCCGATCGGCGAGCTCGCGACGACGGAGCGCAACCTGCTCGGTACCCGCATCGACGCGCTCAACGCGGCCATCGCCCCAGACGCGCAGGGCGTCGAGGCGGCGCTGGCGAAGATCCCGGCGAAGGACGCCGCCGTCGACAAGGCGCTCGCGCGACACGTACTCGTCGTCCCGCACGACCCTCGTCGCGATCGTCGCGCTCGGCGTGCTGCTGTCCCTGGCGGCGGGT
Organism: Planosporangium spinosum; assembly: GCF_049999945.1. Lineage (NCBI taxonomy): Bacteria > Bacillati > Actinomycetota > Actinomycetes > Micromonosporales > Micromonosporaceae > Planosporangium > Planosporangium spinosum. Next base: position 34,911 of record NZ_JBLYUB010000012.1, on the reverse strand, counting down.
CTGTACCTGGCCGGCCTGGTCGTCAAGGCGGTGAACCGGGTCGGCGCCGTGCTCGCCGCTGTCGGCAACGTCGGCGTCGTCGCGACCGCGGCCCAGAGCACCAGCAGCGGCGTCGCCCAGGCCCGGGCCGCCGCGACCGAACTGGCCCGGGTGTCCGCGCACCTGCAGCAGCTGGTCGGTCAGTTCACGTACTGACCCGCCGCCGTGGGGCCCGGCCGCCGGTTCGTAGCGGTCGGGCCCCACGCTCGCTCCCCGCGCGCGTCAGGCCGCCCTGACCGGGCGGTACTCCGGCTGCCACATCGCCCGTGCCACCTGCCGGACCGGGTCGGTCAGCGCCACCCGGGCCAGGCTCTCCGCGGCCGCCCGCTTCGCCACGTCCACCGCGACGGCGGCCGACACGACGCGCAGGTTGTCCACCTGCGGCAGCAGGCAGGCACCCGGCGCGGTCACGTCGACCAGCCCGGCGAGCGCCTCCGCGGCGGCCTGGAGCATCCCGTCGCTGACCCGCCTCGCCCTCGACACGATCACGCCGAGCCCGAGACCCGGGTACACCAGCGCGCTGTGGGCCTGGGCGATCGCGTACGTGACGCCGCCGTAGGTGACCGGTGGCAGCGGCACGCCGGTCGCGATCAGCCCCCGGCCGTCGGTCCAGGCAACGAGCTGGTGGGGCATCGCCTCGATCCGCTCGGTCGGGTCGGACAGCACGAAGATGATCGGCCGGTCGACGTGGCGCGCCATGTTCCGGACGATGTCCTCGGTGAACGCCCGGCGCACCGTCGACGTGCCCACCAGCATGGTCGGCTTGGCATGGGCGACCACGTCGCGCAGGTCGATCCGGCCGTCCCGGCTCCACCCGCTGACCTCGTCGGCGGCGCGGGCGTACGGCACCTGGTAGTCACGCAGGTCCTTCACCGCGTGGGTGAGCAGGCCGTGGGCGTCGACACACCAGATCCGACCGGTCGCGGCCGTCCGGTCCAACCCGTCGCGCACCATCGCGTCGCGGAGCTGGTCGGCGATCCCGATGCCCGCGGTACCGGCGCCGAAGATGACGACCCGCTGGTCGCGCATCCGGGTACCGGCCGCCCGGGTCGCGTTCAGCGTCGCCGCCAGCGCGACGGCGCCGGAACCCTGCAGGTCGTCGTTGAAGGTGCAGATCCGGTCGTGGTAGCGGTCGAGGATCCGCCGGCCGTTGCCGGGCCCGAAGTCCTCCCAGTGCAGCAGGGCGTTCGGGAAGAGCGCGCCGGCGGCGTCGACGTACGCCTCGACGAACTCGTCGTAGCGCCGGCCCCGTACCCGTGGGTGCCGGTTGCCGACGTAGGTCGGGTCCGCCAGGAGTTCGGCGTTGGCGGTGCCGACGTCCAGCACCACCGGTACCACCCGGGCCGGGTCCACCCCGGCCGCGGCGGTGTAGACGGCCAGCTTGCCCACCGCGATGTCGATGCCGCCGACGCCCCAGTCGCCGAGGCCGGCGATCTCCTCGGCGTCGGTGGCCACGACGAGGTCCACGTCGTCGGCGGTGAGGCCGGTGGCGGCCAGGCAGGCCTTCACCCGGTCCGGCTGGTCGACCGACAGGTACACCCCGCGCGGCCGCCGGTACTCGTGGCTGTAGCGCCGGATCGCCTCGCCCGCGGTCGGGTCGTGGACGACCGGCATCATCTCCCGCAGATGCTCGGACAGCAGCCGGAAGAACAGGATCTCGTTGCTGTCCCGCAGGCCGGCCAGGAACACGTTCTTGAGCAGGTCGGTCGGCTGTTCGTGATACTGCTCGTACGCCCGCCGGACCTGCTCGTCGAGGGTCTGCACGGCGGGCGGCAGCAGGCCGTCCAGTCCCAGGGCCTCGCGCTCTCCGTGGGTGAACGCCGTACCCTTGTTCACCAGCGGGATGTCGAGTACCTCCGCGCCCCGCGCCGCGGTGACGTAGGCGCCACCGTCGACCCGGAACCGTCGTTTCGCGGACACCTGCGTGGTCGCTGTCATGGGATCGTCTCCCGTCGCCGGTGGGTGGCAGGGTGGCAGGGCCCGGTGGGCAGGACCCGCCCGTTCGCGCATCACATGAGCGTGGCGGTCTCGCGTCCGGCGCGGGCGACGCGGCCGCGATCTCGCCGACGTCCGCGGTCGCGGGCGGCCGGGGCCGCGGCGCTGCGCGTCGGTGGCCTCGCGCGGAAGCCGTGGACCTACCCGTCCGCGCGCCGCGCAACCACGGGATCGGCGCGGGACGTGATCGTGGGAACTTCCCGGCCGGCGGGTGCGACTACCACCCCTGGACGGTGTTCGTCCGGTCCGTGCCGACGGCACGGCGCGAGTTCGAGGAGACGGTTGATGCGCAAGGTTCTGGTCCGGTCCGGTGCGGGGGTGGCGGGTGCGCTCGCCACGCTGGTACTCCTGGCGTCGCCTGCTTCGGCGCACGTCTCGGTCAACCCGAAGGAAGCCACCCAGGGCGGCTACGCCAAGTTGACCTTCCGGGTACCCAACGAGAAGGACGGCGCGGCGACCACCCAGGTGGAGGTCGCCCTCCCCACGGACGCGCCGATCGCGTCGGTGTCGGTCAAGCCGACGACCGGGTGGACCGCCACCGCGACGAAGTCGAAGCTGGACAAGCCGGTCAAGACCGATGACGGCGAGCTCACCGAGGCCGTCACCAAGATCGTGTGGAAGGCCGACAGTCCGCAGGCGGCGATCCAGCCGGGCCAGTTCCAGGAGTTCGACATCTCGGCGGGCCCACTGCCCACCACCGACAAGATCGTCTTCAAGGCGCTGCAGACGTACTCCGACGGGGACGTCGTGCGCTGGATCGAGGAGCCGGCCGCCGATGGCAAGGAGCCGGCGCACCCGGCGCCGACGCTGAAGCTGACGGCGAAGTCGTCGGCAGGCAGCCAGCCGGTCGGCGCCACCGCCGGTACGACGGGCGGTGACAAGGCCGCGAGCGTCACCGACACCGACGCCCGGTCGCGGGCCAACCTCGGGCTAGGGTTCGGTGTCGCGGCCCTCGTCCTGGCGCTGGTGGGCGTCGTGCTGGCGGGGCTGACCTGGCGCCGTCGGCCGTCGGCGTAGGCGTCGGCCGGAACCGACGACAGGCACTGACGGTCGGCGCACGGCGACAGGGACTGACGGAAAACTGACGGAAAGCGGAGGGGGCGACGCCAGATGCGTCCGGCGGGTTTGCGGGCGGTGCCACGGACGGCGCCGACGCGGGCGGTGTTCCTCGTGGTGGCGGCCCTGGTGGCGACCGTGTGCGCGGCGGTCGCCCCGGTGGCCGTGCCGGCCGCCTGGGCGCACAGCTACCTGGTCGCGACGAGCCCGGCAGCGTCGGCAACCGTCACCGAGCCGATCAGTGAGGTCACCCTGACCTTCAACGAACCGGTCCATCAGCGGTTCAGTGCCGTCGTGGTCAGCGGCCCCGCCGGCGCGTCCTACGGCGACGGGCCGGTACGCGTGGTGGACACGACGGTGCACCAGCCGGTACGCCCGCTCCGGTCGGGCTCCTACACTGTGCGGTGGCGGGTGGTGTCGGCCGACAGCCACCCGGTGGAAGGCACCTTCGGGTTCACCGTGGCACTGCCGTCGCAGCGGGAACCCTCGGCCGGCCCGTCAGCGCCCGATCCGCCCCGACCGCTGGTGGCCGGCGTGCCGGAGCGGCCCCGGCGATGGTGGGCGTGGGCGGTCGGCGCCGGGGGACCGGTGGTCGCCGGGTCGGCGGCGGTCTTCCTCCTCGCACGGCGCAGGCGCTCATGACCGGTACCTCTGTCCCCACCGTGATCCGGCGGTCACCCCGCCGGCGGGCCCGTACGGCCGTCGCCGCGGTGGCCGCGGTGACGGCCGCCGTGGTCGTGCTGATCGTCGCGCTGCGTGCCGGCGGTGGCCTGCGCGCCGGCCGGCTGGCCGGCCTGCCCGACGCCGGGCCGGTCACCGCGCTGGCCCTGCCGCTCGCGCGGCTGCTCACCGACGTCCTCGGTACGCTCACCGTCGGACTGGCCCTGACGGCGGCGTTCCTGCTGCCCGGCGACGGCGACCTGGTCTCGGCGGCCGGCTACCGGCTGCTGCGACGGGCGGCCGCCGCCGCGGCCGGCTGGGCGGTCGCGGTGGCGGCCCTCATCGCACTGACCCTGTCGGACCTGCTCGGCGCGCCGCTGCCGGCCGCCCTGTCCCTGTCGGGCGTGACCAGCTTCGTCGCCTCGGTCTCGGTCGGCCGGGCGTACGCCCTCCAGGCCGGTCTCGCCGTCGTGGTCGCGGTCGCCTGCGCGCGGGTACTGCGCCGCAACGCCGCCGCGTGGATCGCCCTCGCGGCCGTGGTCGCGGTGCTGGCACCGGCGTTCACCGGCCACGCCGCAGGCGCCGGCAATCACCAGATCGCGGTGACGAGCCTGGCGATGCACGTGGTCGCGGCGGCGCTGTGGGCCGGCGGGCTGGCGGGCCTGCTGGCGCTGCGCCGCACCGACGTCCTCGCCGGGGCCGCCGCCCGCTACAGCCGGCTGGCCCTGGGCTGCTTCGTCGTCGTGGCGTTCAGCGGCGCCGCCAACGCCTGGGTCCGGCTGGGTACCGTCGATCAACTGTGGCGGTCAGCGTACGGCACCCTCGTCGTGGGCAAGATCGCCGCGCTGCTGGTGCTCGGTGCGCTCGGCGCGGTCCACCGGGCACGTACCCTGCCGGCGCTGCGGTCGGGCGAGGCGGCGGCGTTCCGCCGGTTCGCCGGTGCCGAGATCGTCGTCTTCGCCGCCACGTTCGGGCTGGCCGTGGCGCTGTCGCGCAGTCCGACGCCGGTGCCGTCCAATCCGCCTCGCCCGGACGCGGCCACCGACCTGCTCGGCTTCGCGATGCCACCCGCGCCCACGCCGGCGCGGATGATCACTCAGGTGGTACCTGACCTGTTCTTCGCCACCGCCGTCGTGGTCGCGGCGGGTGCCTACCTGGCCGGGGTGGTGCGGCTACGCCGGCGCGGGGTGGCGTGGCCCGCCGAGCGCACCGCGTACTGGCTGGCCGGCGTGGTGATCCTGGCCGTGGTGACCCTGCTGGGGTTCGGCAAGTACGCCTACGTCCTCTTCAGTGCCCACATGGCGCAGCACATGGTGCTGTCGATGGTGGTGCCGGTGTTCCTGGTGCTCGGTGCGCCCGTGACGCTCGCCCTGCGGGTCCTGCACCCGTCGCCCGACCCGCAGGTCCGGGGTCCGCGCGAGTGGCTGCTGCTCGCGTTGCACAGCCGGGTCACCCGGGTGCTCACCCACCCCGTGGTCGCCCTGGCACTGGTGGTGGTCAGTCTCTACGCGCTGTACTTCAGCGACCTGTTCGTGCTGCTGATGCGCTCCCACCTCGGTCACCTGGCGATGCTGACGCACTTCGTGGTGACCGGGTACCTGTTCTTCTGGGTCGTCATCGGCATCGACCCGGGCCGGCGTCCACTGCTCCACCCGGTACGCATGATCGTGCACTTCACGTCGATGAGCTTCCACGCCTTCTTCGGCGTCGCGTTGATGTTGCAGACCGGCCTGACGGCGGCCGTGTGGTTCGGCGCGCTGCACCCCGCCTGGCGCGGGTCGCTGGCCGCGGACCAGACCCTGGCCGCCGGAATCGCCTGGGCGTTCGGGGAGATCCCCGGCGCCGTGGTCATGGTCGTTCTGATCCGGCAGTGGATCAGCGCGGACGAGCGGGAGCAGCGCCGGATCGACCGCGCCGCCGACCGGGCCGAGGCCGAGGGGGCCGACGGCGAACTGGCCCGGTACAACGCGTTCCTCAAAGCGGCCAACGAGCGGAGCAGGGCGGGCGACGACCGGGGCCGGCGCCGGTAGGTGCGCCGGTCGACGTCCGGCGGTACCCGGTGTCGCCGCTACCGGGATTCCCTGCGCCGGGCGCGCTCCTGCTCGCGCTGCTGCTTGCGGGCGGCGCGCTGGCGTTCGAGGTACGCCTTGGCCTGCGGGCTGTGAACCGTGATCGCGTCGTTGGCGGTCGGCGGGCCGAAGATCCAGAAGAGAATCCGCCCGAGCAGGTCGCGGTCCTTGGCTTTCCCGGCCGCTTCGGAGTTTCTCGGCGCGTCGGCGTTTCTGGGCGCTTCGGTGTTCCGGGGCGCCTCGTTGTCGGGCTGGGTCACCTGTCTGGGTTCCGTTCCTGTCGTGCCGTCGTGGATGGCCGGGACGTGTCACCACCGCTACGGATCCGACCCACCCAACGGGGGGTACCCCGAGGGGTGAGCCGTATGCGACCCGTACCCGCCGGGGTGTGTCCCTTCCCACCGCCGGTACTGTGGGTACCAATAGTTTGTGTGCAAATCATAGGTGACCCGTGGAGAGGGGATCTGTGCGCCGTGAGTGACATCCCCGACAGTGCGGTCGATCCGCTCGCGCTGGAACGGCAGGTCTGCTTCGCCCTGTCCGTGGCGTCCCGCAGTGTGGTCGCCGTCTACCGGCCCCTGCTCGAGCCGATGGGCCTCACCCATCCGCAGTACCTGGTGATGCTGGCGCTGTGGCAGCACTCTCGGCTGTCCGTCAAGGACCTCAGCGGCCTGCTGCAACTGGACCCCGGCACCCTGTCTCCGCTGCTGAAGCGCCTGGAGGCGGCCGGGTACGTCCGTCGTCAGCGCGACCCGGCCGACGAGCGGGTCCTCGTGGTGACCCTGACGGAGGCCGGTGTCGCGCTCCGGGAGCAGGCCGAGAAGGTACCGGCTGCCGTGGTGGAGCACCTCGGGATGGAGCTCGGCGAGCTTCAGCGCCTCCATGAGTCGCTGACCCGGCTGATCGCCGCGGCCCGCCGGGACGTGTGAAGCAGCCGCCGGCTCGGTCCGCGGGACGCGACCCGGTGCTGACACCCGGTCGGCGGGCACCGTCCGTTGCGGACAGCGGACGACCCGGTGCCGCGGGGGAGTGGCGGAGCTCGATGGGGGCGGTCGGCGTCGCGGGGGACCGGTATGGTGCACCGTGGGCGACGGCCGGCGGTGACACCCCTCGCGAATTACCGCTTGTAACCGTTATGTCGCTCTGTGCGTACATGCCTGCAATGCCAAGCGCCGCGCTTTCGCGCCGTGCCGGCTGAACAAAGTGGCTGGTGGACGGGGGTGCGTTGCACATTCCGGCATCGATACATGTAATGATAAAGATTGCGCACCGTTTCTCTCCCCCCGGAGGACACAGTGCGCAGATCGCGTCTTGTCGCCCTCATCGTCAGCGTCCCGGCGGCCATCGTCGCCACGCTCGCGGTGACCACCCCCGCCCAGGCCGCCTCCAACGTCCGCTACGTCGCCCTCGGCGACTCCTACTCGTCCGGTGTGGGCTCCGGCCCGTACACCTCGGAAAGCGGCTCCTGCCAGCGCAGCACCAACGCCTACCCGGCGCTGTGGGCCGCCGCGAAGGCTCCCGCCTCCTATGCCTCGGTCGCCTGCTCCGGGGCGACGACGACCAGTGTCGTCAACAGCCAGCTGTCGGCGTTGAGCTCCACCACGACCCTGGTGAGCATCACGGTCGGCGGCAACGACGCGGGATTCGCCAACATCATGACGACCTGTGCCCTCTACGGCACGACGGAGTGCGTGAACGCCGTACAGACGGCCGAGAACTGGGCGCGGGCGAGCCTCGCCGGTGCCCTGAACACCGTCTACAACGGCATCTCGGCCCGGGCTCCCCGCGCCCGCGTGGTCGTCCTCAGTTACCCCGTCTTCTACCAGCTGGGTACGCTCTGCATCGGGCTCAGCGCCGAGTCCCACGCGAAGATCGACGAAGGCATCAACCTGCTCGACGACATCACCGGCGCCGAGGCCCGCCGGCACGGGTTCGTCTTCGCCGACGTACGGTCGGCGTTCATCGGCCACCAACTGTGCAGCGGTGACAAGTGGCTGCACGCGTTGAACTTCGCCGACATCGGCATCTCCTACCACCCGATGGCGACCGGACAGGCCGGCGGCTACTACCCGGTCTTCAGCGCGGCCGCCGGCTGATCGGCGACCACCCGACCGATGGCGGGCCGGCGCGCGCAGCGGTGGACGACCAGCCGCACGCAGCCGGGCCGCCATCCACGGCGTGGCCGCTCCGCCCGGGGTGAATTGCGCGTATCGGCACTGCCCGGATGGTATGCGCGGGCCGGGACCGGGAATAGCGTGGAATGCGGTTTCGGGTACCCGTCGTGACGCCGACCTTACGGCACCGGGCACCCAGGTGATTTCGTGACGCTCCGCGCTGTCGCCCATCGTTGTCGTACCGACCTCCGCGCCGGTGGCGGGGCTCTTCGAGCGGGAGGATCGCCATGACAAGCTCCGGGACCACCCAGCAGACCGCGACCCAGGCCGGGCAGACCCAGGCTTCGGATGGGTCGGACCAGTCCGGGAGGGCCCAGATCCCGGCTCAGCAGCCCCATCTCCGGTACACCCTGCCGGAGTTCCTGGCCTGGCTCGAGCGCCTCCGCGAGCGCGGTCCGGTGCACTACGACGAGCGGCAACAGTGCTGGCAGGTGCTCGGCCATCCGGAGGCCGGCGCCGTACTCGCCGATCCGGCCACGTTCTCCTCCGATCTCACCGACCTGTTTCCGCCACAGGAGGACATGGACCTGTTCCAGCGGGGCAACTTCGTGCGGATGGATCCGCCCCGGCACCGCATGCTGCGCGGCCTGGTCAGCCAGGCGTTCACGCCGAAGATGGTGGCGGGGATCGAGCCGCGCATCGCTGAGGTGACCACCGAGCTGCTCGACGCGGCCGGCGGCGACCGGCTGGAGTTGATCGAGGATCTGGCGTACCCCCTGCCGGTTGTCGTGATCGCCGAGCTGCTCGGGATCCCGACGTCCGACCGGCCGGTGTTCCGGCGCTGGGCGGACGCCCTGTTCGAGCGGAACAACGTCGACCCGGACGAGTCGCTGACCCGGATGAGCGAGGAGGCGGTGAAGACCGTCGCGCCGACGATGCGGGAGATGAACGCGTACCTGCTCGACCACATCCGCGCCCGCCGCGCCGCTCCCGGCGACGACCTGACCAGCAAGCTGCTGCGGGCGGAGGTCGACGGCCAGCGGCTGGACGACGAGGAGATCGTCGGCTTCGTGGGGCTGCTGCTGCTCGCCGGGCACATCACCACCACGGCGACGCTCGGCAACACGGTCCTCGGCTTCGACGAGCACCCCGACGCGGCGGCCGAGGTGCGTGCCGACCCGGCCCTGCTGCCCGCCGCGATCGAGGAGGTGCTGCGCTTCCGCACCCCCTTCCCGCGCCTGGCGCGGCGGACGACCGTCGACGCCACGGTCGGTGACACCGTCATCCCGGCCGGCTCGGTGGTGATCGTCTGGCTGGCGGCGGCCAACCGGGACGAGCGGGTGTTCGCCCGCCCCGACCGGTTCGACATCCACCGCGCGCCCAACCCGCATCTCACCTTCGGGCACGGCATCCACTTCTGTCTCGGCGCGCCGCTGGCACGGCTGGAGGCGCGGATCGCGCTGCGGATCCTGCTGGAGCGCTACCGCGACATCCGGGTGGCCGACGACGCGCCGGTCGAGCTCCGCAACCCGTGGGTGATGGTCGCCGTCAAAACGTTGCCGCTGGAGGTCAGCAGGGCGTGAGCAGCGGGCCGGGCCGGGTCACCGATCGGTGACCCGGCCGGCGTCGACCTCGATGTGCCGGGTGGTGTGCACCGCGGCGAGCATCCGGCGGTCGTGGGTGACCAGCAGCAGGGTGCCCGGGTACGACCCGAGAGCCGACTCGAGCTGCTCGATGGCGGGCAGGTCCAGGTGGTTGGTGGGCTCGTCGAGGACCAGCAGGTTCACTCCGCGCGCCTGAAGCACCGCGAGCGCCGCCCGGGTGCGCTCGCCGGGGGAGAGGGTCGCCGCGGGGCGCAGGACGTGCGCGGCCCGCAGCCCGAACTTGGCCAGCAGGGTACGCGCGTCGGCCGGGGTCAGGTCGGGTACGGCAGCGCGGAAGGCGTCGAGCAGCACCTCGTCGCCGGTGAACAGTCCGCGCGCCTGGTCGACCTCGCCGACCACCACGCCCGGGCCGAGCCCACCGGTCCCGGCGTCCAGCGGTAGCCGGCCGAGCAGCGCGGCGAGCAGCGTCGATTTGCCCGAGCCGTTGGCGCCGGTGATGGCGACCCGGTCGGCCCAGTCGATCTGCAGGTCCACCGGGCCGAGCGTGAACCGGTCACGGTGGACCACCGCGCCGCGCAGCGACGCGACGACCGCGCCGGCGCGGGGCGCGGCAGCGATCTCCATCCGCAGCTCCCACTCCTTGCGCGGCTCCTCGACGACCTCCAGCCGCTCGATCATCCGTTCGGTCTGGCGGGCCTTGGCGGCCTGCTTCTCGCTCGTCTCGCCCCGGAAGTGGCGGATGGACTTGTCGTTGTCGGGCGCCTTGCGGCGGGCGTTGCGGACGCCCTTCTCCATCCAGGCCCGCTGCATGCGGGCCCGCGCCTCGAGAGCCGCCCGGGTCTCGGCGTACTCCTCGTAGCCGGCCCGGGCGTGCCGGCGCGCCACCTCGCGCTCCTCCAGGTACGAGTCGTACCCGCCGCCGTAGTGGCGGACCTGCTGCTGGGCGAGGTCGAGTTCGAGGACGCGGGTGACGGTGCGGCTCAGGAACTCCCGGTCGTGGCTGACCAGCACCGTTCCGGCGCGCAGGCCGGTGACGAACTCCTCCAGCCGGCGCAGGCCGTCGAGGTCGAGGTCGTTGGTCGGCTCGTCGAGCAGGAAGACGTCGTACCGGCTCAGCAGCAGCGACGCGAGGCCTGCCCGGGCGGCCTGCCCGCCCGACAGGCCGGTCATCTGCTGGTCCAGGCCGACGGTGAGCCCGAGGTCCGCGGCCACCTCCTCGGCGCGCTCGGCCAGGTCCGCGCCGCCCAGGTCGAGCCAGCGCTCCAGCGCCGTCGCGTACGTGTCGTCGGCACCCGGCTCCCCGGCGGCCAGGGCCTCGGTGCTGGCGTCGAGGTCGCGCTGCGCGGCCGCGACACCGGTACGCCGGGCCAGGAACGCCCGGACCGTCTCACCCGGACGGCGCTCCGGCTCCTGGGGCAGGTGCCCGACGGTCGCCGTCGGCGGGTTGAGCTGCACGGTGCCCGCTTCCAGGGGTACCAGCCCGGCGAGGCTACGCAGCAGGGTCGACTTGCCGGCGCCGTTCGCGCCGACGAGGCCGACGACGTCACCCGGGGCGACGACGAGGTCGAGGTCGGAGAAGAGGGCCCGGTCCCCGTAGCCGGCGGCCAGGCCCTTGGCGATCAGTGTTGCGCTCATGAGACCGCCGATCGTAGCCGGCCGGGCCGGACGGGGCAGGGACATTCCGGCGGCTGCGCCCTCGCCACCCTCACCGTGCCACCCTTGCCGTCCCGGTCTCACCGTCGCCGGTCTCACCGGACCGGCCTCCTCCGCCGCCCGAACCGTGCCGACCGCGACGGATCACCCCGCGGGCATCACGATGCGGGACAGCAGACGGCGCACCCTGCCGGGGCCCGCGGGCAGCGCCGCGTACCGCTCGAGGAGCTCCCGCAGTTCGGCGCCGAGCGCGGTGAACTCGGCGTCGCTGAGGTTGAGCACCAGTTGGCGGTACCCCACGCCGTCACGGACCAGGTCGATGTCGTCGCGCGCCAGGTAGCGGTCGAAGTCGGCGAGCAGCGAGGCGACGAAGGTCAGGAAGGCGCGCCGGTGGGCTTCGGCGTCCATGCTGGCCGCGTCCTCGCCGGTGACGCTGACGTTGGCGAGGTTGAGCCGGTACGTCCGCTCGAACGTGCCCCGAACCTTCCGTTCGGTCACCACCGTCAGGGCCTCGCCGTCGACCAGGGTGGACACGTGGCGGTAGAGGCTGGCGGTCGGCACCTCCGGCAGTTGCTCGCCGAGTTGGCCGATGGTCAGCTCGCGATCGGGCAGGAAGGCCTGCACGATCCGCAGCCGGATCGGGTGAAGCAACAGATCGGCGCTGGACACGGCTCACATGTTCTCACATTTGACATTGTTCTCAAAGTCAATAATCATGGAGCGCATGACAGACATCGTCCTCACCGAGGACTCGCTGCTCGTCCGCCTGACTACCGCCGAGAAGGTCGCCTCCGTCCACGGCGACGTCAGTGTGCCCCTCAGCGCCGTCCGGGGAGTCGAGATCGTCGACGACGCGTTGGGCGCGGCGCACGGCCTGCGGGTCGGCCTCGGCCTGCCGGGGGTCCGCAAGCTCGGCACCTGGCTCAGCCGCTCCGGCAAGGAGTTCGTCGACGTGCGCAAGGACCAGCCGGCGGTACGCGTCCTGCTGACCGGCGAGAAGCTGGACTCCCTGCTGCTGGGCACCGACGACCCGCAGTCGCTCGCCACCGCGCTCGCGCCGAAGGCCTGAGGCCCGGCATGCCCGAGACCGACCTGCGGTTCGCCAGCGGCGCGCAGACCCTGGCCGGCAGCCTGCTCACCCCGGCCGGCCCCGGGCCGTTCCCGGCGGTGCTGCTCATCTCCGGATCCGGGCCGCTGGACCGCAACTCCGACCACCGCCGCGCGCCCCTCGGTGTGTCGCGTTACCTCGCCGAGGCGCTCGCCGCCCGGGGCATCGCGTCGCTGCGCTACGACAAGCGTGGCGCCGGGGCGAGTACCGGTACCTTCCTGACCGCCGGCCTGGAAGACAACATCGCCGACGCACAGGCCGCCCTCGCCGCGCTGGCCGCCCGGCCGGAGGTCACCGCCGACCGGCTCTTCGTGGCCGGTCACAGCGAGGGAGCGGTCATCGCCACCGCAGTCGCGGCGCGTGACGGCGCCGCGCCCACCGCAGGCGACGGTGCGGTGTCGGGCGACGGTGCGGCGTCAGGTGACGGTGCGGCGTCCGGGGCGGCGCGCGCGGGGGACGCGCTCGCGGGCGTGGTGCTGCTGGCGGGCCCCGCCCGCCCGGGTTCGGAGGTCCTGCTCTGGCAGGCGGCGCAGATCGCACCGACCCTGCCCGCCCCGGTGCGCCTGCTGCTGCGCCTGCTGCGGGTGGACCTCGTCACCAAGGTGGCGCGCAACCACGAGCGGCTGCGGCGTAGCACCACCGACGTGATCCGGATGGGTGGCGCGCGGATCAACGCCAAGTGGAGCCGGGAGTACCTCGACCACGACCCGGCCGCCGACCTGGCCCGGCTGCGTGTGCCGGTGTGTGCGCTGACCGGTGACAAGGACCTCCAGGTCGACGTCGATGACCTGGACCGCATCGCTCACCTGGTCACCGCCCCGGTCGAGGTGCACCGACTGCGGGACGTCACGCACCTGCTGCGCCGCGAGGACGGACCGGCGTCGCTGCGGACGTACAAGAAGCAGGCCCGCCGCCCCGTCGACCCGGAAGTCCTCGAGATCGTGACCGGATGGGTGGCCGCCCGGGCCGCCGACGTCGCGGGCCGGGCCCACGCCTGACCGGCGGCCCGGCTACCCGCCGGGGGTGGCGCGCCGCCCGCCCGCGTCGAGGGCGTCCGGCGCGTCGGGATTACGGCCGTACCGGCTGGGTAACTGCGTGTCGAGGGGGTGGTCGCGATGCCGCGACCGGGAAGCCACAAGTACGACATCAAGCGCACCCGACTGCGTAACGAGCTCGACGACGCCGGTTTTCCGGACAAGCGGGCCGACGAGCTGGCCAACGAGATCCTGCGGAATCCGCGCGGAGTGCGGGCCCGGCTGACACACGTCGCGCGCCGCTTCATCCCTCGGCCGGGCGGACGGACCTGACCTCGTTTCCGCGGGCCGGCGGCAGACGGGTCGGGTACCCGCGAGCGGCCGGCCGGTCAGCCCCGCGCGAAGCCGGTCGCTACCGTCAGTCCCGCGCGAAGCCGGTCGCTTCCGTCAGCCCCGCGCGAAGCGGGTGGCGCGGTGTCAGGCGAGCAGCGCCGCCACGGCTTCCGCGGCGGGCCGGTCGTCGGGTAGCGCGTGCACGGCCACCACCGCGTGCGCCGGCAGTGGCCCGTACAGGTGGGGGAAGAGAGCGCCGCCGCGGGACGGCTCCCATCGCAGCGCGTCGCCGAGGCGGCGCGGGTCGACGGCGAGCAGGGTGAGTCCGGTCTGCCCGGCGAAGTGCCGGGCGGCCGTCTCGACCACCTGGTCACGGCCGGAGAAGTGGATGAAGCCGTCCCGCCGGTCGACCGCCGAGCCGTCGTAGTGGCCGCGCTCCTCGGCCGCCGCCCACTCGGGAGCCGGTAGCAACTTGTAGATCACCCGATGCACCCTACGGTCCGGACGCGTCTCGGTCGGTCCGGCACCGGAGCTTGACGTCAGTAAAGTTAACGCCGTACGTTTCATTGTGTACGTCGTTAGGAAGGTGCACGGCATGGTGAGTTCGATCCTGTCCTTCACGGTGGTCGCGGCCCTGCTGACGATCACGCCGGGAGTGGACACCATGCTGGTGCTCTCCCAGGGGCTGCGGTCCGGACGACGGGCCGCCGTAGCCTGCGGCCTGGGTGTCAACACCGGCCTCGTCGGCTGGGCGGCCGCCTCGGTTCTGGGCCTGTCCGCGCTGCTCACCGCCTCGCACACGGCGTACGAGACGGTGCGGCTGCTCGGCGCCGGATACCTGGTGTACCTCGGCGTGCGCGGCCTGATGGCGAGCCGGCACCGCCCCCGGGGGGCCGGGCGTGCCGACTCCGTCCAGGCTGCCGGCGCCCCGGTTGCCGCCGACGTCCCCGGCGCCGGGCGTGGCGCGCTGGCGGCCTACTGGCGGGGCGTCACCACCAACCTCCTCAACCCGAAGGTCGGCGTCTTCTACCTCTCCCTGCTGCCGCAGTTCGCGCCCGCCGGGCACCGCGGCGCCGCGGTCATGATGGTGCTGGGGAGCATCCACCTCGTGCTGTCCCTGGTGTGGCTCACCGGTGTGGCGTGGCTCGCCTCGCGGGCGCGGCGGGCCCTGACGCCCACGCTGACGAACCGGCTCGAGCGGGTCGGCGCCGCCGTCATGATCGCTCTGGGGCTTCGGATCGCGACCCAGACCGGCTGAGTCACACCAGCGGGTCGGACCACCCTGGCGCGCCCGGCTGCGCCTGCGATGTCGCCGGCGATTCCGGCGATGCCGCGGGCCGGGGGCGGGCGCTGCCGAGGATCGTCGCCACCCGGTGCAGGCGCGGATCGTCACGTATCGCCTCCAGCGTGACCGGTAGTGGAATCCGCCAGTTCGGGTACTGGTCGACGGTGCCGGGCAGGTTCGGTTGCCGCACCTCGCCGAGCACGTCGTACGGCGAGGCGAGCAGGAACCGGCACGGCGAGGCGGCCAGCAGCCGGTGCATACCGGTCACCAGTTCCTCATCGGTCGCGCCGTCGGCGACCAGCCCCTCCCTGAGCAGCAGCGCGACCAGTTCCCGCCGGTCGGCGGTGGCCCGTACGGCGTCCGCGTCCGCGTCGGTGAGCAGGCCCAGTCCGGCGCGGACCCGTACGTGCTCACCGGTGAGCATCCCGGCCGCGGTCGGCAGGTCGTGGGTGGAGATGCTGGCCATCGTGCCGGCCGGCCAGCCGGCCGGCGGCCGGAACGGCGGGACGTCAGCCCGGCCGGCGTCGTCGGCGGTGGCCCGGCCGGCGTCCGGCTCGTCGGTACGGGCGAACCACAGCACCGTCGAGCCGAGCATGTGCGCGTCGCGCAGCGCCCGCGTCACCCGGGGCTCGACCGTGCCGAGGTCCTCGGCGACCACCACGGCGCCAGCCCGGTGTGCCTCCAGCGCGAGGATGCCGAGCATCGCCTCGTCGTCGTAGCTCACGTAGGTACCTCGGTCGGGCGACTCGCCCGGCGGTACCCACCACAGTCGCCACAGCCCCATGACGTGGTCGACCCGGACACCGCCGGCGTGCGCCAGTACCGACCGCACCATGTCCCGGTAGGCGGTGTAGCCGGTCGCGGCCAGCCGGTCGGGCCGCCAGGCGGCCAGGCCCCAGTCCTGCCCCTGTTGGTTGAACCCGTCCGGCGGAGCGCCGGCGGTGACCCCGCGGGCGAGCACGTCCTGCAACAGCCAACCGTCGGCGCCACCGGGGTCCACCCCGACCGCGAGGTCATGGACCAGCCCGACGGGCATCCCGGCGCGCCGTGCGGTGTCCTGGGCGCGCCCGAGCTGCCGGTCGCTCTCGCGCTGCAACCAGGCGTGGAAGGCCACCCGGTCGCCCAGCTCCGCCCGGGCGGCGGCGACGGCGGGGGAGTCCGGGCGGCGCAGTTCGGCCGGCCACGACCGCCAGTCGGGGCCGTGTACCTCGGCGAGGGCACAGTACGTGGCGAAGTCGCGCAGCGCGGGGCCGGCGTCGTACGGTGCGCGACCCGGCCCGGCCGCCGCATCGGCATACGGCAGCAGCAGTGCGAACGCTTCCCGCTTGGCGTGCCAGACCCGGTCGTAGTCGATCCGTTCGCCGCCCGCCCGCGGTCGCAGCGCGTCCACGCGTGCCCGTACCTCCGGTGCCGCCCGCCGGTAGGCGTCGGTGTCCTCGACGGCGAGGTAGAGCGCGTTGGTGAAGCGGCGGCTGGTCGGTGAGTACGGCGAGGCCTGGACGCTCGGTACCGTGCCGACGGCGTGCACCGGGTTGAGCAGGATGAGCCCGGCGTCACCGGTACCGGCCGCCCATTCGGTGAACGCCCGCAGGTCCGCGAGGTCGCCCATGCCCCACGACCGGGCCGAGTGCAGCGCGTACAACTGGAGCATCCAGCCCCAGGCCGGGGGAGAGGTGGGCAGCCGCCGCGGCGCGACCACCAGGGTCGCCTCGGAGTCGCCCGCGCTCAGCCGGTACCAGCCCAGCGGCAGGTCGACCGGACCGCCGTCGCGAACCTTGTACGTGGGGCCGTCCTCGGCGGTGGCGATCCCGTCGCCGGCCGGCAGCGACCAGGTCCGCCCCGGGCGTACCACCACGGTGGGCGGCAGGGTGTCGGCCCGGTCGCGGGCCCGGACCCGGTCCAGCTCCCGGCGTACCGCGGCCGGAGTGTCGGCCTCCACGTCGAGCAGTCCGAGGACCGTGCGGACCACGTCCGGGTCGACGTCGACCCGGCGGTGCCGCCAGTCCTCGTACGAGGTGGCGACGCCGTGGGCCGCCGCCAGCTCCGCCAGGTCCCGATCGTGTCGCCCCGCCACCGCACGCCGCCTTCCGTTGCCGCCCTCGAACGGTTTCCGCCGTCGGGCGTTGCCGCTGTCGCGCCGGTGGTACCCGGCGGCCGCGCCGACTATGTGGCTTTGTCCGTGTGGCCTTCCTGTCATCGGATCCACCGGTAGCCACGTCGGTACCTGTCCGGCGCCGGCCGGGGCCGCCGCGCCCGGGTGCCAGAGCGCCGGCCGGGGCCGCCGCTCCCGGGTGCCGCTGCCAGGATGGCCTCATGACGAGTGGTGGACGGGACAGGGATGCGGTCGGCCGGCCCCGGCAGGCCCGACCGCGCGACGCGACCGGGCGGCCGTTGCCGTACGGCGATCCGGGCGGCGTCGAGCCGGTACCGGAGGAGCCGTTGCCACCGGCGGAGGCGCTCGGCCTGGCGCAGTGGCTGCTGGATGCCGGCCGGGCGTTCGCCGCGCATGAGGTGCTCGAAGCCGCGTGGAAGGCCGCACCGGCGGCCGAGCGCGACCTCTGGCAGGGACTGGCGCAGGTCTGCGTGGGCATCACCCACGCGCAGCGCGGCAATGTGACGGGCGCGGTGCGGCTGACCGGCCGGGGAACCGATCGCCTGCGGCCCTACGCGGCGGCCCCGCCGCACGGCATCGACGTGGCCGGCATCCTGGACTGGCACGCCCGGAACGCCCACGATCCCGGCGCGGGCCGGCCGCCCCGGCTGACGGCGGTGCCGCCACGTCCGGCGTGAGTGGTCAGCACAACCGCTCGTCGGTCGCCGACAGGATCTCGTGGACACCGAGGATCGTCAGCACGCGCAGTACCTTGCCGTGTGCGTTGACCACCCGGAACACGGTGCCGCGGCGGTCGGCGTCCTGCCGGGCCCGCATGAGGACCTGCACCCCGGACGAGTCGATGAACTCCAGTTGTCCGAAGTCCACCACCAGCGCGACGGTCTGCGGTTGCGCCAGGATGGCGGTGAACGCATCCCGCAGCCGGTCGAGATTGCTGATGTCGAGCTCGCCGGTGACGGCCAGGCAGACTCTGCCGGGGCCGTCACTGGACCGGCCGAGCTCCAGCGGAGCCGGCCCTATCTCGTGACCGGCGGTCTCCATCTGCCCCGCTTTCCCGATCTGCGACAGTGCCGTACGGTGCCCGGTTCCCCTGGATCTTATCGCTGTGGTGATGGCTTCCGGCTTGATCGGAACACCTCGAGTCGAGTCCGGTCCGCCGGATCTGCGGACCGGGCCATCCCACCGGCGTGCCGGTGCGCTACGCGAGGGCGTCGACGATCTGCTGTGCCCGCGCCTGGTGCTGGCGGTACGCGTCCGGGAACGCCGACCGTTGCACCGCCTGGGCGGCGTCCCCGGCGTTCATCTGCTCCCAGCCGGGGACGGTGACCAGCCGGGAGTAGAACGCGCGGGCGGACGCCGCCGGGTCCATCAGGTCGTGCACGCTGCCCCAACCCTGGCTCGGACGTTGCTGGAACAGGCCGACGGAGTCGTAGTCGTGCCCGGTGCCCTCGTTGGGCAGGCTCAGCGACTCCGGTACCCGCGGGTTGGCCAGGTTGCGCAGCCGGCTCTCCTGGAGCGTGGTGACGATCGCGACCAGGTACGCCCGCTTCGGCAGGTTCATCCGACGCCCGGCCTCGACCACCGCGGCGGCGTTGTCCATCGCGGCCTGGTCGAGCCCGGCAACCGGTGCGGGTCTGGTCGGTGACGGCGCGGCCGGCGGCTCGGGCGGGGGCACGACCGCCGTGGGTGTGGCGGGGGCGGGTGGCAGTGAGGAGGTGGCCGCGGTGGTCGGCCGGCTGAGGTTCCGGGACGCCCGGGTGTCGGCGGCGCGCTCCGCGCCACCGGAGGGCGCCGGATCGGCGGCCGCGGCGGTACCGAACGTCGTCGTCGGGGCGGCGATGGCGGCCGAGGCGAGGCCGGCGGTCGCGAGCACGATGCCCGCCACCATGCCGGCCGGACGAGGCCCGATCGTCGGTTTGCCGGTGTGACGGCCGCGGCGGGGTCGCCGCCGTCGGCCGCGCCCGGTGCCGTGGCGCTGGTCGTCGTGGGAGTCGCAGGGCATTGACCGAGCGTAGGTACGTACCGGGGTCGATCCGCCACTGAAGTGCGCCAACCCACATCACGATCGGGTGAGGCGGCGGTCACCGGCGCCGCGCGACCGTCACTTCACGATGAATGCCGGTCACGACTCGAGGTTGAACCGCCGCAGGTACCGCGCGGGGGTGTCGAGGTCCTCTTCGGACGGTACCTACCGACGCGCGCGGGTGGGCCGGCACCGGCCCACCCGCGTGGCGGTGGTCAGCCGACGTCGACCCAGTCCAGCGTGCGCTGCACCGCCCTCTTCCACCTGGCGTACCCGTCCTCGCGCCGCTCCGGCGACCAGGTCGGCTCCCAGCGTTCGTGCTCGTTCCAGTTGTCCCGCAGCTCGTCGGTGGACTTCCAGAACCCGACCGCGAGGCCGGCCGCGTACGCCGCGCCGAGCGCGGTGGTCTCGGCGACCACCGGCCGGCTCACCGGTACCCCGAGAATGTCGGCCTGCAACTGCATGCACAGCCGGTTGGCGGTGACCCCGCCGTCGACCTTGAGCACGTCCAGGGCGACGCCGGAGTCGGCGGCCATCGCCTCGGCGACATCGCGGGTCTGGTAGCAGATCGACTCCAGGGTCGCCCGGGCCAGGTGCGCGTTGGTGTTGTACCGGGACAGGCCGACGATCGCGCCTCGCGCGTCGGAGCGCCAGTACGGCGCGAACAGGCCGGAGAACGCCGGGACGAAGTACACGCCGCCGTTGTCCTCGACCTGGCGCGCCAGTGCCTCGCTCTGCGCGGCGCCGCTGATGATGCCCAACTGGTCGCGCAGCCACTGCACGGCCGACCCGGTCACGGCGATGGAACCTTCGAGCGCGTACACCGCGGCCTCGCCGCCGAACTTGTAGCCGACCGTGGTGAGCAGGCCGTGCCGCGACCGTACGATGTCGGTCCCGGTGTTGAGCAGCATGAAGTTGCCCGTACCGTAGGTGTTCTTGGCTTCGCCGGGCGCGAAGCAGACCTGGCCGACCGTGGCGGCCTGCTGGTCGCCGAGGTCGGCGGTGAGCGCCACCTCGCCGCCGAGGGGGCCGTTCGCGAGGGTGGTGCCGTACCGGTCGGGGTCCGACGACGGCCGGATCTCCGGCAGCATGGCGCGCGGGATGCCGAAGAACGACAGCAGTTCGTCGTCCCAGTCGAGGGTCTCCAGGTCCATCAGCATGGTCCGGCTGGCGTTGGTGACGTCGGTGACGTGTACGCCGCCCCGGGTGCCGCCGGTCAGGTTCCACAGCAGCCAGGTGTCGGTGTTGCCGAAGATCGCGTCGCCGCGCTCGGCGGCCTCGCGGACCCCGTCGACGTTCTCCAGGATCCACTGGAGCTTCCCGCCGGAGAAGTACGTCGCCGGCGGCAGGCCGGCCCGGCGCCGGATGACCTCGCCGCGGCCGTCCCGGTCGAGGGCGGACGCGATGTGGTCGGTGCGGGTGTCCTGCCAGACGATCGCGTTGTAGTACGGCCGGCCGGTGCGCCGGTCCCAGACCACCGTGGTCTCGCGCTGGTTGGTCACGCCCAGCGCGGCCAGGTCGCTCGCGTCGAGCTTGAGGGTGTTCATCGCGGTGCGGATGACCGCGGTCGTCCGCTCCCAGATCTCGACCGGGTTGTGCTCGACCCAGCCGGCCTGGGGCAGGATCTGCTGGTGTTCGAGCTGGTGGCGGCCGACCTCGTTGCCGCTGTGGTCGAACACCATGAACCGGGTGCTGGTCGTGCCCTGGTCTACCGCGCCAACGAAGTCGGCCATGCGGATCGTCCCTTCTCGACGGTGTGGTCGCGAGATGTCTCTCGGCGGCGGTGTCTGCTCGGCTGTCCGGCGTGCCGGCCAGTGTCCGGTCGGACGCTTGCGTGTCGGTCGGGCGCTTGCGTGTCGGTCGGGCGCTCGCCTGTCCGGTCAGGCGCTCGCCGTCGCCGGCTCGGCGGAGTCGGCCTGGCCCGGTACGACGACCGTGTCCTCGCGGGGCAGGAACCGGCCGATGAGCAGTTCGTAGAGGGCGACCCCGATGACCCCGCCGAGCAGGGGGCCGACGATGGGGACCCAGAAGTACACGTCTCCGTGCTGGTCGGTGAAGGCAGTGGCGTAACCGGTGAGGAACGAGGCGAGCCGGGGGCCGAAGTCGCGGGCCGGGTTGATGGCGTAACCGGCGTCGGTACCCCACGCCATGCCGATCGCCACCACGATCAGCCCGACCACGACCGGGGCGAGGTTCGCCGCCGGGGTGGTGTTACGTAGGTCGGTCACGGCGACGACGAGGAAGAGCAGGATCGCGGTACCGATGATCTGGTCGCGTAGGGCGCCCCACTGGCCGACCGGCAGCGTTCCGTTCCCGGGCAGGGTGGAGAACACCCCCTGCGTCTTGATCGTGTGGCCGGGGTCCGCCGAGGCCAGGACTTCGCTGTAGTTCCACCGTACGAGCAGCGCGGCGACGAAGGCGCCGGCGGTCTGGGCGAGCGAGTACGGCAGGACCTTGCGCCAGGGGACCCGGCCGAACACCGCGAGCGCGACGGTGACGGCCGGGTTGAGGTGCGCGCCGGTGGCCCGCGCGGCGACGTAGATGCCGAGCGTCACGCCCAGGCCCCAGGCCCACGCGATGCTGTCGTGGTTACCGATGCCGCCGGCGACCACCTGTGCCACGACACCCACTCCGAAGAGGATGAGGGTCGCCGTGCCGGCGAACTCCGCGGCCATCTCGCCGACGATTCCGGGAGTCTTTCGTGCATACGCCATGTCTCCTCCTGTTGCCCGGTGGGGCGTGGGGGTACGGACGTCGCATCCGTGACTGTTGGTCACTGATCGGTGTACGGTAGGCAACTGATCTAGGGCAGTCAATGAGTGGCGGGTGGTGCCGGAGACGGCCGCCCGAGATCGTTGCCGGCGTGGCCAATCCACTACCGGCCGGGCCGATCCGGCGGCCGCGCGTGGCGGCGCGGTGGACCCGTCGGGCGGGTGTGGTGGCCGGGACGGCGACGCGCGGACCCCACGACGCCTGAACGCGGAGATCACGGCCCGGATGTGAGCGTGCCCCGTACCGGTCGGTACGGGGCACGATCAGGTCGCGGTAGGTTACGGCTGGATCAGGACCTTCACCGTGCCGTCCTTCTTCTCCTGGAAGTTCTGGTACGCCCGGGGCGCCTCGTCGATCGGTACCCGGTGCGTCGCGAAGGTCTCCACGCCGAGCGGGTCGGTGTCGTCGGTCAGCAGCGGCATGATGTCGTCGACCCACCGGCGCACGTTCGCCTGGCCCATCCGCAACTGGATCTGCTTGTCGAACAGCACCATCATCGGCAGCGGGTCGGCGGTTCCCCCGTACACGCCGGACAGCGAGACCGTGCCGCCGCGCCGGACGGCGTCGATGGCCAGGTGCAGGGCGGAGAGCCGGTCCACGCCGGCCTTGTCGATCAGCTTCTCGGCGGCGGCGTCGGGCAGCAGGCCCGCCATGGTCTGGGCGAGCTTGCCGACCGGTGAGCCGTGCGCCTCCATGCCGACGGCGTCGATGACCGAGTCGGCGCCGCGCCCGCCGGTCAGGTCGCGGATCGTCTCGGCCACGTCGTCGTGCTGGGTCAGGTCGATCGTCTCGACCCCGTTGCGGCGGGCCCGTTCCAGCCGCTCGGGTACCAGGTCGACGCCGATCACCCGGCCGGCGCCGCGGTGCAGGGCGACCCGGGTGGCCATGTCGCCGATCGGGCCGAGGCCGAGGACCACCAGCGAGCCGCCCGGCGGGACGGCGGCGTACTCGACGGCCTGCCAGGCGGTCGGCAGCACGTCGGACAGGTAGACGAAGCGGTCGTCGGGCGGCCCGTCGGGTACTGTGATCGGGCCGAACTGCGCCTGCGGCACCCGCAGGTACTCGGCCTGGCCGCCGGGCACCTGCCCGTACAGCTTGGTGTACCCGAACAGCGCGGCGCCCTTGCCCTGCTCGCGTACCTGGGTGGTCTCGCACTGGGTCATCAGGCCCTGGTCGCACATCCAGCAGTGACCGCAGGCGATGGTGAACGGGACCACGACCCGGTCGCCGACGCGGAGGTTGGTGATCGCCGGTCCGACCTCCTCGACGATGCCCATCGGCTCGTGTCCGAGGATGTCGCCTTCGGACATGAACGGGCCGAGGACCTCGTACAGGTGCAGGTCCGAGCCGCAGATGCCGCTCGACGTCACGCGGATGACGACGTCGTTGGGTTCCTGGATGGTCGGGTCCGGGACCGTGTCGACCCGGACGTCCCGCTTTCCATGCCAGACCACTGCTTTCACGGGGTACTTCCTTTCGCGTCGTGGTCGTCGTGCCGGTGCCGTCGCTGTCGCCGGCGCGCTCGTTCTCGTGGCGCACCCGGTCTCGCGGCGAGATGGCTGTCGAGGTATTTGCCTCTCGCGGCCGATTACCCGTGGTCGATGGGGTGAAACGCGGCGCCCGGTGGCCCCCGCCGAGCCCGGTGGTACGTGCCGGTGTGAGGCGAGTTACTGCGGGATCAAGCGGCAAACTAGTTAGTATTGCTAAGTTACTTCGGTGCCCGCCGAATCCGCATGCTCGACAGGGAAGGAAGCACATGGCTTCGCACGACCACCACCCCGGCCTGATGGCGGCGGTGCAGGGCCAGCCGAGACAGGTCTGGATCACTGCCTTCGCGGCGGTCATCGCGTTCATGGGGATCGGACTGGTCGACCCGATTCTGCTGTCGATCGCCGAAGGGCTCTCGGCGAGCCCGTCGCAGGTGACCCTGCTGTTCGCCTCGTACCTGGGCGTCCAGGTGGTCGCCATGCTGCTGACCGGGGCGTGCAGCGCCCGGTTCGGCGCCAAGCGGACCGTGCTCACCGGGCTGGTGCTGATCGTCATCGCCACCGCGGCATGCGCGACGGCGAACTCGATCGGCCTGCTGATCGGGCTGCGCGGGCTGTGGGGCCTGGGCAACGCGTTCTTCATCGCGACCGCGCTGTCGGTGATCGTCGGCGCGGCGACCGGCGGCCAGCAGGGCGCGATCCTGCTCTACGAGGCGGCGCTCGGGCTCGGGCTGTCGGTCGGCCCGCTGCTTGGCGCCCTGCTCGGGGCCGTCTCCTGGCGGGCGCCGTTCGTCGGTACCGCCGTGCTGATGGCCGTCGCACTGGTCCTGTGCGCGGCCTTCCTGGCCCCCGACACCCCGGCCGGCCGACCGCGGGTCGGGCTGCTCGACCCGCTGCGCGCGCTGCGCCACGGCGGCCTGCTCCGTACCGCGATCGGATCGGCGCTCTACACCGCGGCGTTCTTCACCGTGCTCGCGTGGACGCCGTTCGTCCTCCAGTTCAGTGCCGTGCAGGTCGGGCTGGTCTTCTTCGGCTGGGGGCTGTGCGTGGCCGTGGCCGGCGTGGCGCTCGCCCCGCGGCTGGCCGCGTGGGTCGGCGAGGTGTCCGCGACGGTGCTCGCGGTGACCGGGTACGCGGTGCTGATGCTGCTGCTCGCGGTGGGGAGCAAGCCGGTCGTGGTGGTCGTCGTGGTGCTCAGTGGCCTGGTCTCCGGACTGCTCAACACCCTGTTCACCGGTACCGCGATGAGCGTCAGCCCGGTTCCGCGGCCGGTCGCGAGCGCCGGCTACAACTTCTGCCGCTGGCTGGGCGGTGCCGTGGCCGCCACGCTGGTCGGGCACGTCGCCGGCTGGTTCGGCTCCGCGCACGCGCCGTTCGTCGTGGCCGCGGTCTGCTGCGTGGTCGCCGCTGTGCTGCTGGTCGCGCGGCGGGCCGGCCAACCGGACCCGCACACGGTGCCGGCGGAGGCGGTGCTGGTCGGCGAGGAGTTCTGACCGCGTTCCGCCCGACTCATCGCACTGCGCGAATTTTCGTCGCCGCAACAGCATTGATATTAATCTATGCATAGCCCCACCGTGGAGCGGTGGATCCGCCACCCACCCGGACTCCGATCGCCCGGCAGGGCGTGGTCGACGCCCTCGTCGCGCGGCTGCGCGCCGACGTGCTGGCCGAGCGCTACCCGCCCGGCTCGTACCTACCGCCCGAACGTGACCTGGCGGCCGGGTACGGCGTCACCCGTACCTCGCTGAAGCACGCGCTGGTCCGGCTCGTCGAGGCCGGGCTGCTGGAGACACGGCACGGCATCGGTACCCGGGTCCGTGACTTCCGGCGGGACGGGGGAGCGGGCCTGCTGCCGTACCTGGTCGCGGCGGGCCTGCGCCACCGGGGCGACGCGGGTTGGCTAGCCGAGGTGCTCCAGGCCCGCCGGGAGATCGGCGCCCTGGTCGCCGCGCGCGCGGCCCGGCACGCCACCGGCGAGCAGCGGGCGCGGCTGCGTGCCCTGGTCGCCGAGGTGCGGGCCGCCGGCTCGGCGGAGGCCGCCCGGCGCGCCGAGTGGGCGGCGCACCGCATTCTCGCCGCGGCGTGCGCGAACCGGGTGTACGCCCTGCTGGTGAACTCGTTGCTGCGGGCCTACGAGGAGGTGCCGCACCTGTTCGCGGCGCCGTTCGCCGACCCGGTCGCGGTCGCCGACCGGCTGGCCCGGTTGGTCGAGGCGGTCTGTGCCGGGGACGGGGTGGCCGCGTCACGCGCGGCCGAGACGTACTACGCCGAGACCGAGCGGTTGATGCCGGCATGAGGGGCGGGGAGACCGACCTGTCCGGAAAATGATTTGTTTGACAACCGAACAGCCGCTCACCTAACGTTCGGCCACGCGGTGTGACTGAACGATCGATTGGGTGGGTGGGCGCCCGCCAGCCGGCGAGGAGGAACCATGGCCAACCTGGCTGAGAACCTGGTGCGGACCGCTGAGCGGTTCCCGGACCGGCCCGCCCTGCGGCTCGGCGACCGCGTCATGACGTACGCCGACCTCGACGACGCCTCCGCCCGGCTCGCGACCTACCTGCGTACCCGCGGGGTGGAGCCGGGTGACCGGGTCGGCCTGATGCTGCCGAACGTCTGCGAGTTCGCGGTCATCTACTACGGCATCCTGCGCGCCGGTGCGGTGGTCGTACCGATGAATCCGCTGCTGAAGGGGCGTGAGGTCGACTACTACCTGGACGACTCGGAAGCCGCCGGGCTGCTGGCGTGGCACGCCGGGGCCGATCCGGAGGCGGCGGCGCGCCCGGCCGACCGGGTCAGCGTGCTGGTCGAGCCGGCGGGCTTCGCCGAGCTGCTGGCCGCCCACGAGCCGACGCCCGGCGTCGTCGACCGGTCCGGTGACGACACCGCCGTCGTGCTGTACACCTCGGGCACCACCGGGCAGCCCAAGGGCGCCGAGCTGACCCACGACAACCTGCGACTCAACGCCGAGGTCAGCGGCGCGACGCTGCTGCGCCTGACCGAGAACGACGTCCTGTTCGGCGCGCTGCCACTGTTCCACTCGTTCGGCCAGACCGTCGCGCTCAACTGCGCCGTCCGGGTCGGCGCGTGCCTGACCCTGCTGCCGCGCTTCGACCCCGTACAGGCGCTCGACATCTTCGTCAACCACAAGGTGACGGCCTTCGCCGGCGTACCCACCATGTACGGCGCGCTGCTGGGCGCCGCCGGCGCCGCCGACCACGACCTGTCCGCCCTGCGGATCTGCGTCTCCGGCGGCGCGGCACTGCCGGTCGAACTGCTGCACCGGTTCGAGCGGCGGTTCGGCACGCCGATCCTGGAGGGGTACGGGCTGTCGGAGACCTCCCCGGTGGCCTGCTTCAACCACCCCGACCGGCCGCGCAAGCCCGGCTCGATCGGCACCCCGATCCAGGGGGTGGAGATGCGGGTCGTCGGCGCCGACGGCACCGACGCGCCCGACGGCGAGGTCGGCGAGATCCTCATCCGCGGGCACAACGTCATGAAGGGGTACTGGCGCCGCCCCGACGCCACCGCCGAGACCATCGTGGACGGTTGGTTGCGCACCGGCGACCTGGGCCGCCGGGACGCCGACGGTTACTACACCATCGTCGACCGCACCAAGGACATGGTGATCCGCGGTGGGTACAACGTGTACCCGCGCGAGGTCGAGGAGGTCCTGTACGAGCACCCGGCCGTGGCCGAGGCGGCCGTGCTGGGCATGCCGCACCGCACCCTGGGCGAGGAGGTGGTCGCCGTGGTGTCACTGCGACCGGGCGCCACGGCCACGCCGGAGGAGCTGCGCGACCACGTCAAGAACCAGATCGCGGCCTACAAGTACCCGCGCCAGGTCTGGATCGTCGACGCCCTGCCGAAGGGCGCCACCGGCAAGATCCTGAAGCGCTCGATCACCGTACCGCCGCACTCACGCTGACCCCGCCCCGCCGGCGCCGCCGCTGCACCGCGTACATCGCCTCGCCGGCCCGGCGGATGAAGCCCGTCGGGGTCGGTGTGGCCGCCGGAGGCGACCGCGGTACCGAACGGTCCGGCGTGTCAGGCGGGGTGACCGGCCTGCAGGTCGTGGACGTCCGAGAACATCAGCGGCCGGCCGTCGGCGCCGCCCGCGGGACCGTCGGGCCGTAGCAGGAAACCGGTGTGGTTGCCCAGCGGGACCCGGTCCAGGACGGTACCGATGAACCGGCGCGGACAGTCGTCCAGCAGCGGTACCCCGGACGGGCCGGGCCGCCAGTCGCAGCGGGCGAACTTGTCCACCTCGTCGCCCGTCTCGGTGCCGAACAGCACCGCCAGGTCCCGCCGGCCCGCGTCCGGACTGTGCACGGCCAGGACGTCGGCGTGCAGCGCCACCCGGTAGGTGAAGTTGTTCTGTGACAGGCACACCAGGTACCGGTCCGGGCCGAGGCCGCACTGGGTGGTGAAGCCGACCAGGCAGCCGGCGCGCGTGCCGGTGTCGCGGTGCACCGCGGTCACGATGACCATCGGGTAGTCCAGCGCCGCCACGAACGGGTCGAGATCCCCGTCCACCCCCATCGTCAACCGCCTTTCCGCCTGCCGCGCAGCCTACCCGGGGCCGGGAACGGCGACACCGGTGGTCGGTCGTACCGGCGTCGATCCGGTGTGGACGGCGACGTGGGCCAGCAGCGCCGGGCTCACTCGATACCGCCGGCGCCGAGGAGCATCTTGACCTCGGAGCGGAACGCGATGTCGTTGTTGACCTTGAAGTCCGGGCCCAGGGCCAGCAGCAGCGTGCCGCCGTCGCGCCGGCGCAGCCGCAGCTGTACCGGTACCTCACCGGGGTGCGCGGTCAGCATCTGCCGCAGCTCGCTGGCCAGCTCCGGCGTGACCTTCTCCAGCGCCGTGACCAGCGTGATCGGCGGTTCCTGGCCGGCGACCGTGTTGGGCACGTCGAGCAGCGCCATGTCCTGCCCGAAGACGCTGGTCGCGCCGTCGCGCTTGCTGACGTGCCCGGACACCTTCACCACCGTGTCCTCGATCAGGTGATCGCGCAGCAGCTCGTAGGACTTCGGGAAGAACAGCACCTCGACGCTGCCGCTCAGGTCCTCGAGGTTCACGATGGCCCAGGTCGCGCCCTGCTTGGTGATCTTGCGAGTGATGCCCGAGATCATGCCCGCGAGCACGACCGGCTTGCGGTCGGGCGTCTCCTCGGCGAGCACCTCGCTGATGAGCTGCTCGGAGTTGGCCTTGAGGATGCGCTCGGTGCCGGCGAGCGGGTGGTCGGACACGTACAGGCCGAGCATGTCCCGCTCGAACGCGAGCTTCTCCTTCTTGGGCCACTCCTGGCCACTGAAGGCGAAGTCGAGGCCGACCGGGGTCGACGGCGTGTCGTCGTCGGCCATGAGGTCGCCGAACAGGTCGAACTGGCCGGCCGCCTCCTGCCGCTTCACGCTCACGATCGCGTCGATGCCGGCTTCGTGGTGGGCGAGCAGGTCCCGGCGGGTGTGCCCGACGCCGTCGAACGCACCGGCCTTGATCAGCGACTCGACCGTACGCTTGTTGCACACCACCAGTTCCGATTTCGACAGGAAGTCCGCGAACGAGGTGTAGTTTCCCTTCTTCTTGCGGGTCTCGACGATCGACGCGACGACGTTGGCGCCGACGTTGCGGACCGCGCCGAGCCCGAAGCGGATGGTGTCGCCGACCGGGGTGAACGGCCCGGCCGACTCGTTCACACACGGCGGCAGCACCTTGATGCCCATGGTGCGGCACTCGGAGAGGTACAGCGCCATGGTGTCCTTCTTGTCGCCGACGCTGGTCAGCAGGGCAGCCATGTACTCGGCCGGGTAGTTGGCCTTCAGGTACGCCGTCCAGTACGAGATCATCCCGTAGCAGGCGGTGTGCGCCTTGTTGAAGGCGTAGTCGGCGAACGGGACCAGGATGTCCCACAGCTTCTGGATCGCCTCGTCGGAGTACCCGTTGTCGCGCATGCCCTGGCGGAAGGGCACGAACTCCTTCTCCAGGACCTCCTTCTTCTTCTTGCCCATCGCACGGCGCAGGTTGTCGGCCTTGCCGAGGCTGTAGCCGGCGAGCTTCTGCGCGGCGCGCTGCACCTGCTCCTGGTAGATGATCAGGCCGTAGGTGATGTCGAGGATGTCGGCCAGGGGCTCTTCGAGCTCCGGGTGAATCGGAGTGACTTCCTGCTGGCCGTTCTTGCGCAGCGCGTAGTTGGTGTGGGAGTTCGCCCCCATCGGGCCCGGCCGGTACAGCGCCAGGGCCGCGGAGATGTCTTCGAAGTTGTCCGGCTTCATCAGCCGCAGCAGCTGGCGCATGCCGCCACCGTCGAGCTGGAACACGCCCAGCGTGTCGCCGCGGCCGAGCAGTTCGTACGTGGGCTTGTCGTCCAGCGGTAGCTTCAGCAGGTCGATCTTCTGGCCGGTGGTCGCCTCGATGTTCTTGACCGCATCATCGATGATCGTCAGGTTCCGCAGGCCGAGGAAGTCCATCTTCAGCAGGCCGAGCGACTCGCAGGTCGGGTAGTCGAACTGCGTGATGATCGAGCCGTCCGCGTCGCGCTGCACCAGCGGCACGTGGTCGATGAGCGGCTCGGCGGACATGATGACGCCGGCGGCGTGCACGCCGAGCTGGCGGACCAGGCCCTCCAGACCCCGGGCCACCTCCATCACCCGGGCGACGTCTGGCTCGTTCTCGGTCAGCTGCCGGACCTCGGTGGCCTCCCCGTACCGCGGATGGTTCTTGTCGAAGATGCCCGACAGCGGGATGTCCTTGCCCATCACCGCGGGCGGCATGGCCTTGGTGATCTTGTCGCCGAGCGCGTACGGATAACCCAGGACCCGGCACGCGTCCTTGATGGCGGCCTTGGCCTTGATTGTGCCGAACGTGGCGATCTGCGCGACCCGGTCCGAGCCCCACCTCTCCGTGACGTACTTGATGACCTCGCCGCGCCGACGTTCGTCGAAGTCGATGTCGACGTCGGGCATCGACACCCGTTCGGGGTTGAGGAACCGCTCGAAGATCAGGCCGTGCGCGAGCGGGTCCAGGTCGGTGATGCCCAGCGCGTACGCCGCGATGCTGCCGGCGGCCGAACCACGCCCCGGGCCGACCGGGATCCCGTTGTTCTTGGCCCACATGATGAAGTCCGACACCACCAGGAAGTAGGCCGGGAAGCCCATCTGGCAGATGATGTCGAGCTCATACTCGGCCTGCTTGCGGTGCTCCTCGTCGTACCCCTCCGGCCACCGGCGCTCCATGCCGCGCCAGACCTCTTTACGGAACCACGACTCCTCGGTCTCGCCCTCCGGGACCGGGAACTTGGGCATGAGGTTGTAGAACTCGAACATGCCCGTGGTATCCACCCGCTCGGCGATCAGCAGGGTGTTGCGGCACCCCTCCTGCCACACGTCCGAGGAGTTCAAGGCGTACATCTCTTCGGCGGACTTGATGTAGTAGCCGCCGCCGTCGAGTCGGAACCGGTTGGGGTCGGACAGGTTGGCTCCGGTCTGCACGGCCAGCAGCGCGTCGTGCGCCTCCGCCTGTGAAGCGACGGTGTAGTGCGAGTCGTTGGTGACCACCGGCGGGATGCCGAGCTTGCGCCCGATCTCCAGCAGGCCGTCACGGACCCGCCGTTCGATCTCCAGGTCGTGCTCCATCAGCTCCAGGAAGTAGTTCTCCTTGCCGAGGATGTCCTGGTACTTGGCGGCGGCGGCGACAGCCGCATCGAACTGGCCGAGCCGCAGCCGGGTCTGCACCTCGCCCGACGGGCAGCCCGTCGTGCCCATGATGCCCGCGGAGTGCTCGGCGATCAGATCGGCGTCCATCCGGCCCTTGACGTAGTGGCCCTCGATCGACGCCCGGGAGTTCAGCCGGAACAGGTTGTGCAGGCCCTCGGCGTTCCGCGCCCACAGTGTCATGTGGGTGAACGCGCCGTTACCCGACACGTCGTCGCGCTTCTGCTCCGGGGTGCCCCAGAAGATCCGCTTCTTGTCGAACCGGGTGGCCGGCGCGACGTACGCCTCGACGCCGATCACCGGGGTGACACCGGCCGCCACGGCCCGCTTGTAGAAGTCGTTCGCCCCGTGCATGTTCCCGTGATCGGTGATCGCCACGGCTGGCATCCCCAGCCGCTCGACCTCCCCGAACATCTCCTTGAGCCGGGCGGCCCCGTCCAGCATCGAGTACTCGGAGTGCACGTGCAGATGGACGAACTGGTCTGTCAAAGCGATCCCCCCGGGTGCCACCGTACCGGTGCCGCGCGGCGCCGAACCCCATGACCGTAGTCGCCCGCGGGCCGTCGGTCGGCGTGTCGCGGGGGCGTGTCACCGGGGTTGTGTCGATGGCGACAGGGGGCGGTCATCCGAAGGGCCGAGGGGACGGGCTGACCCTGCGTTCCGTGGCCACTTCATGCCGGTCCGTGACGCGCGGATCGGGCCCGGGCGCGGCGTGCGGCCCCAGGGCTTGACGACCGAGACGATCACGATCAACACCAGGGTGGTCAGGACGCCGACCGAACCGGCGAGCAGTTCGGCCCGTACCGCCGGATAGTCCGCGCCCGGGTCGGCCGGCGCGGTCGCGGTGATCGCCTCGTTCACCCTGTCGCCCAGCCAGACCGGAAGGGCGACGATCAGCGCCACCGTCAGTACCAGCTTGACCACGATCCACCAGTACCGCAGCAGGCCCCAGCGGGAGCGCCAGGACAGCAGGACGCCGGTCACCGCCGCCCCGACCGCCAGCGGCGGGAACACCCACCGGTCGAGCACGTGCGCGATCTCGTGGACGTGGTGGCGCAGCAACGGCTCGCCGGTCGTGAGGGCCATCAGGTTCAGGGTCAACTGGCAGATCCCGACCCCGAGCCAGCCCACCGACGTCACATAGTGCAGCACCAGCAGCAGGTACCTGCTGCGGCGGCTCCATCGGGTGCTCATGCCGATCACGGTGCCGGTGGCGACGCCCCGTCCGGAACCCGGTCGTCTCCACACCGGTGGTGGAGAAAACTCCACCGGGTCGACCGGTGGAGTTTTCTCCACTGGGTCGACACCGGACCAGCCGCTACGGTGACCGCATGACCGCCCCGACACCCTGGGCGGCGGTACGCGATGCGCCGCTGCGGCTGGCGGGCTCCGCCGTGCCGTGGCGGGCCCTGGCCTACCTCGCGACCGGCGTGCCGGTCGGTGTCGCGGCGCTGGTCGCCCTTCCGCTGCTGCTGCCCACCGCGGTCGGACCGGCGGCGGTCGGGATCGTGGTCGCGGCGATCGAACGGCGCCGGCTACGCCTGGTCGATCCCCGTACCGCCCCGAGCCCCCACGGGCGCCTACGGCGGCCCGGCCCGGTCGGTTGGCTGGCCGCCCGGCTCCGCGAGCCCGCCACCTGGCAGGAGGTCGCCTTCACCGTGCTGGTCGCGGTCGCGCTGTGGGTGGTCGACCTGGCCACGGTCGTCGCCGCGGGCTGCCTCACGCTGCTGCCGCTGTCCGCCCCGCTGCTGGTGGCGGCACTGCCGGCAGCGTCGGTTCCCCACGCGGTACGGCTGCGGGACGCGGGGGTCATCTGGCTCCTGCCGCTGGCCGGCGTGGTGACCGCGGTAGCCATGGCGTACCTGGTCACCGCCGTTGCCGCGATGCGTGCCGCGGTGACCAGGGCACTGGTGGTCGCCCCGGACGGATCGCGCCTGGTCGAGCTGGCCAGTTCCCGGGCCCGCATCGTCCAGGGGTTCGACAGCGAACGGCGACGCATCGAACGCGACCTGCACGACGGCCTGCAACAGCGGCTGCTCGCGCTCAGCGTGAACCTGGGGCTGGCCCGGCTGGCGTTCCGGTCGGGCGAGGGGGCGGACCTCGACCGGCTGCTCGCCGTGGCCCACCAGGAGTCGAAGGTCGCTCTCGACGAGCTCCGCGACGTCGTGCGCGGCATCCACCCCTGGCTGCTCACCGACCGGGGACTCCCGGCGGCCGTCGCCGACCTCGCCGCGCGGTCGGCTGTCGCGGTCTCCACCGACATCAGGCTCGACGGGCGGTTGCCGCAGTCCGTCGAGACGACCGCGTACTACGTGGTCGCCGAGGCGCTCACCAACATCGACAAGCACAGCGGCGCCCGGCAGGCGACCGTCGCGGTCCGGTCCGGCCGGCGCGGTGTCACGGTCGAGATCCGCGACGACGGTCATGGCGGTGCCGACCCGGCCAGGGGTACCGGGCTGCAGGGGCTCGCCGACCGGGCCGACGCCGTAGGCGCACGCCTACTGGTCTCCAGCCCGCCCGGCGGCCCCACCGTGTTGCGCCTGGAGGTACCGTGCCCACCACGCGGGTGATCGTGGCAGAGGACTTCGTCCTGCTCCGCGAAGGGTTGGCCCACATCCTCCAGCGGTCCGGGTACGAGGTCGTCGTCCAGGTCGGCGACGCGCCGGGACTCCTGGCGGCTGCGGGTGCGGAGCGCCCCGACCTGATCATCGCCGACGTACGGATGCCGCCGGACAACACCGACGACGGACTGCGGGCGGTGCTGCGGCTGCGCCGCGACCGCCCGGGCCTGCCGGTCGTGGTGCTCAGCCAGTACGTCGAGCAGACCTACGCCGCCGAACTGCTCGGCTCCGACCCGACCGGGGTCGGCTACCTGCTCAAGGACCGCGTGTCCGACGTGGTGGACTTCGTCGCGGCGGTACGGGACGTAGCGGCCGGCGGTACCGTCATCGATCCGACCGTCATCGGCCGGTTGCTGTCCCGGCATCGGCAGCGCCCACCGGTCACCGCTCTCACCGGTCGGGAGCGGCAGGTGCTCGCCCTGATGGCGGAGGGCCGGACCAACGCGGCCATCGCCCGGGAGCTGTACCTCAGTGAGCAGTCGGTGACCAAGCACATCGCCGCGATCTTCGGCAAGCTCGGGCTCGCACAGACCCCGGACGACAACCGTCGGGTACTCGCGGTCCTCGCCTTCCTCCGCGACGGCGCACCGTGACCCGGCCGGTGGTGGCGCCGGACGGGAATCCGGGTGGTACCGGCCGGGCGTGCCGGTCGCGGTCGCCCGGCCGGTACCGACGTCGTCGGTGCGGGGTCGGTCGCCGATCGGAGATGAACGTTTGCCGGTGGGTGTTGTACGAAGGATGCGCCCACCGAGCGTCGACCGCGCAGCGCCCGTCGAGTGGTTCAACGGCCACTACCGCGGCGGTGTGGCGGGCGACACGGCGCCCGGATTTGAGAATTCGGCCCGGCTGGGCGTAGTTTTCTCTCTGCCCGCGGGGCCGCTGGAGATCATCTCTGGTGGTGATGCGGGTCCGGGCGGGTGGCGCGGTGCGCCGGCCTCGACCGGTTGCCCGATGGCGGCGGCGGTTTCACCGAATCGATGGACTCGGTTTGGCGCGGGCGCCGGTGTCGGGTAAAGTGAACGGCCGGCAGGGAACCGGACGAGGTGCGGGGCCGAAGGGCTTCGCTGCGGACGGCCTGTCGTATTCTCCCTCCGTGACGCGGGGCCGATGAAGGTCGGTCCGGTTGTTGCGCGGTCTGGGGGTGGCGTCAATCCCGACAAACGGGTTGTTGACGGCACGAACCGGGCCGGGTAGAGTGGAGGAGTTGCCCCGGATGCGGGTCGCCGATGGCGGTGCGGGTCTGGTGTGTGGTTGTTCTTTGAGAACTCAACAGGGTGCTTGTAAAGCCAG
>NZ_JBLYUB010000011.1:0-208748 GCF_049999945.1 Planosporangium spinosum | reverse complement strand
CCTGGCGGGACCTGACCGAGAACGTCAACCAGCTCGCCGGCAACCTGACCAGCCAGGTGCGTAACATCGCCCAGGTCACCACGGCGGTGGCGAAGGGTGACCTGACCCAGAAGATCACCGTCGACGCGCAGGGCGAGATCCTGGAGCTCAAGAACACCGTCAACACGATGGTGGAGCAGCTGTCGTCGTTCGCCGACGAGGTCACCCGGGTGGCCCGTGAGGTGGGTACCGAGGGCAAGCTGGGTGGTCAGGCGCAGGTGCGGGGCGTGTCGGGTACCTGGCGGGACCTGACCGAGAACGTCAACCAGCTCGCCGGCACGCTCACCACGCAGCTGCGCGCGATCGCGCAGGTCTCCACGGCGGTGACCCGGGGCGACCTCAGCCAGCGGATCACGGTCAACGCCGAGGGCGAGGTCGAGGAGCTCAAGGACAACATCAACCAGATGATCGTCACGCTCCGCGAGACCACCAAGAAGAACGCCGAGCAGGGCTGGCTGGACTCCAACGTGGCCCGCATCGGCGGCCTGCTCCAGGGGCAGCGCGACCTCGACGAGGTCTGCCGCATGATCATGGCCGAGGTGACGCCGCTGGTCGACGCCCAGATCGGCGCGTTCTTCCTCACCGCCTCGGAGGCGCCGGACGCGCCACTGCGGCTGACCGCCTCCTACGGGTACGCCCCGGACTTCGACATCAGCTTCGCGCCCGGCGAGGGCCTGGTGGGTGAGGCGGCGCTGGCGCGCCGGACGGTCCGGGTGACCACGGCGAACGCCCAGGGCATCACGGTGCGCTCGGGCATCGCCAGCACGCCGCCGTCGGACCTGGTCGTGCTGCCGGTGCTCTACGAGGGCGACCCGCTCGGCGTCATCGAGTTCGCCACGGTGTCGCACTTCTCAGAACTGCAGCTGGAGTTCCTCGACCGGCTCGTGGTCACCATCGGCGTCGCGCTCAAGACCATCCTGGCCAACCGGCGTACCGAGGAGCTGCTGGAACAGTCCCAGCGGCTGGCGCTCGAACTCCAGGACCAGTCGGCCGAGCTGCAGCGCACCAACGCCGAGCTGGAGGAGAAGGCGGCGCTGCTGTCGGAGCAGAAGGGCAACATCGAGACCCAGAACCGGGAGATCGAGATGGCCCGGCTCGGCCTGGAGGAGAAGGCGCAGCAGCTGGCCCAGGCCTCGCAGTACAAGTCGGAGTTCCTGGCCAACATGAGCCACGAGCTGCGTACCCCGCTCAACTCGATGCTGCTGCTGTCGCGGCTGCTCGCCGACAACCCCGACGAGAACCTGACCCCCAAGCAGACCGAGTTCGCCAGGACGATCCACGGCGCCGGTACGGACCTGCTCGCGCTGATCGACGACATCCTCGACCTGTCCAAGATCGAAGCCGGTCGGATGGACGTGGAGCCGGGCGACGTGCTGTTCAGCGAGGTCCGGTCGTACGTCGAGCAGGCCTTCGCTCCGCAGGCAGAGGAGAAGGGGCTGGAGTTCGTCGTCAGCACCGACGCCGGGCTGCCCCCGATGCTGACCACGGACGCCCAGCGGCTCCAGCAGATCCTGCGCAACCTGGTCTCCAACGCGGTCAAGTTCACCG
The DNA here is from genome assembly GCF_049999945.1 of Planosporangium spinosum. Taxonomy (NCBI): domain Bacteria; kingdom Bacillati; phylum Actinomycetota; class Actinomycetes; order Micromonosporales; family Micromonosporaceae; genus Planosporangium; species Planosporangium spinosum. The sequence continues at coordinate 207,161 of NZ_JBLYUB010000011.1, read as the reverse complement.
ACAGCGGCTCGGTCACCCTCCGCATCGGAGCCGCCGACCCGAGCCGGACGTACGGCGTACCGAGTCTCGACGGGGCGAACCGGGTCATCTCGTTCACGGTCGACGACACCGGCATCGGGATCTCCGACGACAAGCTCGGCCTGATCTTCGAGGCGTTCCAGCAGGCCGACGGCACGACCAGCCGCAAGTACGGCGGTACCGGCCTGGGCCTGTCGATCAGCCGTGAACTGGCGCGCCTGCTCGGCGGCAAGATCGAGGTCTCCTCACGGATGGGCGCCGGTTCGACGTTCACCCTGTACCTGCCGGACACGCTGCCCGTCGAGTCGACGCCGGCCAACGTCCTGCTGGCGGCCGTCGTGCCGACGGCGGTCGCGCCGGCGGGCGACACCGCGGACCCGACCGCGGCGGCGCGGCCCAGCCCGCCGATGATCCGTCCGATGGTCGCGCCGGAGCGGCGGGCCAGCCAGGCTGCCCGGCAGCTCGACGGCACCACCGTGCTGATCATCGACGATGACGTACGCAACGTGTTCGCCTTGACCAGTGCGCTGGAACTGCACGGGATGACGGTGCTCTACGCCGACAACGGCGCGGACGGCATCCGCATCCTCGGTGAGCACGGGCACGTCGACATCGTGCTGATGGATGCCATGATGCCGAACATGGACGGCAACGAGACGACCCGGCTGATCCGGCGCAACCCGCACTTCGTCGATCTGCCGGTGGTCTTCCTGACCGCGAAGGCGATGCCGGGCGACCGGGAGTCCAGCCTCGCCGCCGGTGCCAGCGACTACATCACCAAGCCGGTCGACCTCGACGAGCTGTTGGACGTCATGGCGGCGTGGGTCAACGGCGAGGGGCGGACGGTCTAGCCGTTCGGTCTGTTCCGACTCCGGCCGGCCACGGGTGACGCGTACCGGGGCCGGCGGCGGGGTGCCACGGTCACCGGTCGTCGCCGGCATCCGACCCCCGCGCCCAGTTCGACGACGAAAGGAAGGTCCGGTGCCCACCCCCACCGAGCACCCGACGGCCAAGGTGCTGATGGTCGACGACCGGCGTGACAACCTGCTGGCACTGGAGGCGATCCTGCAGGGGCTGCCGGTTCAGGCGGTCAGCGCGCACAGCGGAGAGGAGGCGCTCAAGCACCTGCTCGTCGACGACTTCGCGTTGATCCTGCTCGATGCCCAGATGCCGGACATGGACGGCTTCGAGACGGCCCGCCACATCAAGCGGCGTGAGCGTACCCGGCACGTGCCCATCATCTTCCTCACGGCCGCCGACCGGGACTCGCAGCTCGCGCTGCGGGGGTACGCGGTGGGCGCGGTGGACTACCTGTCCAAGCCGTTCGACCCGTGGGTGCTGCGGGCGAAGGTGTCGGTCTTCGTGGAGCTGTGGACGAAGACGCAGCAGTTGCACGCGCAGGCCGAGGTGACCCGGACCCGCGAGGCCGCGCTGCGGTCCGCCGCGGTCGCGATCGACGAGGCGTCGGCGCTGCTCACGACGGCGGCCGTGGCGGACGGCGAGACCGCGCGCGATCAGCTGGAGAAGGCGGTGGACGTGCTCGCCCGGGCCCGGCGTCGCATGGTCTGACCCCGCCGGCTCTCCGGGGTCGTCACCCGGACCGGGGTCAGGGGGTGGTCTCCTGGATCATCAGGGCGTTGCGCAGGCCGGTGATGTCCAGCACACGCAGCAGGAAGTCACCCACGTTGACCAGTACGAGCACGCTGTGCGCGAGGGCCGCCCGGCGGCTGAGCACGACGAGCGTGCCGAGGCCCTGCGAGTCGCAGAACGTGACGCCGGCGAGGTCGAGGACCACGCGCGGGGGCGCCGGGTTGAGGAGGTCGCCGACGGCCGCCGACAACCGCCCGACCGTGGACATGTCGATCTCCCCGGCCAGCGCCACGAGCGCCTCGTGCGGGCTCTGCTGGACTGAGATGGATAGATCCGGACGTTCCACCCCGCCAGCCTAACCTGGTCGCACCGGCCCGGCATCAAGTCACGTCTCCGCCGCCGGAGTACCGGGCTGCGGCCCCGCACTCCGGCGTGTCGGGCCTGCAGGCCACGCCGTGAGCCGCGGCCCACCGTCGAGGGGGCGGCGGTGGGCAGGGCCTTCTCGGCTGCCACAATGATGGAGCCGTGACCGAGACATACCCGGCCGACGCGCCGGCCTCCCAGGCTCTCTTCGACCGCGCCCGCGCCATCGTGCCGGGCGGGGTCAACTCTCCCGTGCGCGCGTTCCGCGCCGTCGGCGGCACGCCGCGGTTCATGGTCCGCGGCGAGGGCTGCTGGCTCTTCGACGCCGACGGCCGTCGCTACGTCGACCTGGTCTGTTCCTGGGGTCCGCTGATCCTGGGGCACGCCCACCCCGCGGTGGTCGAGGCGGTGACCGCCGCCGCGGCCGCCGGAACGAGCTTCGGCACCCCGACCCCCGGTGAGGTCGAACTCGCCGAGGAGATCGTCGGACGCACCGCGGTGGAGAGCGTACGGCTGGTCAACTCGGGCACCGAGGCGACGATGAGCGCCATCCGGCTGGCCCGCGGGTACACCGGGCGGACCAAGGTGATCAAGTTTGCCGGTTGCTACCACGGGCACGTCGACGCGTTGCTGGCGTCCGCCGGCTCCGGGGTGGCGACGCTCGGCCTGCCGGACACCCCCGGCGTGACCGGCGCCGCGGCCGCCGACACCGTCGTGCTGCCGTACAACGACATCGCCGCGGTCGAGCAGGCGTTCCAGTCCATGCCGGGGCAGATCGCGGCGGTCATCACCGAGGCCGCGGCGGGCAACATGGGCGTGGTCGCGCCCCGGGACGGGTTCAACGCCCATCTGGCCGAGATCGCCCACCGCAACGGGGCGCTGCTCATCGTCGACGAGGTGATGACCGGTTTCCGGGTGTCGCGCGCCGGCTGGTCCGGGCGTGACCCGGTTGACGCCGACCTGTACACCTTCGGCAAGGTCATGGGGGGTGGCCTGCCGGCGGCGGCGTTCGGCGGTCGCGCCGAGATCATGGCGAAGCTCGCTCCGGCCGGGCCGGTCTACCAGGCCGGTACGCTGTCGGGTAACCCGCTCGCCTGCGCGGCCGGCCTCGCCACGCTGCGCAACTGCACCGACGAGGCCTACGACCGGCTCGACGCCACGGCGTCGGTGATCGGCAAGCTCGCCTCCGACGCGCTGGCCGCTGCCGGGGTACCGCACGTCCGCTCGTCCGCGGGGAACATGTTCTCGATCTTCTTCACCGACCGCGAGGTCGTCGACTACGCGGGCGCGCAGACGCAGAACGTGGCTGCGTTCCGGGCCTTCTTCCACGAGATGCTCTCCCGCGGGGTGTACCTGCCGCCGAGCGCCTACGAGGCCTGGTTCGTCTCCACGGCGATCGACGACGCTGCCCTGGAGGTGGTCGAGGCGGCGCTGCCGTACGCCGCCCGGGCCGCGGCCGAGGCGGCGGCATGAGCGAGCGGAGCGAGCGAATCAGGGGGCTCAGGGCGTTGGAGTCTCATGGTGCCGGCGAGCGCAGCGAGGCGGCGGCATGAGCGAGCGGAGCGAGCGAATCAGGGGGCTCAGGGCGTTGGAGTCTCATGGTGCCGGCGAGCGCAGCGAGGCGGCGGCATGAGCAAGACCGTGGTGCACGTGCTGCGGCACGGTGAGGTGTACAACCCCGACAAGATCCTCTACGGCAGGCTCCCCGGCTTCCGGCTGTCGGAGCTGGGCGTACAGATGGCGAAGGCGGCGGCCGAGTCGCTGGCCGAGCACGACGTCACCCACGTCGTCGCCAGCCCGCTCGAGCGTGCCCAGCAGACCGCCGAGCCGTTCGCGGCCCAGTTCAAGCTGCCGATCGAGGTCGACGAGCGGTTGATCGAGAGCGCCAACCTGTTCGAGGGCAAGCGGGTGGCCGTCGGCGACGGCGCGCTGCGCCAGCCCCGGTACTGGTACCTGATGCGCGATCCGTTCACCCCGTCCTGGGGCGAGCCGTACACGCTGATCGCGCAGCGGATGTACGCGGCCCTGCTCGCCGCCCGCGAGGCGGCCGAGGGGCATGAGGCGGTCTGCGTGTCGCACCAGTTGCCGATCTGGACCCTGCGCCGGTACGTGGAGCGCAAGCGGCTCTGGCACGACCCGCGCCGGCGCCAGTGCGCCCTGGCCAGCCTCACCAGCTTCCACTTCGAGGACACCCGCATCGTCGGCATCGGCTACTCCGAGCCGGCCGCGCACCTGATCGCGCTGTCGCCGGATGCACGGACGGCCAAGGGGGCGTGATGCGCCGCCGCCGTACGCTCCTCGCCTGCCTGCTGGCCACGCTCGTCGCCTTGGCCGGCTGCACCTCCCGTACCGCGTCGGGCGGCACCGGCGCCCCGGACACCGGCACGAGCGAACTCTTCGCCGTCGACCAGCGCCGGCCGGCGCCCGAGGTCACCGGGGAACTGCTCGAGGGCGGCAGCTACGACCTCGCCCGGCACCGGGGCGAGGTGATCGTGCTCAACTTCTGGGCCGCCTGGTGCTCACCCTGCCGGGCGGAGGCCCCCGAGCTGGCGGCCGTCGCCGAGGCGACCAGGGCGCAGGGGGTGTCGTTCGTCGGGATCGACATCCGCGACGACCGGGACAAGGCGCAGGCCTTCGTCAAGCGGTACGGCATCACCTACCCCAGCCTGTTCGACCCGGCGGGCCGGACGGCGTTGACGTTCGACAAGGTGCCCCCGACCGCCACCCCGAGCACGCTGATCATCGACCGGAAGGGCCGGATCGCGGCCCTGTACACCAAGCCGTTGACGCGGGAGGACCTGCAACCGGCGGTCGGCCAGGTGGCGGCGGAGCCGAACTGATGGGCAACACCTTCGCGGGTATCGCCGAGACCGGGCCGCTGCTGCTGGCGATCGGGGTGGCGGCGATCGCCGGCCTGGTGAGCTTCCTGTCGCCGTGCGTGCTGCCGCTCGTACCCGGCTACCTGTCCTACGTCACCGGCCTGGCCGGAGCCGATCTTGACAGCGCGTCGGAGGCCGGGGCCCGGCGCGGCCGGATCCTCGCCGGGACGCTGCTGTTCGTGGCCGGGTTCGCCAGCGTCTTCGTGCTGGCCAACGTCCTGCTGGCCAGCGCGGGCAAGGCGCTGCTGCGCCACCAGCGGACCGTCGAGGTCGTCGTCGGCGTGCTCATCCTGGTGCTGGGCGCGGCGTTCGCCGGCCTGCTGCCGGGGTTGCAGCGGGAGTGGCGGGTCCACCGGCTGCCGGCCGCCGGCCTGCTCGGCGCCCCGGTGTTCGGGGCGGTGTTCGCGCTGTCGTGGAGCCCGTGCCTCGGCCCGACGCTCGGCGTGGTGCTCGGCATGTCCGCCGTGGGTGGCTCCACCGGCCGCGCGGTTATCCTTGCCTTCGCGTACTGCCTCGGCCTCGGCCTGCCGTTCGTCGCCTTCGGCCTCGGATTCCGGCGGCTGCTGGGCGTGTTCCGGGCGATCCGTCGCAACAGCAGGTGGATCACCCGGTTCGGGGGCGTACTGCTGATCGTCGTCGGTCTCGCCCTGATCACGGGCGGCTGGCTGGATTTCGTCACATGGCTGCGCTCCACCGTCGGAGTGGGGGAGGTGAGCGTCTAGATGTCAACCGTGGAGACCCCGGCGGCCGACCGCGTCGACCCGGGTACCCCGCTGCCACGCGGGCACGGCCTCGGCCCCTGGCTGGTGGCGCTCGCCCGCCGGGCCTGGCGCCAGCTCACCAGCATGCGCACCGCCCTGGTGCTGCTGTTCCTGCTCGCCGTCGCCGCGATCCCCGGCTCGCTGCTGCCGCAGCGCAACAACAAGATCGAAGAAGTCAACACGTACCTGCGCACCCACGGGTCGCTGGGCCGGACGCTGGACCGGTTCTACCTGTTCGACGTCTTCTCCTCGCCCTGGTTCTCCGCGATCTACCTGCTGCTGTTCGTCTCGTTGGTCGGCTGCCTGGTGCCCCGGCTGCGCACGCACGTCACGGCGTTGCTGCGCCAGCCGCCGGACGGGCCGTCGCGGCTGGACCGGATGCCGGCGTACACCACCGGCGAGGGGTCGCCGGCCGACGTGGAGACGTTCGCAGCAGCGCTGCGCAAGCGCCGCTTCCGGGTGGCGGTGCGCGGCACCACGGTCAGCGCCGAGAAGGGGTACCTGAAGGAGAGCGGCAACCTGCTGTTCCACTTCGCTCTGCTGGCGATGTTGATCGGCGTCGCGGTCAGCTCCTGGTACGGCTGGCACGGCAGCCGCAACATCGTCGCGGGTACCGACACGGCCGTGTGCAACAGCCTGCCCCAGTACGACGACTACGGCCTGGGTGCCCGGGTCAGCGCGAGCGACCTGCCACCGTTCTGCGTGCGGCTCGACCGCTTCGAGGCGACCTACTCCGCCAACGACCAGGCGACCGCGTTCCGCGCCTACCTGCACTACTCGGAAGGGACCGGCGGGACCGACCGCCCGGTTCTGGTCCAGGTCAACCACCCGCTGCGGGTCGCCGGTGCCGGCGTGTACCTGCTGGGGCACGGATACGCGCCGATCATCCGCTACACCGACCGGTACGGGCAGTCGCAGACCTCGGTCCAGCCGTTCCTCAACAGCGACGACAAGCTGACCAGCGAGGGGGCGGCGGCGTTCCCGGACGCCAACATCGACCCGGCGACCGGTAAGCAGGACCCGAACGACCAGATCGGTTTCCAGGGCGTGTACCTGCCGACCATGTCGTCGACCGACGTGACCAAGGGGACCTCCCTGCACCCGGAGGAGCGCAACCCGCGACTGCTGCTCGTGGCGTACCAGGGCAACCTCGGCATGGATGCCGGCATCCCGAAGTCGGTGTACACGCTCGACCAGTCCCGGATCGCGTCCGGCAAGCTCCAGAAGGTCGCCGAGTCCAAGGCGCTCAAGGTCGGCGACGCGTTGACGCTGCCGGACGGCTCGAAGGTCGAGTTCCTGGGCACCCGGCCGTACATCACGGTCACCGTCCGGCACGACCCCGGTGAGACGATCGTCCTGGGTGCCGCGGTCTGCCTGCTGGCCGGTCTGCCGCTGTCGCTGTGGGGCAAGCGGCGCCGGATCTGGCTGCGGTTCACCGGCGACCGGGTGGAGGTGGCCGGCCTGCCGCGCACCGACTACGCCGGCTTCACGGCCGAGTTCGACGAGATCGTGCAGGCGGTACGAAAGGAAGGCGTCCTGAGATGACCGATTCCCTCTCCAATCAGCTACTGCTCGTCACGGTCCTGGCGTACCTGGTCGCGATGATCGCGTACGCCGCCGAGTTCGCCTTCGGCAGCCGCGGTGCGGTGGCCCGGGTCGCGTTCCGGGCCCGGGAGCGGGAGCGGGAACTGGTCGGCGCCGGCGCCCCGGTCCTTCCCGACGCGGCCGAGTCGGCGTCGACGGACGCCGCGGTCGACTCCGCGCCTGCCGGCGTTGTGTCGCCGGATCCGGCCCCGGCTGGTCCGGCCGGCAGGGCGGTGATGCTCGGCCGGCTCGCGGTCACGCTGACCGTGGTCGGGTACGTGGCGCACCTCGCCACGATCGTCACCCGCGGGCTCGCCGCCCACCGGGTGCCGTGGGGCAACATGTACGAGTTCGTGCTGGCGGTCTGCTTCGTCGGCGCCACCGCGTGGCTGGCGCTGGTGCTGCGCCGCCCGGCCGTCCGCCCGCTCGGCATGTTCGTCACGCTGGCCCTGATCATCATGCTCTTCATCGACGCGGTCCGGCTCTACACCGCGGCCGGCCCGCTGATGCCGGCGCTCAACTCGTACTGGCTGAAGATCCACGTGACGGCCGCCGTGACCGCGTCCGGTGTCCTGCTGGTCGGCTTCGTCGCCGCGGCGCTGACCCTGCTGCGCACCGGGTACGACAACGGCAAGCGACGCTTCCCGTACACGCTGGGCAACCGGCTGCCGGACGCGGTCGGGCTGGAACGGTTGACGTTCCGGGTGCACGCGTTCGCGTTCCCGATCTGGACGTTCGCCATCATCTGCGGCGCGGTCTGGGCGCGCGAGGCGTGGACCCAGTACTGGAGCTGGGACCCCAAGGAGACCTGGTCGTTCATCTCCTGGGTGATCTACGCCGGCTACCTGCACGCGCGGGCCACGCCGAGCGTGAAGAAGACCACGGCGACGTGGATCGCCGTGCTCGGCTGGGCCACCATGATGATCAACCTGTTCGCCATCAACCTGGTGGTGACCGGCATGCACTCCTACGCCGGGGTCAAGTAGAACCGCACAGTGGCCCCCGGGCGGTGAACCCGGGGGCCACTGCTGTTACCGAGCGTCAGGCGATGCGGTCGTCGGCGTCCGCGACGAGGACGACCTGCCGCCGACGGGCGAGCAGGTACATCGCGGCGCCACCGCCGACCAGCACCACGCCCACGCCGGCGGCCACGGCCGTCTGCGTGCCCGTGATCGGCAGTGCACTGCCGCCCCCGACGCCGCCGCTCCCGACGCCGCCGCTCCCGGCGCCGCCCCCGGCGCCGCCGCCCGTGCCGGTCGGGTTGATCACCACGGGTGCCTCGTCGTTGGCCGGGTTGTCGTCGTACAGCCTGTCCGAGGGCGGGGTGTCCTTGTCGTGCAAGCTCACCGTGCCGGTGGCGTCCGGCTTCACCTCGGTGATCTTCAGCTTGAACGTGACGGTGTAGGTCTCGCCGGCACCCAGATACGTTCCGGTGATGCAACCGTAGTAGGTCCCACCGGCCTGACCCGGGTCGCTGCGCGTGGTGCCGTCACCCTCCTCGGTGATCGAGGAGCAGGTCTTCGGCGCCTCGGTGACCTCCGTCCCCGGCGGCACGGTCACGAGGAAGTACGTCGCCGGCTCGCCACCGGAACGGTAGGAGTCGAGGCTGCCCTTGCCGTTGTTCCTGATGCCCAGCTTCACCGCGACGACGTCGCCGGCCTGGCCCGACGCGGTCGTCCCGATCGCGGCCAGGTCCAGGCTGTTGGTGATGTCGTAGTAGGCGGCGCCGAAGTTGTCCCGGTCGTCGATGTCCACCGACGCGGCGGCGATGCCCGCCTTGCGCTTCGCGGCGGCTGCCCGGAGCGCAACCTTCTTGGTGGGCTTCGCCGGCCGGGAGAACCGCAGGTCCTTCACTGCGAGCGAGGACGTCGCCGCGTTGCCCTCGGCGTAGAAGTCGATGGCCTTGGTGCCGTAGGCGTCCGGGGTGACGGTCGCCGCGATACCGGGGGTCTCCTGCCCGGTCGCGATGTCGCGGGTGACGAACTCGTAGCCGGTGCCCGGCTTGAGTTCCTCGTCGATCCGGCAGGTGACCAGTGTCCGGCGGCCTTCCTTGGCGTACTCGCAGCCGTCGTACTCGACCGGCGCCAGGCCGTTGTCGAACCCGAACGACAGGGTCGTGCTGGCCGCGCTCTTGTTGCCGACGTTGGACCAGGCAACCGGGGTGTGCGTCACGTCACCCGGCTTGGCCGAGCCGAGTTGCGCGCCTGCCGGTTCGTCCGTGACGAGGTCGACGCCGTCGAGGGTCACCTGTGCCGTGGCCGTCATGGGCGAGGCGTTGTCCGCCTTGATGGTGGCGGTGAAGGTGACGGTGGTGCCGGCGGCGGCCTTCGGGACGAAGGTCACCGGCAGGCGGTCGTCGAACCGGGTGTCCGACGGGAGGGCACAGGTCGCCGTGTCGCTCGTGATCTTGCAGGTGTCGGGGAAGTGCAGATCGGCGACCGCCGCCAGCGGCTTCAGGTCGAAGCTGACGGACGGGTTGTGTGCGTTGGCCATGAGGTAGACGGGGATGGCCTTACCGGGGCTGCCCTTGGCGCCGATCGTGATGTCGAACGGCAGCGCGGCCCACACGAAGCCGGAGTTGTCGGCGTGAGCCGGGAGCGCCGCGGCGCCGACGGTGAGGGCTGCGGCCATGCTGACGCCGATCCGAGCCGCCCATAAGTGAGGGGTGCGGTTCATCCATTTTCCCTGTGTCGAAAGGGGAGAATCCCCGAAGGGGAGGGGATTCTTGGCTGCCGAAGCATAGCGTCATGTTGATATTGATTATAGATGGACGTTGTTATTAATCGATTACGCTCCGTCGCTGGTGTCTGCGATGGAGGAAGGCCGGTAGGCGGTGGCCTCCGCCGTCGTCGGGGTGCCGACGAGCCTGTCGGGGGCGGTTGCGAGACTTGGCGTCATGGCGCGTGGCTTCCCGTACCCGGATCTCAAGGATTTTCTTCAGGCGCTCGACCGCGCCGGTGAGCTGCACCGGGTCAGCGCGCCGGTGGACCCGACGCTGGAGATCAGCGAGATCGTCACCCGTACCGTGCGCGCGGGCGGTCCGGCGCTGCTGTTCGAGAACCCGGTCCGCGGCGAGATGCCGGTCGCGATCAACCTGTTCGGCACCGAGCGCCGGATGGCGATGGCCCTCGGCGTCGAGTCGCTGGACGAGATCGGCGACCGGATCGGTGGCCTGGTCAAGCCCGAACTGCCGGTCGGCTGGTCCGGCATCCGCGAGGGCATCGGCAAGCTGATGCAGCTCAAGTCGGTGCCGCCCAAGCATGTCAAGACCGCGCCGTGCCAGGAGGTCGTGTACTCCGGCGACGAGGTCGACCTCGACCGCCTGCCCGGCCTGCAGGTCTGGCCCGGCGACGGGGGCGTCTTTCACAACTTCGGGCTGACCCACACGAAGCATCCCGAGACGGGTAAGCGCAACCTCGGTCTGTACCGGCTCCAGCAGCACTCCCGCAACACCCTCGGCATGCACTGGCAGATCCACAAGGACTCCACCGCGCACCACGCGGTGGCCGAGCGGCTGGGCCAGCGACTGCCGGTAGCGGTCGCGATCGGCTGCGACCCCGTGGTCAGCTACGCCGCGTCGGCGCCGCTCCCGAGCGACATCGACGAGTACCTGTTCGCGGGCTTCCTGCGCGGTGAGCGGGTCGAGATGGTCGACTGCCTGACCGTGCCGCTGCAGGTGCCGGCGCACGCGCAGATCGTGCTGGAGGGTTACCTGGAGCCGGGTGAGCGCCTGCCCGAGGGGCCGTTCGGCGACCACACCGGCTTCTACACGCCGGTCGAGCCGTTCCCGGTGCTGCACATCGAGTGCATGACCATGCAGCGCAACCCGGTCTACCACTCGATCATCACGTCCAAGCCGCCCCAGGAGGACCACGGCCTGGGCAAGGCGACCGAACGGATCTTCCTGCCGCTGCTGCGGATGATGATCCCGGACATCGTCGACTACGACATGCCGGCGGCCGGGGTGTTCCACAACTGCGTGATCGTCTCGATCAACAAGCGGTACCCCAAGCACGCCCAGAAGGTGATGAACGCGATCTGGGGCGCGCACCTCATGTCGCTGTCCAAGCTGATCGTGGTCGTCGACTCCGACTGCGACGTGCACGACTACCACGAGGTCGCGTTCCGGGCGTTCGGCAACGTCGACTACTCGCACGACCTGCTGCTGACGCAAGGCCCGGTCGACCACCTCGACCACTCCTCGTACCAGCAGTTCTGGGGCGGCAAGGCGGGTATCGACGCCACCCGCAAGCTGCCCGGGGAGGGGTACCTGCGTGGCTGGCCGGAGGAGATGACGATGTCGTCGGAGATCGTGGCGCGCGTCGACAAGCGGTGGAAGGAGTACGGACTGTGACGGTGGCTGTCGAGCCGAGCCCCGGGCGGGTGGGGTCATTCCTGCGGCTGGTCAAGGTCGAGCACTCGGTGTTCGCCCTGCCGTTCGCGTACCTGGCCACGCTGACGGCCATGACGCTGCACGGCCGCCGGGTGCGCTGGCTGGACCTGCTGCTGGTCACGATCGCGATGGTCGGCGCGCGGACGTTCGCGATGGCGGTCAACCGGATCCTCGACCGGCACATCGACGCGCGCAACCCGCGCACCGCCACCCGCGAGCTGGTGACCGGGGCGGTGAGCGTCCGTACCGCCTGGACCGGCGCGGTCGTCGCGCTGCTGGTCCTCGTGGCCGCCGCCGCCCTGCTCAACCCGCTGTGCCTGGTGCTGTCACCGCTCGCCGCCGTACCGCTGATCATCTACCCGTACGGCAAGCGCTTCACCAACTGGCCGCACGCGATCCTCGCCCTCGCGCAGATGGTCGCGCCGGTCGGTGCCTGGCTCGCGGTGACCGGGACCTTCGACGGCTCCGGCCCGGCCTGGGTGCTCGGCGCGGCCGTGGGGCTGTGGATCGGCGGCTTCGACCTGATCTACGCCTGCCAGGACGTCGAGGTGGACCGCGAGATCGGGGTGCACAGCGTCCCGGCGAGGTACGGCATCCGCTTCGCGCTCAACGCCTCGACCGTCGCGCATGTGGTGACCTTCGCGCTGTTCGTCTGGTTCGGTGCGCTGGTCGGGCTGGGCTGGCTGTGGTGGATCGGGCTTGTGGTCACCGCGATCGTGTTCGTGTACGAGCACGCGATCGTCTCGCCGACCGACCTGAGCCGGGTGAACCGGGCGTTCTTCGACGCCAACGGGTTCGTCGGTATCGCGCTGTTCGTGTTCGCGCTCGCCGACCTGGTCATCCGCGGCGGCCTGCGGCCGTGACTCACCGCGATCGTGGGCACCTGGCGGGCCTGCGACACCGCCGGGTGTCCAAGATTGCTTAGTCGAGCAGGGCTGCTGCGCGCAGCCGGGGCTCCAGTCGGGTGGTGAACCAGCGTGCGCCCTCCGGCCCGAAGTGCACGCCGTCGAAGCGCAACACGACGCCGTCAATGGTCGGCCGGCACCGGTTCGCCGGGCAGACGACATCCTGCATAGAGATCAATCGGGTGTTCGGCACCTCGTCGGCCACGTGGCGGTACACCTGGTTCGTGCTGTCGGTGAGCGCGTCCGAGCCGGGGGAACAGCTCGGTTTCGTGGGGTGGTTGATGCAGCCCGTATCGGCGGGCGACACTGGCAGTACAGGCAGGAATGCCAGCTTGGCGCCAGAGGCGACGACGGTACGCGCCATTTCGGACAGGCTGTCGTGGATGTCGGTGGCCCATTGTCCGGTCAGCGCGCGGATGATCGTGCCGTCCGGCCCGAGGTGCTGAATCGTCTCCCAGCGTGAACTTGTTATCACGACACGCGGGTGGTACCGGTCCAGCGTCTCACGGATCCGGAGCGGGGTCTGCTGCGCGCAGTCCTGCATCCACGGCTTGGGCTTGCCGTCGCCACCCGTGTTGACAAGGGAGGTGAGGCCACACCCGTTGTGGCCCATGAGCACGTATCCCCAGCCGGTGCGCAGCGCCAGATCGATCATGCCGGGATCGAGCGCGCGGGCGGTGGAGTCGCCGATCACGGCGAATACGGGATATCCGGGTACCGGGCGAACGCGTTCGCAGATCGCCTGTGACTCCAGGCAGGGGTCCGGCGAGAGCAGGCCGGCCGCGCTCGGTACCGGGACCAGTGCGGACGCGGCGACCAGGTTCTTGATCTCTGGCTGCGGCGCGGGCGGCCGCGCCGTCGACACGACGGCGAACGCTCCGCACAGCGCCAACACCGTGGGCGCGGCGACGGCGGCGCGCGGAAAGGTGCCGACGGCGAACGGGGGCCAGCCCCGCCGGATCGGCAGCTCGACGAGGTGGTACGACGCAATCGCCAGCGCGAAGGACATCAGGATCCGCACGGGCGTGGCCGGCAGGCCGGCGAGCAGCTGCCCAGGCAGGTACAGGATCACGGGCCAGTGCCAGAGGTACAACCCGTACGAGATTTTGCCGGTCGAGCGCAGCGGCCAGAACGAGAGCAGCCGCGCCACCCACCCGGTCGGCGCCGTGTCGACCGCCCAGATCAGGGCGGCGAACGCCACGGCGGCGACGGTGGCGCCACCTCGGTAGTAGAAGCTGCCCCTGTCCCCGACGGTGAGCATGAGCGCCGCGGTGGCCGCCACCACTGGTACCGCCGACCATGCCGCCGCCTTCGCGGCCGGCTTCACGTGGCGCATCAGCACCGCGAGCAGCGCACCGATCAGGAGTTGTTGCGCCCTGGCGTCGGTGCCGACGTACGCGCGGGTCGGGCTCGCCGGGTCGTACACAAGCACCATGGTGAGCGCCGAGGCGACGGTGCCCAGGACGAGGACCGCCACCGCCGCCCGCCGTCGGAGCGTGCTGCCGGCGAGCCAGCGCAGCGCGAGTACGACGAGCAGCGGCCAGACCAGGTAGAACTGCTCTTCGATGGCGAGTGACCAGGCGTGCCGCAGCGGTGACTGGCTCGCGAACTGCGCGAAGTATGACTGGTCGGTCGCGATGAGGTGCCAGTTGGCGTAGTAGAACAGGCCGGCGAGCAGGTCACCGCGGCGTGCGGTCCACTGCCACGGCGGCTCCCAGTAGTGCACGGCGACGGCCACCGCGACGAGCACGAGCAGGAGCGCCGGCAGGAGGCGACGGGTCCGCCGGAGATAGAAGGTGGACAGTCGGATCCGGGCCCGTTGGCTGTGCTCGTCGAGGAGAAGGCCGGTGATCAGGTACCCGGACAGGACGAAGAAGAGGTCGACGCCGAGAAAGCCTCCGGGCAGCCACCGGCCGCCGAGGTGATAGACGATCACACTGCCGACAGCCAGGGTACGTAGGCCGTCCAGCGCAGGGCGGTATCCCCGGTGCTCTTTGTTCGTCACTGGCGAGATGATAGGACCGTATAGCGCCTTAAGAGGGAATTGTCCTTTTCGTTGAACTGATCAGCATCGCATTCGGTCTGTTCGTCGGGTTCCAGGCGCTCTTCGGCCCGGTCGCCGCGACCTGTCCCGCTCCGCCTCACCCCGTGGTCCCGAAGACCTGACGGCGATCACCCCACCAACCGTCCAGGATCAAGGGAAGGGTTACCGTCGAGGACATGCGTCGACCGTGGATCGTGGGAGTCTCAGGGGCGTCGGGTACCCCGTACGCCGCCTCCGTGCTGCGCGGTCTACTCGACGCCGGTGAGGCGGTCGACCTCGTCGTCTCCCGGGCCGCGCGGCTGACGCTGCTCGACGAGACCGGGCGGCCGTTCCGGGACGCGCACTGGAAGGACGACCTGGCCGCGTGGCTGGGCGGCCGGGACCTGGCCGGCGACGACCTGGCGTACTGGCCGGCCGGCGACATGGCCGCCGGGCCGAGCAGCGGCTCGTACCCGGCCCGCGGCATGGTCGTCGTGCCGGCGAGCACCGCGGCCTGCGCCGGCATCGCCATCGGCCTGTCCAAGGACCTGCTGCAACGCTCGTGCGAGGTCAACCTCAAGGAGCACCGGCCGGTCGTCGTGGTGCCGCGCGAGACCCCGGTCACCCGCAGTCACCTGGAACACCTGATCGCGCTGCACGACGCCGGTGCGGTCGTCCTCCCGGCCAGCCCCGGCTTCTACGCCGCCGGCGCCGACGCGTCGGCCGCGCAACTGGTCGACTTCGTCGCCGGCAAGGTGCTCGACGTGATCGGCGTACCCCACGCGCTGTTCACCCGGTGGAGCGGCCGGCTGGGCGGCGCGCACTGACACCGGCGGCCGGCTGGGCGGCGCGCTCTGATCGGCGGGAGCCGCCCGCCGGGAGGTACGCGCCAGCGGGGGGAGTGGCTGCGCGGGGCGTCCTACCGGTAACCCTGCGAGGGGTCACCGGTGATCAACTCGGCGCTCAGGTCGGCCTCGCCGTCCAGCAACGCCCGCACCTCCGACTCGCGGAAGCGCCGGTGCCCACCGGGCGTACGGATGCTGCTGATCCGGCCCGCGGCGGCCCACCGCGTCACGGTTTTCGGGTCGACGCGGAACAGCGCGGCCACCTCGCCCGGTGTGAGCAGACGATCTGCAGTGTCCACGACTCCTCCTTGCGTCAACGGCGATTTCGCCCCCTGATCCCCTGGTCAAAGCCTTCTTGGGACGTACGCCCATTAGAGCACCGCGAGCGTGCGGTGTCCGAGAAAAACAGAAATCGCACCTGTTGAGCAATTAGCTGCACCCTGACGGCAACCGGCTAGGGTACGGCCGTGGACGCAATCGACCGACAGCTCGTCGAGCTGCTGCGCGCGAACGCCCGACTGTCCTACGCCGAGCTGGCCCGCCAGGTCGGGCTCTCCGCACCGGCCGTGCACGAGCGGGTGGCCAAGTTGGAGTCGACCGGGGTGCTGCGCGGGTACCACGCCGACGTGGACCCGGAAGCGGTCGGGCTGGGCGTCACCGCGCTGATCGGGGTCGTCCAGGACAGCAGTGGTGACATCGACGACGTCCTCGACACCCTGAATGGAATACCGGAAATCGATTCCTGCTACTTCATGGCCGGCGAGGAGTCGTTCCTGCTCAAGGCGCGGGTACCCACGATCGCGGACCTGGAGCACCTCATCGTGCGGCTCAACCGGACCCCCGGCGTCTCCCGTACCCGGACCGCGATCGCGCTGTCGACCAAGTGGGAGGGGCGCGCGCAGCCCACGTCGGAGCCGGGGCCGTGACCCACCCCTGAGCCGGGCCGTGGCGGTCCGGGTCGCCGCGGCCTACCGGACGGCGAGCCCGGGGTAGCGCAGCACGTACCCGTGCTCGTCCAGTTCCAGGTCGGCGGTGAACGAGCCGGACGCGTACCGGACCCGGCCGGGCCCGAGCGGGGTGTAGGTCTGCGTGTTCGCGATGACCGTCAGGCTCGGCAGCAGTATCCACGCCGCCACGATCGTGACGGTGCCGTCGAGCGGCCCGAGCCGGCGCAGCGGCAGCGTGTTGGTCAGCGGCGAGTTGTACAGGTCGATGTCGACCGCCTCCGCGAGCCGGTCCGGATCCTCGGCGCCCGGCGGCAGCGCGTTCGGCAGGCCGGCCGCGGCCAGGTCGCCGTGCTCGGCGGTGGTGGTCCGCCACCCCTCGTCGGTACGGGTCATGTGCAACCGGCGCAGCCAGCCACCGCCCTCGGCGATCGCCTCGAACCGGGTGGTGGCCCAGCCGTCGTCGGTGTCCAGCTCGTACCGGCAGGTGTACTGCACCGGACCGGCGGCGACGGCGACCCCGCGGGCGGTCAGGCCGCGGCGGTCGTCGAAGAGCACGTGCTCGGCGCCGTGCACGTCGGTGCGCTGCCACAGCAGTGAACGTGGCAGCACACCGACGGTCTGGGGCCTGGTCGCGGTGACCTGCCTGGTACTCATCGACGTACCCCGGGCCACTCGCCGCGCACGGTCATGACCCCGAGACTAGCGACGGGCGGAGTCACCCGCATAGCGGGCGGAGCCACCACCGTGGCGGGCGGAGCCTTCCGTGTGGCGGGCGGGTCGGGCGTGGCTGCGCCCGCCGGCGCGGTGGTGCGGGCGCCCGCCTCGGGGCCTCGCGGGCTGGCGCACGAACGGCACGCCGCTGGGCTGCCGGGCGCCGGTCAGCTCCGCCAGCGCCGTGTCGTCGGACCGTACCCGCAGCTGACCCGGCTCGACGCCGGCCTTCTTCATCAGGATCGCGGTGCTCTTGCGCTGCCGGGGCAGCACCAGTGTCACGACCGTGCCGGTCTCCCCGGCGCGCGCGGTACGGCCGGCCCGGTGCAGGTAGTCCTTGGGGTCCCTCGGCGGGTCCACGTGTACCACCAGCGAGATGCCGTCGACGTGGATGCCGCGCGCCGCGACGTCGGTCGCGACCAGCACGTCGATGCTGCCCTCCCGGAACTCGGCGAGGGCGCGGGTGCGGACCCGCTGGGTCATGCCGCCGTGCAGGCCGCCGGCGCGTACACCGACCTCGGTGAGCTGGTCGGTCAGCCGGTCCACCCCGGCCTGCGTCCGGACGAAGAGGATGGTCCGCCCGGCCCGGGCGGCGATGGCCGCCGTGACCGCGAACTTCTCCTGGGCCGGAATGTGCAGCAGGTGGTGGTCCATGGTGTCGACGGTGGCCACGGCCGGGGTCACCGCGTGCGTCACCGGGTCGGTCAGGAAGCGCTGGACGAGCGTGTTGACGTCACCGTCGAGGGTGGCCGAGAAGAGCAGCCGCTGCCCGTCGGCCGGCGTCTGCGCGAGCAACTCCGTGACCTCGGGCAGGAACCCCATGTCGGCCATCTGGTCGGCCTCGTCGATCACAGTGATCTCGATGGCGTCGAGGGAGCAGGAGCCGCGGCGGATCAGGTCACCGAGCCGGCCGGGCGTGGCGACGAGGACGTCGACGCCCCGCTCCAGCGCGAAGATCTGGCGGTCGTACGCCGAACCGCCGAACGCGGTCGCGAACCGCAACCCGACCGCCCGGCCCAGCGGCGCGAGCGAGTCGCCGACCTGCATGGCCAGCTCGCGGGTCGGTACCAGCACGAGCGCCCGCGGCCGGTGCGGTGCGGTCCGGCCGCCCTGCGCCAGGCGGGCCAGTACGGGCAGGCCGAACGCGAGGGTCTTGCCCGAGCCGGTCTGACCGCGTCCGAGCAGGTCGCGCCCGGCGAGCGCGTCGGGAATCGCGGCCTGCTGGATCGGGAACGGGCTGGCGATCCCGTCATCGGCGAGCGCCCGGACCAGCGGGTCGGGCAGGCCGAGCAGGGCGAAACCGACGGGCTCCGAGTCAACGGGGGCGTCGAACATGGACGGGTACGCGCTGAAGTCAGCGGTCAAGAGAAACCTTCCGGAGTAAGAGCGGGGCGCTCCTCTCCGGCCCCGGCCGGTCAGCGCCCGGGCGCGCCGCGAACCGCGCGCGCCATGTGTGAACGCGCTAGCCTACCCGCCCCGGCGATCAGGGTGCCCGGGTACGTGGTGAGCCTCACGTACCCGGGCACCCGCCCGTCCGCGTCGGCGGAGCCCGGGCGGGCGATCAGCCGCCGGTGAGGATGTCGCTGAGGGTGTTCCGGGCGAAGACGGCGATGGCCAGGCCCGCGATCACCACGACGGTCAGCACGACCGTCATGATCACGACCACCCGCGTCGTGCGCTCCTGAGGTGGCGGTGCGTCGGTGCCCTGGCGGAGGATGTGGCCGGTCAGCGAGCCGGACTGCTCCACCGGGTTGACGAGGGTCAGCGGCTGGCTCGTCACCGGGCTGCCGCTGTACACGGTCCCCTGTGGATGCGGGCGTGGCGCCCGACCGTCCGCACCGTACGGTGCGCCGGAGGCCGGCGGGTACGGGGCCCCGGAGGTCGGCGCGGGCGGTGCCGAGGTCGGGAACGGCGACCCGGACAGCAGCGACGGTGGCCAGCTCGGCAGCGCGGGTTCCGGTACCCGTTCGGCGATCGCCGGAGGCGGTGGCGGGAACGGCGGCGCCGGGGCCGGGCCCGGCGGACCCGGCGGCGGGGGCACGGGAGGGACCGGCGGGTACGGCGGACCGGGCTCCGGTTCCGGTGCGGGTGGTTCCGGTGGTACCGGGGCTGGCGGCGTCGGCACCGGGGTGGGCGACGGGAACGGCGACGGTCCGGGTGGCGGCTCGACCGGCTGGGGTGGCTCCGGCGGCACCGGGGGCGAGGCCGGCTCCGGCGGGCCCGGCGGTGGTGGCGGTTCGACCGGAGGTGGCGGCTCGGCCGGGGCGCCGTACGTCTGTGGCCCGCCGGAGGTCGGACCCACCATTCCGGCCAGGTCGGTCGGGATGAGGGGAACGGCGCCGGGTACGGCCGCGCGGGCCCGCGCGACGGCGGGTCCGGCGTTGCCGACCGCGTCATGCGGGTGGGGCGGTGCGGGTTCCCCGTGGCCGGCCGCGCCGTGCGGGTGGGGCGGTGCGGGCGCGGGGGCCGGCGACGGCACGGCGGGAGACACCGGCGCGGCGGCCGATGTCTGGCCGGCCCGGTAGGTCGCGGGCGCCGACCGGGACTGTTGCGGTACCACCGCCGGCGGCGACACGGTCGGTGCGCTGGCCCGGCCGACGGTCACCCGACGGTCCGGTGTCGGTGGGCTGGCGGCCGTTTCCGGCAGCGGGTGCCCGGTTGATCCGGTGCCGTCCTCGCGCACTGTGGCGGTCTCACGGTCGTCCATGCCTACCTCCCACGCCTACGCCCCACACGTGGCGTCCCCGCTGCCGGAGATCCTCCGTTACACCGTCCCATATTCGCGTGCCTGACACAGGAGCGGCAGCCGTGATGATCTTCCGTACGCGGTGTCGACCGCCGCGGCCGGGCGTGGCCACGTACCGGGGCGGGCACGCGCGGCTACGTACCCGCGCCGGTGGACGCCGAGGCCGAGGAGGTCGAGGAGGCCGACGCCGACGCGTTCGACGACGCCGACGCGCTCGACGACGCCGACGCCGACGCGCTCGACGAACTCGGCGGCGGCGACGTGCTCGACGAACTCGGCGGCGGCGACGTGCTCGACGAACTCGGCGGCGGCGACGTGCTCCAGGTGGGCTTGGGCGCCGGCGTGCTCGGCCCCGACGTGGGCGGGGTGGTGGTCGGCGGCGTCGGCGTGGGGGACGGGGTGGGAGCAGCCTGCTCCGCCACGACACGGGTCGCCTTGTAGAACTCCGACCACCAGATCGGCGAGATCTTGACGACGTCGCCGGTCGTCGGAGCGTGGATCATGTAGCCGTTCCCCACGTACATCGCGACGTGATGGACCGAGCGCCAGTCCGACTTGTTGGTGGCGAAGAAGAGCAGGTCACCGGGGAGCAACTGGCCGACCGCCACCTCGCGGCCGCGGGTGGCCCAGTACTGGTCGTTGGCGACCCGGGGGAGGACGTTGGGGTTGCCGGAGGCCCGCTGGTAGGACCAGAGCACCAGGCCGGAGCAGTCGAAGTAGTCGGGCCCCTCGGCGCCCCACACGTACGGGCGACCCAGCTTGCTCTTGGCGTACTCGACGGCCTTCTGCGCGACCGTGCCGGCGATCTTGCCGTTGACCGCCCCGCCGGCGTTCATGCCCGCGCCGAGGGAGGCCTGCTGCGCGTCGATGGCGGCCAGCTCCCGCTGGTACTCCACCGAGTTCTGGGTGCGCAGCTCGGTGAGGGCCGCGGAGCGCCGGTCGAAGTCGGTCTTGACGGTGTCGCGCTCGTGGGTCAGGTCGTCGATGCGGGCGGTCGCCGCCCGGTGGGCGGTCTCGGCGGTGCGCGCCGCCTCTTCGGCGCGGCTGAGGTCACGGACGGTCGCCTGGCTGCCCGGCTGCTGCCCGATGCCGGGCGCGAGCACCGACAGCTGGTGCAGGTCGGAGGCGTACCCGCCGAGCGGGCCGAGCGCGGTCGCCGCCTTGTAGGCCTCCCCGGCCTCGTGGCCGGCGCGCTCCCGCAGGTCGGACAGCTCCCTGGTGGCCCGGTCGAGGGCCGGCCCGGTCACCTCGGCGGCGCGCCGCGCCTCGGCGAGGTCGGCGTCGTACGTGCGTAGCTTCTGGCCGGCCGTCTCCAGGGCGATGCTCTCCGTCATGATCCGCTGGCCGAGTGGGCCCGGCTCGGCCGCGACGGCCGGCGTCGACGCGGGCAGGCCGTCGGGAGGGGTGGCGCCGGGAAGCTGGAAGGTGCCGGTCACCGCAGGCCGGGAGCCGGCGTCAGGAACGCCCGGAGGTACCGGATCCGCGTATGCCGGGCGCGCGACGAACATGCACAGGGCGGTGCATACCGCCGCCGACCAGACGAAAGGGCGGAGCGCTCCGCGCGGTGCCCGTTGGTGTGTCATGCTGCCTCCCCTCCCAGGTGTTTACCTGACTCAGGTCGCATTGGGAACCCGAGAGCGGGAACGGATCGAGACTTGCCGGTGAATGCCCGGAGGTCGGCCCGAAGTGACCGCACACACCTCCCCTTCGGGCAGACCTGTCGGGCGACGTACGCTGACCTTGAGATCCGTACTCGCAGGAGGTTGTGGTGGACGCTGGGCGCAAGCGCGAACTTGAGGCCAAGGTGTACGCCGGCGAGCGGCTGACCCGCGAGGACGGCATCGCCCTGTACGAGAGCGACGACCTGGTGTGGCTGGGGCGGCTGGCCCACCACGTCCGCACCGAGAAGAACGGCGACCGGGTGATGTTCAACGTCAACCGGCATCTCAACCTCACCAACGTGTGCTCGGCGTCCTGCGCGTACTGCTCCTTCCAGCGCAAGCCGGGGGAGAAGGACGCGTACACGATGCGCGTCGAGGAGGCCGTCCGGCTGGCGAAGCAGATGGAGGGCGAGCAGCTCACCGAGCTGCACATCGTCAACGGTCTGCACCCGACGCTGCCGTGGAAGTACTACCCGCGGGTGCTGCGCGAACTGAAGGCTGCGCTGCCGGGCGTGAACCTCAAGGCGTTCACCGCGACCGAGATCCACTGGTTCGAGAAGATCTCCGGCCTGCCGGCCGGCCAGATCCTCGACGAGCTGATCGACGCCGGCCTGGAGTCGCTGACCGGCGGTGGTGCCGAGATCTTCGACTGGGAGGTCCGCCAGCACATCGTCGACCACGCCACCCACTGGGAGGACTGGTCGCGTATCCACCGGCTGGCGCACTCCAAGGGCCTCAAGACCCCGAGCACGATGCTGTACGGCCACATCGAGGAGCCCCGCCACCGCGTGGACCACGTACTGCGCCTGCGTGAGCTGCAGGACGAGACCGGTGGCTTCCAGGTCTTCATCCCGCTGCGCTACCAGCACGACTTCGTCGACTCGGCCGACGGGAAGGTCCGCAACCGGATCCAGGCGCAGACCACGATGGCGTCACCGGCGGAGTCGCTGAAGACGTTCGCCGTCTCCCGGCTGCTGTTCGACAACGTGCCGCACGTCAAGTGCTTCTGGGTGATGCACGGCCTGTCGGTGGCGCAGCTGTCGCTCAACTTCGGCGTGGACGACCTGGACGGCTCGGTCGTCGAGTACAAGATCACTCACGACGCCGACAGCTACGGCACGCCGAACACCATGCACCGCGAGGATCTGCTCACCCTCATCCAGGACGCCGGGTTCCGGCCGGTCGAGCGCAACACCCGCTACGAGATCGTGCGCGAGTACGACGCGCCCACCCCGCTGGCCGAGCGGCGCGCCGTCCCGCAGCAGGTCTGGGCCTGACGGGTCACCGCCGGCCCCGGCCGCAGGGGGCGCGTACCGGGGCCAGGGGCGCGGGCGAAGGCGCGCCGGCACGGTCGCGTACCCTCATGTGGGCATGAGTGAGACGACGTTCCCGCACCGCGACGCCGACGGTCGGGTGGTACGCCTGGCCGAGTTGATCGCCTCGGTGGTGGCTGGCCTCGTTCTGGGGATCGTGGTGCTGGTCGTGGTCGACGGGGTGTCCAGCCTGCTCGGTCTCGGCCGCTTCGGGCAGCTCTCGGGCTGGTTCGCCGGCATCCTGCCGGTGTGGCTGTTCACCGAGGAGTTCCGGGCCTGGCGTGAGGTCCGGGGCCGGATCGGGATGGCGCTCGTCTCGGCCTTTCTCGCCGTGGTCGTCGGGATCGGTGTGGCGGCGGTCGCCGGTGCGGCACTGCCCCCGCTGGGTTCGGGGGCCGTCGGCGTGGCGGTCAGCGCTCTCCTCTACGGAGTGCTCTGGTACGTCGGGATCAGGTGGCTAGCAGACAGGGGTGTCCCGCGGTGAATCCGATGCTGAAGTATTCGCTCGCCCGCGTCGGGTTGTTCGTCGTGGTCGCGGCGATCCTGGTCGCGATTCCGGTCCAGGTCAACATTCTGCTCAAGCTGATGGTCGCCGTCATCGTCTCGGCGTTGCTCGCGCTGTTCCTGCTGCGTGGCATGCGCGACCAGGTGGCCGAGCACATGGCCGGTACGGCGCGGCGCCGCGCCGACGAGAAGGCGCGGCTGCGCGCGGCCCTGGCCGGCGACGACGACGCCGGGGCCAAGGACCGGGACACGGACACGGAGGCGTAGCGGGTCGCCGGTACGGCCTGACTACAGACCGTACCGGCGGTCCAGTTCATCCATCGTGGACTCCAGGGCCGTGAGTCGGCGCTGGCCCTCCTCGATCACGGCGGCGTTCGCCTCGCTCGGCCGCATTCCCAGCACCGGCGCCATGATCTCGTCCGCCATGGCGCCGTAGGAGCGCTGTGCCGCCGTGATCGCTTCGGTCACCTCGGCCGCGAGGTCCGTGGGGGACAGCGTCATCGCCGCGGGCTCGATGTGCAGGTTCAGTACCGCGCCACCGGGGCCGGTGCGGGCCCGTACCCGGCCGGACCGGGACTCTCCCTCCGCGCTGGCCTCGGCGAGGTCAGCCTGCATGCGTTCGATGCGCTCCACCTGACGGTAGGCGTAGTCGGCGAGCTCTGAGAGATCCATAGCCGCAGACTAGTGCCGCCTGGCATGCTCGTCGCCATGGCACGCGATCTGACCAGCTTTCACGAGCCGATGCTGCGCCCGTTGCTGGCACCGGAGGAGAAGCTGCTGCTGTCGGCGCCTCTGATCCAGGATCCCGGCACCGTCGAGGACGTCTCGGTCCGCGACGAGCTGCTCAACCTGCTCGACCCGACGGTCCTGATCGGACTGGGCTCGCACCCCGGGGAGCTGGGCCAGCGGCTGTTCTTCGGCCGCGCCGCCCGCGGCGTGCCGGGCAGCCTCGGGCGCCGGGTGCACGAGGCCGCCGGTGCGCTCGGCCCCCTGCTGGTGCTGACCGACGCGCGGCTGCTGATCGCCAGCCGCCGGGACGTGCCCCGGAAGTCGGGCTGGTTCAACCGGATCTTCGGTCCGAGTGACCAGGTGGCGGAGATCGTGCTCGCCGTGCCCCGCGGGGAGGTGCTCGGCGCCGCGGCCGCGCCGGCGGGGGTGTTCCGCCGGGGGCGGTTCATCGTAGGCTTCCGGGACGACTCACTCTGTGCGCTCGTCTCCGGGCTTCCGAGCCAGGGCAGGCGGGCGGTGGAAATCATGGGGGCCGAGGCATGAGTGACGAGGTGTCGGTCCAGCTCGACGCGCTCACGGAGTACGCCAGGGTCGCCGACCAGATCGCGTCCGCGATGGAGGGTGCGCGGGCGGCCCTCGTCGACGCCGGGGTCACCGTGGACAGTTTCGGCATGCTGCCGGAGTCGCGGGAGGTGCACACGGCGTACGACGAGCGCTGCCGCGACGGCCTCGACCTGCTCAGCGGCGGAGGCGAGGTGTTCAGCGCCCTCGGTGACGTCTTCCGTGACATCCGCGTCCGGTACGAGACGTCCGACGCGCACGCCGTCAACCGCGCCGAGGGGGCCGCACGGTGAGCGCGAGGAGTGAGCGTAGCGAGCCCCGCAGTCGCGAACGGGTGATGGCACAGTGACCCGGGCACCGTCCGGCGCCGAGCGGATCGAGCAGTGGCTCGGCCCCGCCGGCGAGGCGTACCACATCATCAAGCCGATCGTGGAGTTCCTGGCGCACCCGCTCGACGAGGTCACCGGCGACCCGGAACAGCTGCGCACCAAGGCCGAGGCGTGGCGGACGGCCGCGACCAAGCTCGGCGACATGGCGACCAGCGAGGAGCTGGCCCGCGCGAAGGTGCTCGCCGCCTGGGAGGGACCGGCCGCGAGCGCGTTCGCGGCGGAGATGACCGAGATCACCGCGTCCCTGCGGGAGGCGGCCGACCACTTCCGGGGTACGGCCGAGCTGCTCGACGTGGCGGCCGAGGGCGCCCAGGAGGCGCAGGATCTGGTCGAACAGATCGTCCGCGAGCTGATCGCATGGCTGATCATCACGATCATCGTGGCGCTGGCGTCGTCATGGATCACCGCTGGCGCGTCGGTGGTCGCCGGGGCCGGCGCGGGTGCCGCCGAGGCGGCGGTGGCGGCCGGCCGGGCCGCGCGGGTGGCCGCCCAGTTGGCCAAGCTGCTGCGTCAGGCGCAGGCGTTCCTGAAGCGGATGAGCGAGTTCGCGAAGACGTACAAGCTCACCAAGATCCACAAGGTCGGGGTCAACAAGTGGGCGACCGCGCGGTACGCGTCGGCCGACGGGTACAAGCTGATCGCCACGAACACCGTGATCAAGAAGACCATGGTGGAGCCGACGCTGGGTGGGCCTATTAGGCATGTCACCGGCGCCGACAAGGGCATTGAATGGCCTCAGGTGCTGTGACTTCGCTACTGTCCTGCTCAAGAGACCGCTGACGCAGCGAAGCCGGTGTGATTCCGGTGCTGTCCCGCAACTGTTATGCCCCGCCGGCCACCGAGGCCGGTGGGGACGAGCCAGGTCGCCTGCGCAGCCGGTCGCGAACCGCGCCCCCGAGGAGGGGTGCCTCGCGGGCGTGACACCTCGGTGCCCGCCCGGGGTGGCGCCTGTCCTCGCCGTACAGGAGGACAGATGCACCGCCGTTCAACCCTGGTGGCGACCCTGGTCACCGCCGTAACGCTCGCCCTGGCCGCATGCGGCTCACCGGCCGAATCCCCGGAGCCGGCGGAGTCCGCGCGCCCGACCCGGATCGTCTCGCTGGCGCCGACGGCGACCGAGATGCTGTACGCGATCGGCGCCGGTAAGCAGGTTACGGCGGTGGACGACCAGTCCAACCACCCGGCCGACGCGCCGAAGACCGACCTGTCCGGCTTCAAGCCGAACGCGGAGGCGATCGCCGCCCGCAACCCCGACCTCGTGGTGCTCTCCAACGACACCAACACGATCGTCGACCAGCTTAAGGCGCTCAAGATTCCGGTGTACCTGGCGCCGGCGGCCAAGACGCTCGACGACACGTACCGCGAGCTGACCGACCTCGGCCGGCTGACCGGTCACGACAAGGAGGCCGCGGCCGTCGTGTCCGGCATGAAGAGCGACATCGACACCCTCGCGAAGGGCCTGCCGAAGCGCGCCAAGCCGCTCACGTACTACTGGGAGCTGGACCCCACGTTCTACTCGGCCACCTCCCGTACCTTCGTCGGCTCGATTCTGTCGCTGGCCGGGCTGACCAGCATCGCCGACAGCGCGACCGACGACTACCCGCAGCTGTCGGCCGAGGCCGTGGTCAAGGCCAACCCGGACCTGATCTTCCTGGCCGACACGAAGTGCTGCCAGCAGAGCGCCGCCACGGTCGCGGCCCGCCCCGGCTGGACCGAGGTCGCCGCCGTGAAGAACGGCCGGGTGTACGGCCTCGACGACGACATCGCCTCGCGCTGGGGCCCGCGCACCGTCGACCTGCTGCGCGCCGTGGCCGACGCGGTGGCCAAGGTCCCCGCGGCGTGACCGGACGAGTCCGGTGGGTGCTGGCCGGCGTCGGGGCGGTCGGAGCCGCGACGCTGGCCGGCCTCGCGCTGGGCCCGCTGCGGCTGTCACCGGTCGACGTCGGGCTGGAACTGCTGCACCTGCACAGTGGACTGACCCCGCGCGAGGCGGCGGTCGTGACCGAACTGCGGCTGCCAAGGGTGGTGCTGGCGCTGCTCGTCGGCGCCACCCTCGCCCTGGCCGGGGGCTGCTACCAGGGCGTGTTCCGCAATCCGCTGGCCGACCCGTACCTGCTTGGTGTCGCCGCCGGCGCCGGGCTGGGCGCGACGGCGGTGATCGGGTTCACGCACCGCTCCGGCGCCGCCGGGGTCTCCCTCGCCGTCCCGCCGGCGGCCTTCGCCGGCGCGCTCGCGGCGGTGGCGCTGACCTACCTGCTCGGCGCCGCGGGCAACCGCTACCGCACGCCGGCGACCCTGATCCTGGCCGGCGTGGCGGTCAGCGCCTTCCTCACCGCCGGCCAGACGTACCTGCAGCAGCGCAACGCGGACGCGATCCGGGAGGTGTACTCCTGGATCCTGGGGCGGCTGGCCACCGCCGGCTGGCACGACGTGCTGATGATGCTGCCGTACGTGGCGGTGTCCGCGGCGGTGATCATCGCGCACGGCAGGTCGCTCGATGTGCTGGCCCTCGGCGACGAGGAGGCCGCGAGCCTGGGTGCCCACCCGAAGCGGACCCGGTACCTGCTGATCGTCGCCGCGTCGCTGGGCACCGCGGCGGCCGTGGCGGTGTCGGGCCTGATCGCGTTCGTGGGCATCATCGTCCCGCACACCGTACGGCTGCTGGTCGGCTCCAGCTACCGCGCGATCCTGCCGCTGTCGGCGCTGTTCGGCGGCGCGTTCCTGGCGTTCGCCGACCTCGCCGCACGGCTCGTGCTGGCCCCGGCGGAGGTCCCGATCGGGGTGGTGACCGCGTTCTTCGGCGCGCCGTTCTTCATCGTGGTGATGCGCACCGTGCGGCGGTCGGTATGACGGCCGGCAGCCCCGCGGTGGAAGCCCGGTCGGTCGCCGTCGCGCTGGACGGCCGTACCGTCCTGCACGGGGTGGACCTCGACGTCGGCGCCGGTGAATGGGTCACGATCATCGGCCCGAACGGCGCCGGCAAGTCGACCCTGCTGCGCGCCATCGGCAACCTGCTGCCGTGCACCGGGTCGGTGTCGCTGTTCGGTACGCCCGTCGCCGGCCTGCACCGCCGGGAGCGGGCCCGGCTCGTCGCCGTGGTGCCGCAGCAGCCGACCGTTCCGCCGGGCATGGCGGTGCGCGACTACGTCCTGCTCGGGCGCACCCCGTACATCCCGACCCTGGGCCGGGAGTCGGCAGCCGACCTGGCGGTGGTCCACGGGGTACTGGAACGGCTCGACCTGGCCGGGTTCGCCACCCGCCCCCTGGAGCGGCTGTCGGGTGGCGAGCGCCAGCGGGTGTTTCTGGCCCGGGCGCTCGCCCAGGGCGCCCCGCTGCTGCTGCTCGACGAGCCGACGGCGGCCCTCGACATCGGCCACCAGCAGGAGGTCCTGGAGTTGGTCGACGAGCTGCGGCACGACCGGGGCCTGACGGTGCTGGCGACGATGCACGACCTGTCGGTGGCCGGCGAGTACGCCGACCGCCTGGTCCTGCTGGCCGGCGGCCGGGTCGCGGCCGCGGGGAAGCCGGCCGAGGTGCTGACCGAAGAGCTCCTGTCGAGCCACTACGGCGCCCGGGTGCGGGTGCTGCCCGGCGAGCACGGCCCGCTGGTGGTCCCGGTCCGGCGGTAGAGCGCCAGGTCGCAAACTGCTCCCGAACCCGACGGCGCGTTCCCGATCCACTATGTCCAAATTGGCATACATTGCGGCTCTCGCACGGTTGCACCAGCCGCAGCGCTGGCGATACAGGGGGAGTCAGGCCGAATGCTCACAATGGGGTTTCGCGCGCGCGGTTCGGGCCGTCGCTACGTCAAGGTGGGAGTCGCGACGTCACTAGCCGCGGTCGCGTCCCTGGGGTTCGCGGCGCCCGCCTTCGCTGTTCCCGTCGCTCCTTCAGGCAAGGCCGGTGACCTGAAGCTGTCCATGGACTCACCGACGACAGGACGGAAGGTCAATGTCGCCTGGAACAGTTGGGATGTGGACTGGGGGACGGCCGACCCGAAGCAGTGGACGGTCGAGATTACGCCGCCCGCTGGCGGGACGCTGGTTGCCAACCAGTGTGCGAATGTCACCGAGTCGGACTCCGGCAACGACTCCTGTACCTTCACCGGCAGTGTTGACGGCACCTACTCCGTGAAGGTCACAGCCGCTGGCAGCACGGATTCGGCGACCGCCACCATCGCGGTCAAGCAGATCGCCCTGCCAGGCAAGCCGCGCGACGTCAAGGTCCTGCCGGGGCCGAACGAACTGGTCGTCTCCTGGAATCCGCCGGCCGATCTGGGCGGCGGTGTGGGGGGCTATCACGTCGAGGCGCTCGTGGAGAACGCCCAGGCCTCGGGTCCCAACTGTGAGACCACGACCGAGCTGACCTGCACCGTCAAGGGACTGACCGCCGGCACCTCGTACCAGATCCTCGTCTTCGCGATCAGCAAGCAGGACCCCGACTACATCTCTGAGCCGGCCAAGTCTGATTTCATCAAGGTGCCGGGCACGGTCGCCGGTACGCCGACCCCACCGGCGTCCGTACCCCCGTCGGCCGGCAAGCTGACCGCGCCGAGCACGTCGCTGACGCCCAACCAGGCGGTCACGCTGTCGGGCAGCGGGTACGCGGCCTACACGCCCATCCAGATCGTGGTCTACTCGGCTCCGCAGATACTCAAGACCGTCACGACCGACGGCAGCGGTGCCTTCTCCACCAGCGTCACGTTGCCGGCCGGTCTCACCGGCTCGCACACCCTGGTGGCCGGCGGTGTCGGCCCGGACGGTGCGTACCGGTACCTGACCCTTCCGATCACCGCCGGTACGGCGGGCCTGCCGGTCACCGGTCAGTCGACGCCGAAGCTGGTGGTGACGGCTCTGGTCGTCCTCGCCCTCGGTGTCGTCCTCGTCCGCGTCACCCGCAGGCGCTCGATCTAGCCACGCGACCAACGCAAACAGCCGCCCGGTAGCCCTGGGCGGCTGTTTGCGTCTGCGCAACCGGCTTCAGAGCGCGGCGGCCAGTTCGGGGTCGAGTTCGAGCACCCGGAAGCCCGCCCCCTGCGGATCGATCAGCTGCGCGTACATCCCGACGCCGATGTCGGTCGGGGTGAGCTGCACCTTCCCGCCCAGGTCAAGGGCGCGGGCGGCGGTCCGGGCGCAGTCTTCGACCAGCATCGTCACGGTCCAGTGGGCCGGGACGGAGTCGGCGAACCATGACTCGATGTCGATCACGCCGGCGACCGTCCGGTCCTCGCGGATCCACTCGGTGTACGGCGTACCGTCGGCGGCCTCCGAGACGCGATGCGACCAGCCGAACACGTTGTCGTAGAAGGTGATCGCGTCCGCCGGGGCGCGGGTGGCCAGCTCCGACCAGCACACGGTGCCGAACTCGTTGGCTACCTGCGAGCCGGCGAAGCGCAGCCGCTGCCACAGGCCGATCGCCGCCCCGGTCGGGTCGGCCACCACGGCGACCCGGGCGGCGTCGCCCAGCGCGGCCGGTCCGCCCACCACCGTGCCGCCGTGCTCGCGGGCCAGCGCGATCGTCGCGTCGACGTCGGCGGTCGCCACGTACGGCGTCCAGGTCGCCGGTGCCGCGGGGTCTCCGCTGCGCAGGCCGGCCACGGCCCGGTCGTCGAGGAAGAAGTTCAGGTACCCGTCGACCGAGGCGTCCGCCCAGGTCCAGCCGAACAGGCCGGCGTAGAAGTCACGGCTGGCGACCGGGTCCGGCGTGGACACATCGGCCCAACACGGCGTACCGGCTGGATATCCCCTAACCCGCATGGATGACAATGATGCGGTATCCGCGCAAGGTGGCGTCGACCGGGGTCTATGACACTTTCCGGCCGTCGGGCGTGGTCACCGCCGCCGGCAGGGGCGCGTGGTGCAGTACGTCCAACCTGGACACGGCGCGTGTCAGGACCACGTACAGCCGGTGCAGGCCGCGCGGTTCGGCGGCCACGATGGCGGCCGGCTCGACGACGATCACGTGGTCGTACTCCAGGCCCTTGGCCAGGGTGGCCGGCATTACCGTGACCCGCTCGTCGTCGTCGGGGCCGCCCACCGTCACCCCGGCCGCCGTCAACGCCGTGACCAGGCCGGGTACGGCGGCGTCCGCCGCGATGACGCCGACCGAGCCGTCGAACCCGCCCGCGGTGCGTACCGCCTCGACCGTCGCCGCCGCCAGGTCGGGCACCTGCTGGATCCGCAGCGTGCCGTCGCGCCGCAGCGACACCGCCCCGGGTACGTCCACGTCCAACGCCGGCAGCAGCCGGTTGGCCAGGTCGACCACCACCTGCGGTACCCGGAACCCGGTACGCAGCCCGACCACCCGGGCGTCGGGCTTGCCGAGGTGGGCGAGGGTCTCGCGCCAGGCCCGGGCCGCCCACGGCGCGGTGCCCTGGGCGAGGTCACCGAGCAGGGTGATCGACCCGTGCTCGCTGCGCCGGGCGATCACCCGGCACTGCATCGGCGAGAGGTCCTGGGCCTCGTCGATGACGACGTGCCCGAAGCTCGGTACCCGCTCGATCAGGCCGGCGGCCTCGTCGATGAGTACCGTGTCGGCGGCCGTCCACCGGGCCGACTTCGGCGTCTTCGGCGGCGTGGCCCAGCGGACCGCGTCCCGTTCGGCCTCGGTCAGCAGCTCGTCGTCCGGGTCGGACAGGACGTCGACGACGAGCTGCTCCGGGGTGACCGCCGGCCAGACCGCGTCGAGGAACGCGGTCACCGGCTTCGCCCTGCCCATCCGGCGCTGCCATGCCTCGCCGGGGGACTCACCGCTGGTGTACTCGGCCTGCCGCACCAGCAGGGCGACGACGCGGGCCCGGACGCGTTCGCGGCCGACACCGTACGCCGGTGCCTCCCGCCGTACGTCGTCGACGATCCGGCGCAGCGCGTCGACCGAGATCCGCCAGCGGTACGAGCCGTCCGGCACCATGATCGGTTCGGTGGGCCGGGCGATCCGGGCGTGCAGGGCGTTCGCGAGGACCCGGGCCATCCGGGCGTCCTGCTTGACGGCGGCGGCAGCGGGGGAGTCCACGGCGCGGACCGGTACCCGGGCGACGAGGTCGTCGATGGTCGTCTGGGTGACGTCCAGCTCGCCGAGGGCCGGCAGGACCGCCGCGATGTAGTGCAGGAACGCCCGGTTGGGCCCGACGATGAGTACGCCGGCCCGCTTGAGCCGCTCGCGGTGCAGGTAGAGCAGGTACGCGGCGCGGTGCAGGCCGACGGCGGTCTTCCCGGTGCCGGGCGCGCCCTGTACACAGATCGACTCGGCCAGGTCGGCGCGGACCAGCTCGTCCTGTTCGGGCTGGATGGTGGCGACGATGTCGCGCATCGGGCCGACGCGGGGCCGCTCGATCTCGGCGGTGAGGATCCGGCTGGCCGTGCCCAGCTCCTCGCCCCGGTCGAGGTGTTCGTCTTCGAAGCTGGTCAGGACGCCTTCCGGGGCGCCGTCGTCGCCGGTCCGGACGGCCCAGCCGAAGCGGCGCCGGACGGCCACCCCCTGCGGGTCGCCGGCGCTGGCCCGGTAGAACGACCGCGAGACCGGGGCCCGCCAGTCGAGTACCAGCGGTTCGCCGGCGTCGTCGGTGACGTGCCGGCGCCCGACGTAGTAGCGCTGGTTGGCGTGTTCGGCGTCGGATCCACCGAAGTCCAGGCGGCCGAAGAAGAGTGGGGCGCTCGGGTTGTCGGCCAGTTCGGCCACCCGCCGGGACAGGGTACGGCCGAGGGATTCGGCGCTGAACGGGTCGCCGCTGACCTGGTCGCCGGTGGCGAAGAGGTGTTCGGCGCGTTCCCGCATGCGTGTCAGCGCGGCCCGGGAGATGTCGAGGTGGGCCCGTTCGCGGGCCAGTTCGGTTTCGAGGTCAACAGCGTGCAGGGTCAACGGGGCCACCTTCGCCGAAGTCGATGGTTGCCGCCTGCGTATCCGACGTGCCGATGGTCGCCGGCGCGATGACGTCCGCTGCGGTGCTTTCACCGCGGCCGTCGAGCGGTGCGCGCGCCGGGGAGGGCACGCGGAGAGAAGAGTGTACGCGGCCACGGGAACTCAGTCAGGTCATTTACGCCGGCACGGCATTGGCGCCGGACAGGTGCCGCCGGGGGGACGTGTACGGCGGTCGGGGCGAGCAGGCACGCTAATGAGGTGACCGAGGAACAACCTCCCCTTCAGATCCGCGACCCACAGATCATGCGGGCGCTGGCCCACCCGGCCCGACTGGCGATCCTCGACGCGCTGGCGACCGGTCAGACCGGGACCGCGACCCAGTTTGCGCAGGTTGTCGGCTTGTCGCCGAGTGCGACCAGCTATCACCTGCGGGCGCTGGCCAAGTACGGCCTGGTCGAGGAGGCGCCCAGTCGAGGTGACGGCCGGGAGCGGGTGTGGCAGCGCGCCGGTGGTGGGTTCCGGGTGGAGGTCGCCCCCACCGACCCGCCAGAGGTGTGGGACGCGGAGCGGACCCTGGTTGATGCCATGCTCGCGCGGGACGAGTCGCAGGTCCGGCGGTGGGCGCAGGCCGCACCCTCCGACGATCCGGACTGGTACGCCGCCTCCCGCTTCAACCGGAGCCATGTCCTCGTCACCGCCGAGGAGTTGCAGCAGATCAACGAGGCGGTGGAGAAGGTGCTCGAGCCGTACTCGTTCATGCGGCGGCTCAATCCGCCGGAGGGCGCCCGGCCGGTCGCTGTCAATTACCGGGCTTTTCCCATCGACCGCCTTGCGTCGGAGGATGTGAAGCCGTAACTTCGAAACATGTCTTTCACGTCTGCGCCCGCCGTTTCCGAGTCGCGCTGGCGCGACGTGTACATCGCCGCGATCGCGCGCGGTGCCTCGATCGGCGGCGACATGCTCGCCGCCACCGCCCTGATGCTCGCCATGCAGGGACACGGTGAGGGTGGCATCGCGGTCGCCGCGGTACTGGTCGCGGCCAGCGCTCCGCTCGTGCTGCTCGCACCACTGAGTGGCCGCCTGGTCGACCGCGCCGACAGCCGGCTGCTGCTGACCGCCGTCAGCCTTGCGCAGGCTGCCTGCTGCGTCGCCATGGCCTACAGCCGGTCCACGCCGGTGCTCGTCGCGCTGGTCGCGGCCGTGGCGGCGGGCGCCTCGGTCACCCAGCCGACGTTCGCGGCGCTGGTGCCGGAGATGGTGCGCCGCGACGATCTGCCACGGGCCATGGCCATGCTGCAAACCGCGTCCTCGGTCGGCATGCTCGCCGGCCCGCCGGCGGCAGGTCTGCTGCTCGGCGCGTACGGGCTGCGCGGACCGCTGCTCGCCGATGCCGCGACCTTCCTCGGCATCACCGTCGCCGGGCTGCTCATCGCGACCCGCCGGCACCTGGCGGCTACCAGTTCGGCGCCGGACACGGCCCCCGCGGGGGACACCGCCGACACACCGACCTGGAGCCTGTGGCGCGACCGGTTGCTGATGCCGATGGTGGCGATGACGGGCCTGGTCATCGGGGTCGTCAGCATCGCCAACGTGGTGGAGGTCTTCTTCGTGCGGGAGACCCTGCGCGCCCCGGTCACCGTGTACGGCGTCATCGGCGCGGTGTGGACCGGCACCATGATCCTCGGGTCCTGGCTGATCGCCCGGTGGCGCACCGACGACAGTGGGTACGCGCTGCTCACGGCGGGCGCGCTCGCCTGCACCTCGGCGATCATCGCCGCCTGCGGACTGGTGCCGAACATCGGCTGGCTGGTGGCCCTGTACGCGCTGGGCGGCGTCGGCAACGGCGTACTGAACAGCCTCGGAGGGCTGCTGCTGTCCCGGCGCGCGCCCGGCGCCGCCCGCGGTCGGGCGTTCGGTTACTTCGGCGCGGTGTGCAACGGGGTCAACATCGTCGGTTTCGTGGCCGGCGGTGTCCTCGTCGACCGGTTCGCGCCCGCGACCCTGCTGGAGGTGAGCGGTGCCCTGGGCGTGGTGGCGGTGGTGGCGTGCCTGCCGCCGATGCTGCGCGCGGCCCGCCGGGAGCGGATCCGTGCCCTGGCCGCCTCCGGCGCCTCCGGCACGTCAGCCACCTCCGACACGTCCGACACCTCTGACTCCACCGTCGCGGCCGTCGGTGACCCCTCCAGGTCGGCGGCCGTGACGGTGGCCTGATCCGTCCCGGCTACCGTGGGGAGTCGTGAACGTCGCGCAACGGCCCAGAGTCGGGCACATCCAGTTCCTCAACTGCCTCCCCCTGTACTGGGGGCTCATGCGATCGGGCGCCCTGCTCGACGTGGACCTGCACAAGGACACCCCGGACCGGCTCAACGCCGCGCTGGTCGCCGGTGACCTGGACATCGGCCCGATCTCACTGGTCGAGTACCTGCGCAACGCCGACCAGCTGCTCGTCCTGCCGGACATCGCGGTCGGCAGCGACGGGCCGGTGCTGTCGGTCAACCTGGTGTCCACGGTCCCGCCCGCGGAGCTGGACGGCCGCCGGGTCGCGCTCGGCTCGACGTCGCGTACCGGCGTGCTGCTGGCCCAGATGCTGCTCGCCGGCCGGTACGGCGCCAACCCCGAGTACTTCCGGTGCCCGCCGGACGTCACCGCGATGCTGCTGGAGGCCGACGGGGCGGCGGTGATCGGCGACGTGGCACTGCGCGCGCTCTACGAGGCGCCCCGCCAGGGGCTCACCGTCACCGACCTGGGGCAGGCCTGGCGGGAGTGGACCGGCCTGCCGATGGTCTTCGCGGTGTGGGCCGCCCGGCGCGACTTCGCCGAGGCCAACCCGGGCCGGGTCAAGGAGGTGCACGAGGCGTTCCTGCGCTCCCGCGACCTGTCCCTGCGCGAGCTGGACGAGGTAGCCACGGCGGCGGCGCGCTGGGAGCCGTTCGACGCCGCGACGCTCGCCACGTACTTCCGGGCTCTGGACTTCTCGCTCGGTGCCCGGCAGGTCGAGGGGGTACGCGAGTTCGCGCGGCGCGCGGCCGAGCTGGGGGCGGTACCCCCGCTGCCGGCTGACGGCCCGCTGTTCTTCGAGGGGTGACGTCCGCCCGCCGGGCCCGGACGCCTCAGACCGGTCGCCGGGCCCGGTTGCTCAGGACTTGCCGGTGCTCATCAACTGCTTGGTGACCTGCTGGCAGATGGAGACGCCGTACTCCTTGCCCAGGCTCATGTCGTAGCGGGTGAGCACTGCCAGCACCCAGTCGGAGTGGATGGCGAGGCAGTTGAGGTGCCACTTGCCGTCCTCGTACAGCTTGGTCCAGCCGTTCTTGATGGCGACCTCGCCGGCCACGTCCTTGGGTAGCGCGTCGATGATCCCCCAGCGTCCGCCGTTGGGCTCCTCGGCGACGGTGCCGCGCACCTGTCGCATCTCGCTGAGCACCCAGCTGGTCCACTTGGGCCCGGCAGCCTTCCCGCTGGCCACGCACTCACCGAGCCGTACCGCGTCCCGGGCGCTGACCTCGGTCTTGCTCCACCAGCCGTTGATCATCGTCGTCTCGGTCAGACCGCAGACGCTGATCATCCGAGTGATCGTCGTGTTCCGGCCGTTGACCTGGTAGATGTCCTGGGCGGCCTTGTCGTCGCTGTCGCGGATCATGCGGCTCAGCTCGGCCAGGCGCTGGGCGGTCGGCTGCTTGTTGCCGAGCAGGCGCAGGTAGTCCGAGGTGAGCCAGGCTTTGATCATCGACTCGGTGCTGTTGCGGCCGGAGATGTAGTTGGGCGAGCCCGCGATCT
This sequence comes from Planosporangium spinosum, assembly GCF_049999945.1. Classification (NCBI taxonomy): domain Bacteria; kingdom Bacillati; phylum Actinomycetota; class Actinomycetes; order Micromonosporales; family Micromonosporaceae; genus Planosporangium; species Planosporangium spinosum. The sequence continues at coordinate 170,605 of NZ_JBLYUB010000011.1, read as the reverse complement.
TGCCGGTCTGCCGGTCGAGCAGGGCCCACGAGTAGAAGTTGCCCTTCGTGTCCACGGTCACCGTGGTCGCGGTGAGCACGGTCCGCGGCGGCGGGGCGGGCTGGGCGGCGATGCGCAGGTTGCCGTGGCCCGCCAGGCGGCCGTCGGGGAGGATCGCCGCGGCGCCGGCCGCGTCGTCGCTCAGGTTCAGGGCGTCGAGCACCTCGGCGCGCAGACTCGGCACGGCTAGCAGCACGGCCACCACGGTGACGGCCGCGGTGAGGACCGCGACCGGTCTGATCACTCGCACGACAAACTCCTGGGGCGGTGGGCGGTGGTGCTGCGACGGGCTCCTGATCTACCAGACGCGGACATGCCTGTCGCAGAGTAACCGAAAAGGTGGGACATCTGATCGGTAAGGGTCAACGTTCGCTCCCTTATGTCGGTCTTTTCGATGGTCGTGGCTCCGTCCGGGCGAATATCTGGCATGCGGCTGGCGTCATCGGCGAGGACCCGGCGCCACCGGTGAGCACGCAGCGTGTCGCCGGCAAGGACTTAACGCGGTGGGCCGCCCGGTAGGTTGCGTGTTACAGCTCGTTGCGTCATGAGATGTGGGCTGTAACACTGAGGGGGTGTACGGCAACGACTTCGCGGTACCCGACGAGCCGGACGCCGCCGCCCGCGCGACCGGTCGCAGCCTGCTCGACCAGGTCGAGGACGCCGAACGCGAGCTGCGGTCGGCCGCCGAGCGCCGGGTTACCGGCGACAACCGGCTGCAGAGCTACTTCGACGCGGTCATCGAGGCCGACCAGAAGATCGAGCCCCGGGACTGGATGCCGGACAAGTACCGGCAGGGCCTGATCCGCCAGATCGCCCAGCACGCCCACTCCGAGATCATCGGCATGCAGCCGGAGGGCAACTGGATCTCCCGGGCGCCGTCGCTGAAGCGCAAGGCGATCCTGCTGGCCAAGGTGCAGGACGAGGCCGGACACGGGCTCTACCTGTACGCCGCGGCGGAGACGCTCGGCGTGTCCCGGGAGGAACTGGTCGACCTGCTGCTGTCCGGGCGGCAGAAGTACTCGTCGATCTTCAACTACCCGACGTTGACCTGGGCCGACGTCGGCGTGATTGGCTGGCTGGTGGACGGTGCCGCGATCGTCAACCAGGTGCCGCTGTGCCGCTGCTCCTACGGACCGTACGCGCGGGCGATGATCCGCATCTGCAAGGAGGAGTCGTTCCACCAGCGGCAGGGATTCGAGATCCTGCACACCCTGTCCCACGGCACGCCGGAGCAGAAGGCGATGGCCCAGGACGCGGTCAACCGGTGGTGGTACCCGTCGCTGGCGATGTTCGGGCCCCCGGACACCGACTCCACCCACTCCGCGCAGTCCATGCTGTGGAAGATCAAGCGCTTCTCCAACGACGAGCTGCGCCAGCGCTTCGTGGACATGTGTGTGCAGCAGGCGTCCGTGCTCGGGCTCGAACTGCCGGACCCGGACCTGCGCTGGAACGCCGAGCGCGGCCACTACGACTACACCGAGCCGGACTACGCCGAGCTGATGCGGGTGATCTCGGGCGACGGCCCGTGCAACCGGCAGCGCATGGAGCACCGTCGGCGGGCACACGAGGAAGGCGCCTGGGTACGCGAGGCCGCCGCCGCGTACGCGGCGAAGCGGGCCGCCCGCGCGACCGAACACACCGAACGAGTGCCGGAGGTGGCCGCGTGAGTCAGCCCCTGTGGGAGGTGTTCGTACGGCCCCGGCGCGGGCTGGCGCACACGCACGTCGGCAGCCTGCACGCCCCCGACGCCGAGCTGGCGCTGCGCAACGCGCGGGACCTGTACACCCGCCGCCAGGAAGGGGTGTCCATCTGGGTCGTGCCGGCCGCCGCCATCACGGCGAGCAGCCCCGACGAGAAGGACGCCTTCTTCGACCCCGCCGCCGACAAGGTGTACCGGCACCCGACCTTCTACGACGTACCCGACGGCGCGGGGCACATATGACCAGCTTCGAGTACGTGCTCGGGCTCGGCGACGACGCGCTCGTCGCGGCCCAGCGGCTGTCCGGGTGGTGCTCCCGTGCGCCGGAGCTGGAAGAGGACGTGGCGCTGGCCAACATCGCGCTCGACCAGCTCGGCGTCGCCCGGCTACTGCTCACGTACGCCGGGGAGCTGGAGGGGAAGGGGCGCGACGAGGACGACCTCGCGTACCTTCGCGACGACCGCGAGTTCCGCAACTGCCTGCTGGTCGAACTGCCCGAGCCCGACTTCGCGGCCGCGATGGCCAAGCTGCTGTTCCTGTCGGCGTACCAGAAGCTGCGCTACGAGTGGCTGGTCGCGTCGACCGACGAGCGACTGTCGGCCATCGCCGCCAAGGCCCGCAAGGAGTCGGCGTACCACCTCGACCACGCGTCGCTGTGGACGGTGCGGCTCGGCGACGGCACGCAACAGTCGCACCGGCGCATGCAGGACGCCGTCGACCGGCTCTGGCCGTACACGTACGAGCTCTTCGACAGCGAGCCCGAGGGCCTGCGTCCGCAGTGGTTGGAGACGGTGGGCGCGGTCCTGGACGAGGCGACGCTGACCCGGCCCGCCGACGGCGGCTGGGCGCCGGACGGCGGCAGGCAGGGGCTGCACACCGAGCACCTGTCCTACCTGCTCGCGGAGATGCAGGTGGTGCACCGGGCGCATCCGGGAGCCAGCTGGTGAGCACCACGGTGAGCGCGTACGACGTCGCGGCGGCGGTGCTCGATCCGGAGCTCCGCGTGGTGACCATCGGCGACCTCGGCGTCCTGCGGGACGTGACGGTCGACGGCGCGCACGTCACCGTGACCGTCACGCCCACGTACTCCGGCTGCCCGGCGATGGACGTGATCCGGAGCGACATCCGGCGGGCCCTGGCCGGTGCCGGCTATGACGACGTCGAGATCGTCACGAGGCTGCGGCCGGCGTGGAGCACCGACCAGATCAGCCCGGCCGGCCGGGAGAAGCTCGCCGCCGCCGGCATCGCGCCGCCCGGGCCGTCCCGGGGCCCGGTCGCGCTGACGTTCCGGGTGCGGTGTCCACACTGCGGATCACCGGACACCGAGGAGCTGTCCCGGTTCGGCTCCACCGCCTGCAAGGCGCTGTGGCGCTGCCGCGCCTGCACCGAGCCGTTCGACCACGTGAAGGCGTACTGACTCATGAGCACCGTCACCATCTCCCGGCCGCAGCGGCGCCGGCCGGTCTTCCACGAACTGCGCGTCACGGCCGTCGACCGGCTCACCGACGACGCCGTCGCCGTCACGTTCGCCGTACCGCCGCGGCTGCGGGAGGTCTTCGCGTTCTCCGCCGGCCAGCACCTGACCGTCCGGCGGCTCGTCGACGGCGCCGACGTGCGCCGGTCGTACTCGATCTGCTCCACCCCCACCGATCTCGCCGAGCGCGGCAGCCTGCGGATCGGCGTCAAGCAGGTGGCCGGCGGGGCGTTCTCCACGTACGCGCAGACCCTGTGCGAGGGCGACGTGGTCGAGGTACTGCCGCCGCTCGGACACTTCACCACCGCGTTCGACCCGGCCCGCAGCCGGCACTACGCGGCGGTCGTCGCCGGCTCGGGCATCACCCCGGTCCTCTCGCTGCTGGCCACCGCTCTGGCGACCGAACCGGAGAGCCGGTTCACGCTGCTCTACGGCAACCGGTACGCCCGCAGCGTGATGTTCGCCGAGGAGCTGGCCGACCTCAAGGACCGGTACCCGGCCCGGCTGCACGTGGTGCACGTGCTCTCCCGCGAACCGCAGGACGCCGAGCTGCTGTCCGGGCGCCTCGACGCCGACCGGTTGGGTCGCCTGCTCGACGGGCTGCTACCCGCCGGCAGCGTCGACGAGTGGTTCCTGTGCGGCCCGTACGGCATGGTCCTCGACGCCAAGGCGGTACTGGCGGCGGCCGGCGTGCCCGACGACGCGATGCGCGCCGAACTGTTCCACGTCGAGGACGCACCGGTCCCGCAGCGCGAGTCGTCCGCCGACGGGGTCTCCTCCGACGGGGCGGGTGCCGGGGCGGAGGCGGAGGCCACCATCGTCCTCGACGGCCGCGCCTCCACCTTCACGATGCGCCGCGACGAGCGGATCCTCGACGCCGCCCTGCGCGTGCGCGGCGAACTTCCGTACGCCTGCAAGGGCGGCGTCTGCTCGACCTGCCGGGCCAGGGTCGTCGAGGGCGAGGTCAGGATGGCCCGCAACTTCGCCCTCGAACCCGACGAGCTGGCCGCCGGGTACGTGCTGACCTGCCAGGCGAGCCCGTTGACCGACCGGGTGAGCGTCGACTACGACGCCTGACCCGGTCGTCACCGTGTCATGATCGTCACAACTTCCCGGGAACTGTGGTCTCAGCCCGGGCCGGAGGCCACAACTTCCCGGAAGTTGTGACGATCAAGAGGCGATCAGGACGGCTTGGTGATCTCGTCCAGTTCGGCCAGGTCCTCGGCCGTCGGCTGCCACTCGGCCGCCGCCACGTTCGTCCGTACCTGCTCGGGGCTGGTCGCCCCGGCGATGACCGACGCCACCGCCGGCTGGGCGGCGAGGCCGCCGATCGCGACGTCGAGCAGGCTGAGGCCCCGCTTGGTGGCGTACGCCTCCAGCTTCTCGATCGTGTCCCACGGCGCGGCGGCGAGCCGCGCGGCGAACCGGTCGGCCGCCAGCCTGGTGCCCGCCGGCGGGGCCTGGTCGCGCCGGTACTTGCCGGTCAACAGGCCGGACGCGAGCGGGAAGTAGGGCAGCACACCGAGGCCGAAGCGCTCGCACGCCGGTACCAGCTCGCCCTCGGCGTCCCGCCTGAGCAGCGAGTACTCGTTCTGCGCGCTGATGAAGCGGTGGAGGTCTCCGGCGTGTGCCGTCCACTCGGCGTCGGCCACCTGCCAGCCGGCGAAGTTGGAGTTGCCGAGGTAGCGCACCTTGCCGGCCCGCACCAGGTCGTCGAGGGCGCTCAGCGTCTCCTCGATCGGCGTGCCCGGGTCGGGTGTGTGCATCTGGTACAGGTCGATGTAGTCGGTGTTCAGCCGGCGCAGCGACGCCTCGACCGCCCGCATGACGTACCGGCGCGCCCCCCGGGCGTTCCAGTCGGGGCCGTTCGCACCCTGCATGTCCATGCCGAACTTGGTGGCGACGACGACGTCCGCCCGGCGGCTGCCCAGAGCGGCGCCGAGCAGCTCCTCCGAGTGGCCGGGCCGGTCGCCGTAGATGTCCGCGGTGTCGAAGAAGTTCACCCCGGCGTCGAGCGCGGCGTTCACCACCTCCGCCGTGCGCTCCGCGTCGATTCGGGTGCCGAAGTTGTTGCATCCGACGCCCACGACGGACACGACGAGGCCAGAGTCGCCGAGGCGGCGGAACCGCATCTCACTCATGATCCAAACCCTATCTCGCGTGCCGGTCAGGGGTCCCGTGACGGCGACACCCGCTTCGCCGGACCGGGGTGGGGATTGTGGAGAAACTGAGGAGGGCGTCACTCGGTCGCGGCCGGCGCAGGGATATTGCGTACCCTTCGAAGCGTGAGTGGGAACCGGGAGCTCGACGACATCCTCCAGCGTGCGGCCGACGGCGGGCGGATCAGCCCCGAGGAGGCGCTGCTGCTCTACACCGACGCACCGCTGCACCCGCTGGGTGAAGCGGCTGACGCCGTGCGCCGCCGCCGCTACCCGGACGGCATCGTCACGTACATCATCGACCGCAACATCAACTACACCAACGTGTGCGTGACGGCCTGCAAGTTCTGCGCGTTCTACCGGGCGCCCAAGCACGCCGAGGGCTGGGCGCACCCGATGGAGGAGATCCTGCGGCGGTGCGCCGAGGCGGTCGCGCTCGGCGCCACCCAGGTGATGCTCCAGGGTGGCCACCACCCCGACTTCGGGGTCGAGTACTACGAAGAGCTCTTCAGCGCCGTCAAGCGCGACTTCCCCGACCTGGTCATCCACTCGATCGGGCCCAGTGAGGTCCTGCACATGGCCAAGGTGTCGGGCGTGTCCATCTCCGAGGCGCTGCGCCGGATCAAGGCCGCCGGCCTGGACTCGATCGCCGGTGCGGGTGCGGAGATGCTGCCGGCCCGGCCGCGTACCGCGATCGCGCCGCTCAAGGAGTCCGGTGAGCGCTGGCTGGAGGTCATGGAGGCCGCGCACAACCTGGGCATCGAGTCCACCGCGACGATGATGATGGGCACCGGCGAGACCAACGCCGAGCGCATCGAGCACCTGCGGATGATCCGGGACGTACAGGACCGTACCGGTGGCTTCCGGTCCTTCATCCCGTGGACGTACCAGCCCGAGAACAACCACCTCAAGGGCCGCACCCAGGCCACCTCGCTGGAGTACCTGCGACTGGTCGCTGTCGCCCGGCTGTTCTTCGACAACGTCGCGCACCTGCAGTCGTCGTGGCTGACCACCGGCAAGGACGTGGGCCAGGTGTCGCTGCACATGGGCGTCGACGACCTCGGCTCGATCATGCTGGAGGAGAACGTCATCTCCTCGGCCGGAGCCCGGCACCGCTCCAAGCTGACCGAGCTGGTGGAGATGATCCGCACCGCCGGCCGCATCCCCGCCCAGCGCGACACGCTGTACAACCACGTCAAGGTGCACTGGACGCCGGCCGACGACCCCACCGACGAGCGCGTGGTCTCGCACTTCTCGTCGATCGCGATGCCCGGCGGGGGCGCGGGGACGTCGTTGCCGCTGGTGGAGACGCGCTGATCCGATCGGAACCCGGCCTGTCGGGCCGGCAGGCGGTGGGCCGTCACGGTCGCGGGCGTCATCGCGGTGCGCTCCCCGGCGTGGTTCCGTTTTCGTAACGGATCACGCCGGGATTGTGGGGGCTTGCGCTGAACGTGGCCCGTGCCGTTGGTAGATATCCGGTGCTGAGCCCCTTATGGGGGATTTTTGAAGGGGCTCGCGGCTCGGATCGCGCTTCGATATCTTGCCGCCGTCTGCCATTCCCACCGGGATCGTCGCGATCGCCGTCCAGGCCCCGGCCGCCGTGGTGCCGACCGTGCCGAGCTGGGAGTGATGGCCGCGTTCCGGACGGTACGGATGGTTTTGGTCCGCGGCTGGCGGGCATGTGGACGCCCACTGACTAGTGCACCACCACATAGAGCCGGCGGCCGGCGCGTGCGAGCGCCGGCCGCCGGCACGTGGCCGGTGAGCGCCCGGCGCCCCGGCGATCCCCGCCGCCGGCGGCGCTGGCACAGTGGTACCTCGTGACACGTGCCAACTTGGACAAGCAGCCGCACGAGGTGGCGGCGATGTTCGACGGCGTGGCCAGGCGGTACGACCTGACCAACACCGTCCTGTCGTTCGGCCGCGACCGGGGGTGGCGCCGCGCCACCCGGCTGGCTCTCGACCTCAAGCCCGGCGAGCGGGTACTGGACCTGGGCGCCGGCACCGGTGTGTCGACCGAGGAGCTGGCGCAGTCCGGTGCGTACGCGGTGGGTGCCGACCTGTCCCTGGGGATGCTCCAGGCCGGGCACGCGCGCCGTCCGCAGGTGCCGCTGCTGGCCGGCGACGCGCTGGCGCTTCCGTTCGCCGACGGTACTTTCGACGCGGTCACGATCTCCTTCGCGCTGCGCAACATCGTCGACGTCGACGCTGCGCTGCGGGAGATGGCGCGGGTGACCCGTCCGGGCGGCCGGCTGGTGGTGTGCGAGTTCAGCCACCCGACCGTCACTCCCTTCCATACCGTTTACATGGGCTACGTGATGCGGGCGCTTCCCGCGGTGGCGCGACGGGTGTCGAGCAATCCGGATGCCTACGTCTACCTGGCCGAGTCGATCCGGGCCTGGCCGGACCAGGCGGGACTGGCGGCCCGCATCGGTGCGAACGGCTGGCAGAAGGTGGCCTGGCGGAACCTGACGGGCGGGATCGCGGCGCTGCACCGCGCCATCCGGCCGTAGCACCCCGCACCCGTCCCCGGCGGCAGCAGGTCACGGCGGCGGGGCGATGCAAATTCTTCGACGTTAGGTGTGCCTTACCAGACCTACGTCACATCCCGGTTCTACACTTCACGCCGGGGCGCTTGTGAAGACTTTCACGAGCGGCCGGAACGGGCTGGGATGTGCCACACGTGGCCAGGAGGTGGCTATGAGTGAGCGCAGCGGGGCCGCGGCGAGGCCGGGGCCGACGCGACGTGCCGACAAGGCCGGAGGGCGGCGCGCGGTGGTACGACCCGCCGCGGTCGAGCGGAGTGATCGGGGGACGCTGTGAGCGACGCCGACGTCATCGTCGTGGGCGCGGGACCGGGCGGTTCCTCCGCCGCATACCATCTCGCCCGGCACGGGCTCAACGTGCTGCTGCTGGAGAAGACCGAGTTTCCCCGGGAGAAGGTCTGCGGCGACGGACTCACCCCTCGCGCGGTCAAGCAGCTGGTCAAGATGGGGGTCGACACCTCCGAGAAGGCCGGCTGGCTGCACAACAGGGGCCTGCGGGTGATCGGTGGCGGGGTCCGCCTGGAACTGGACTGGCCGGAGCTCGCGAGCTTCCCCAACTACGGGCTGACCCGTACCCGCATGGACTTCGACCAATTGCTGGCGAACCGGGCGGTCGAGGCCGGCGCGGTGCTGCGGACCAACACCAACGTCACCGGGCCGATCCTGAACGGCTCCGGTCGCGTGACCGGGGTGAAGGCCAACGGCCCCGGCGACGAGCCGCAGGAGTTCCACGCCCCGCTGGTGATCGCGGCCGACGGCGTCTCGGGCCGGCTGCCGCTCGCGCTCGGCCTGGCCAAGCGCGAGGACCGGCCGATGGGTGTCGCCGTCCGGCGGTACTACCGCAGCCCGCTCAGGCACGACGACACCTACCTGGAGTCGTGGCTGGAACTGCGCAGCAAGGACAACCCCGACAAGCTGCTGCCCGGGTACGGGTGGATCTTCGGGCTGGGTGACGGCCGGGTCAACGTCGGCCTCGGCGTGCTCAACTCCTCGGTCGCCTACGGCAAGACCAACTACCGGACCCTGCTCACCGACTGGCTGTCCTCGACGCCCGACGACTGGCAGCTCAACGACGAGGCGCACGCCGACGGCGGGATCCAGGGCGCGGCGCTGCCGATGGGCTTCAACCGGGTGCCGCACTACACCCGTGGCGTACTGCTGGTCGGCGACTGCGGTGGCATGGTCAACCCGTTCAACGGCGAGGGCATCGCGTACGCCATGGAGTCCGGCGAACTGGCCGCGGAGGTCGCGGTCCAGGCGCTCGCCCGCCCGGCCGGCCTGGACCGGGAGCGCGCGTTCGCCGTCTACCCGGCCGAGCTCAAGGCCCGCTACGGCGGCTACTACCGGCTGGGCAACTGGTTCGTGAAGTTGATCGGGCACCCGGAGGTGATGCGCATCGCCACCAAGCACGGCATGCCGCACCCGATGCTGATGCGATTTGTGCTCAAGCTGCTGGCCAACCTCACCGATCCCCGAGGAGGCGACGCGATGGACCGGGTCATCAACGCGCTGACCAGGGTGGCACCCGCGGCGTGACGCACCTCTCCGGAAGGCGTGACAGATCAGGCCGAAAGGCGTAGTGCACCCCGCCGATAAGGCGTGCAAGAGCAGGAATAGTGTGAAGTCCCCAACACGTGATCGGTAACACGCCGAGGCACGGCTACCGGGACACCGGAACAGGAAAGGACGGAGCAGGCTAAAGCCATGTCGCTCTCGGCGTACATACCCATCGTGGGGCTGCTGGCCCTGGGGGCCGCGTTCGCACTGTTCTCGGTGTCGATCGCCCCGATCGTCGGACCGCGTCGCTACAACCGCGCGAAGCTCGATGCGTACGAGTGCGGTATCGAGCCGAGCCCGCAGCCCGTCGGCGGTGGCCGCTTCCCGATCAAGTTCTACCTGACCGCGATGCTCTTCATCGTGTTCGACATCGAGATCATCTTCCTGTACCCGTGGGCGGTCTCCTTCGGTGTGATCGGCCTGTTCGGGTTCGTCGAGATGGTCATCTTCATCGCGACCGTGTTCGTCGCCTACGCCTACGTCTGGCGGCGCGGCGGGCTGGACTGGGATTGATCATGGGTATCGAAGAGAAACTCCCCAGTGGTGTCCTGCTCACCAGCGTCGAGAAGTTGGTGAACTGGTCCCGTAAGGCGTCCATGTGGCCGGCGACGTTCGGCCTCGCGTGCTGCGCCATCGAGATGATGGCGTCCGGCGGCGCCCACTACGACATGGCCCGCTTCGGCATGGAGGTCTTCCGGCCGAGCCCGCGCCAGGCCGACCTCATGATCGTGGCCGGTCGGGTCAGCCAGAAGATGGCTCCGGTGGTGCGTCAGATCTACGACCAGATGCCCGAGCCCAAGTGGGTGCTGTCGATGGGGGTCTGCGCGAGCAGCGGTGGCATGTTCAACAACTACGCCATCGTGCAGGGCGTCGACCACATCGTGCCGGTCGACATGTACCTGCCGGGCTGCCCGCCGCGGCCGGAGATGCTGATCGACGCGATCCTGCGGCTGCACGAGAAGGTCATGCACTCCCCGCTCGGTGAGAAGCGCCGCAAGCAGCTCGAGGTGAAGCGCGAGCGCGAGGGCGCCCCGGTGGTCGAGCCCGGCGAGATGCCGTCGAGCTACCGGTTCGACTCCAAGCGCAAGGCCGAGTGGCTGAAGGCCGCCGCTCAGGGCCGCGAGGAGCAGCTGCGCATCCAGAAGTGGATGGAGGAGCGGGCGCGTATCGCGGGCACCGTGCCGCGCAAGAACGGAGGATCGCGGTGAGCGCGAGGAGTGAGCGGAGCGAGCCCCGCAGTCGCGAACAGGAGGCGGCACAGTGAGCTCACCGAACTCGGGCGAGCCGGTGGGTGGCGCGGTGAACCCGGCCGACCCGGACGCCGTCGCCAAGGCGCCCATCGAGGAAGCCAGCCCGGCGGCCGGCGGACCGGCCGGGGTGAAGCCGGTCGCCGACGCACCGGACGGGCACGGCGTGCCGGTGGCCGCGGAGCCGGAGGGCGCCTACACCGGCGCGCCGGCCGACTACCCGCCGGCGACCCTCGCGGGCGTGGGCATGTTCGGCGTCAGCGGCTCCGGGGACACCTCCGGCTTCGGTGGCCTGGTCCGCCGGCGCAGCGTCGCGCTGGACACGCCGCGGCCGTACGGCGGGTACTTCGACGAGGTCGTCGACTCCCTCGAAGCGGCGTACCCGGGCTTCCACGACGCGATCGAGAAGGTCGTCGTCGACCGGGGCGAGCTGACTCTGCACGTCACGGCAGAGCGCATCGCCGAGGTGGCGCAGGCGCTGCGCGACGACCCGGCGCTGCGGTTCGAGCTGTGTTCGTCGGTGTCGGGGGTGGACTACCTCGGCGGTGACGCCAAGCGCCTGCACGCGGTGTACCACCTGACCTCCATGACCTACCGGCGGCGGATCCGGCTCGAGGCCGCGGTGTCGGCCGAGGATCCGCACCTACCGAGCGTAACCAGCGTCTACCCGACTGCCGACTGGCAGGAGCGTGAGGCGTACGACATGTTCGGCATCGTCTTCGACGGTCACCCCAACCTGACCCGGATCCTCATGCCGGACGACTGGGAGGGGCACCCGCAGCGCAAGGACTACCCGCTCGGTGGCGTGCCCGTCGAGTACAAGGGCGCCGAGATCCCGCCGCCCGACCAGCGCAGGAGCTACCAGTGAGCAGTACCGATTACGCCAGCGCGCGTGAGACCACCGAAGGCAAGGTCTTCACCGTCACCGGTGGTGACTGGGACGAGGTCGTCGGCGGCGCCGACCCGCTCTCCGACGAGCGGATCGTCGTCAACATGGGCCCGCAGCACCCGTCGACCCACGGCGTGCTCCGCCTGATCCTCGAACTCGAGGGTGAGACGGTCACCGAGGCCCGCGCCGTCATCGGCTACCTGCACACCGGCATCGAGAAGAACCTCGAGTACCGCAACTGGACCCAGGGCAGCACGTTCGTCACCCGCATGGACTACCTGGCCCCGATCTTCAACGAGACCGGGTACGCCCTGGCGGTCGAGAAGCTGCTGGGCGTCGAGGTGCCGGACCGGGCCAAGACCATCCGGATCCTGATGATGGAGCTCAACCGGATCTCCTCGCACCTGGTGTGGCTCGCGACGACCGGCATGGAGCTGGGCGCACTGTCGATGATGATCTACGGCTTCCGTGAGCGGGAGTACATCCTCGACATCTTCGAGCTCGCCTCCGGCCTGCGGATGAACCACGCGTACATCCGGCCGGGCGGCCTGGCGCAGGACATTCCGGACGAGGCGATCGCGCGGATCCGCGAGTTCGTCAAGTTCATGCCGGACCGGCTGAGCATGTACGAGGACCTGCTGTCGGGCAACCCGATCTGGCAGCGGCGCACCCAGGGTGTCGCGGTGCTCGACGTGGCCGGCTGCCTGGCGCTGGGTATCACCGGCCCGGTGCTGCGCTCGGCGGGTCTGCCCTGGGACCTGCGCAAGACCATGCCGTACCTCGGCTACGAGACGTACGACTTCGACGTGCCGACCAGCACCGACGCCGACGTGTGGGGCCGCTACCAGGTGCGCCTCGGTGAGATGCGGCAGAGCCTGCGGATCATCGAGCAGGCGCTGGCGCGGCTGGAGCCGGGGCCGGTCATGGTGGCCGACCGCAAGATCGCCTGGCCGGCGCAGCTGGCCGTCGGCGCCGACGGTATGGGCAACTCGCTCGAACACGTCGCCAAGATCATGGGTCAGTCCATGGAGTCCCTCATCCACCACTTCAAGCTGGTGACCGAGGGTTTCCGGGTGCCGGCCGGCCAGGTGTACGTGCAGATCGAGTCGCCGCGCGGAGAGCTGGGCGTGCACGCGGTCTCCGACGGCGGTACCCGGCCGTACCGGGTGCACTACCGCGAGCCGAGCTTCGTCAACCTTCAGGCGCTCCCGGCGATGGCCGAAGGCGGTCTGATCGCCGACGTGATCGCCGGTGGTGCCTCGCTGGACCCCGTGATGGGTGGATGTGACCGATGAGCGACGTCTTTACCGAAGAGACCCGTGAGCGGGCCCGTGCCATCATGGCCCGCTACCCGGCCGGCCGGGAGCGGTCGGCGCTGCTGCCGATGCTGCACCTGGTGCAGTCGGTGCAGGGGTACGTCTCGCCGGAGGGCATGGCGTTCTGCGCCGAGATGCTGGGCATCACCAAGGCCCAGGTGGCGGCGGTGGCCACCTTCTACACCATGTACAAGCGCCGCCCCGTCGGTGACTGGCTGGTCAGCGTCTGCACCAACACGATGTGCGGCGTCCTGGGTGGTGACAAGGCGTACAAGGCGCTCAGCGAGCATCTCGGCGTCGGGCACGACGAGACGACCGAGGACGGCCGGATCACGCTGGAGCACGCGGAGTGCCTCGCGGCCTGCGACTACGCGCCGGTCATGACGGTCAACTACGAGTTCTTCGACTCCATCGACGCCGACACCGCGCTCGACATCGTCAAGCAGCTCGAGAACGGCGAGCGCCCGCAGCCCAGCCGCGGGCCGCGGCTGTGCACGTTCAAGGAGGCGTCGCTCCAGCTCGCGGGCTGGGCCGATGACCGGAACGGTGCGGTCGGGGAGGGGCCGGCCGGTGAGCCGACCCTCGCCGGTAGCCGGCTGGCCGACAAGTACGGCATCTCGGTGCCGGGCTTCGACCCGAACACCCCGATCGCCCCCCGCGATGACAAGGGCTCGGGCCCCGGCAACACCGTCCCCCCGGCGGCGCCGAAACCGGCCTCAGATGGCAAGCCCGCCGGTGACGCGCCGGCGGTTGGTAAGGAGTCCAAGTGAGCAACCCATCCCAGGGCGCTCTCGCCAAGCTCACCCCCGTGCTGACCAAGCGCTGGCTGTCGCCGGACGCGTGGAAGCTCACCGTGTACGAGCGGCTCGACGGGTACACCGCGCTGCGCAAGGCGTTCAAGGCCCACCCCGACGAGCTGATCGCGCTCATGAAGGACTCGGGGCTGCGCGGCCGCGGCGGCGCGGGCTTCCCGACCGGCATGAAGTGGGGCTTCATCCCGCAGAACGACGGCAAGCCGCACTACCTGGTGGTCAACGCCGACGAGGGCGAGCCGGGCACCTGCAAGGACCTGCCGCTGATGATGGCCGACCCGCACTCGCTGGTCGAGGGCATCGTCATCGCCGCGTACGCGATCCGGGCGAACTTCGCCGCGATCTACATCCGGGGCGAGGCGATGCACGCCGCGCGCCGGCTGCGCAACGCGGTCGACGAGGCGTACGCGCGCGGGTACCTGGGCCGTAACATCCTCGGCTCCGGCTTCGACCTGGACCTGGTCGTCCACAGCGGCGCGGGCGCGTACATCTGCGGCGAGGAGACGGCGCTGCTGGACTCCCTCGAAGGCTTCCGCGGCCAGCCCCGGCTCAAGCCGCCGTTCCCGGCCACGCACGGCCTCTACAGCTCGCCGACGGTGGTCAACAACGTCGAGACGATCTGCAGCGTGCCGTACATCGTGCTGGGCGGTGCGACCTGGTGGAAGACGATGGGCACGGAGAAGTCGCCCGGTCCGAAGATCTATTCGATCTCCGGCCGGGTGCGCAACCCCGGCCAGTACGAGTGCTCGCTCGGCATCACCCTGCGCGAGTTGCTGGAACTGGCCGGCGGCATGCAGGACGGCCACGAGCTGAGGTTCTGGACACCCGGCGGGTCGTCGACGCCGCTGCTGACCGCCGAGCACCTCGACGTGCCGATGGACTTCGAGTCGATGGCCGCGGCCGGCACGATGCTCGGCACCACGGCGGTGCAGATCTTCAGCGACCAGGACTGCCCGGTCTACGCGACCTACCGGTGGATCGAGTTCTACCACCACGAGTCGTGCGGCAAGTGCACCCCGTGCCGCGAGGGCAACTACTGGATGGCGCACGTCCTGCGCCGGATCCTGTCGGGCGCGGGTACCCACGCCGACCTGGACACGCTGCTCGACGCCTGCGACAACCTGCTCGGCCGGTCGTTCTGCGCCCTCGGTGACGGTGCGACCAGCCCGGTGACGTCGTCGATCAAGTACTTCAAGCAGGACTACCTCGACTACATCGAGGGTCGCAAGGCCCCGATGTTCGGCGCGGGTGAACTGGTAGGTGCGCACTAAATGACTAACGTCGAGAAAGCCACCGACACCGTCAAGCTCACGATCGACGGCATCGAAGTGGAGGCGCCCAAGGGCACGCTGCTCATCCGGGTCGCCGAGCAGATGGGGATCGCCATCCCGCGCTTCTGCGACCACCCGCTGCTGGCGCCGGCCGGTGCCTGCCGGCAGTGCCTGGTCGAGGTGGAGGGCCAGCGCAAGCCGGTCGCCTCGTGTACCCAGCCGGTCGCCGACGGGATGGTCGTCAAGACCCAGCTCACCTCCGACGTCGCCAAGAAGGCGCAAGAGGGGATCATGGAGTTCCTCCTGATCAACCACCCTCTCGACTGCCCCATGTGCGACAAGGGCGGCGAGTGCCCGCTGCAGAACCAGGCGATGTCCGCCGGCCGGCCCGAGTCCCGGTTCCACGAGCCCAAGCGCGAGTACGCCAAGCCCATGGCCATCTCCTCGCAGGTGCTCCTGGACCGGGAGCGGTGCGTGCTGTGCCAGCGCTGCACCCGGTTCTCCGAGGAGATCGCCGGGGACAAGTTCATCGACCTGATGGAGCGCGGCGCCGCCGAGCAGATCGGGGTCTTCCGCGGTGACGACGACTCCCCGGTGGACGACGAGCCGTTCAACTCCTACTTCTCCGGCAACACCGTGCAGATCTGCCCGGTCGGCGCGCTGACCGGGGCCCAGTACCGGTTCCGGGCCCGGCCCTTCGACCTGGTCAGCACGCCGAGCGTGTGCGAGCACTGCTCGGCCGGCTGCGCGGTGCGCGCCGACCACCGGCGCGGCAAGGTCATGCGCCGGCTGGCCGGCGACGACGCAGGCGTCAACGAGGAGTGGAACTGCGACAAGGGCCGCTGGGGTTTCCAGTACGCCAACGCGTTCGACCGGATCACCGTGCCGCTGGTACGCGACTCCAAGACCGGTGAGCTGCGCGAGGCGAGCTGGCCCGAGGCGCTCGCCGTGGCCGCCGAGGGGCTGGCCGCCGCGCGCGACAACGGCGGGGTCGGCGTGCTCACCGGTGGCCGGCTGACCGTCGAGGACGCGTACGCGTACGCCAAGTTCACGCGTCTGGCACTGGGCACCAACGACATCGACTTCCGGGCCCGGCCGGTCTCGGACGAGGAGACCGCATTCCTCGCCAGCTCCGTGGTGGGCCGGGTCGAGGTCACCTACGACGAGGTCGAGACGGCCCCGGCCGCGGTGATCGTCGGTCTGGAGCCCGAGGAGGAGTGCCCGATCCTGTTCCTGCGCCTGCGCAAGGCGTGGCGCAGGAACAAGCTGCGCACGGTCGCCGTCGCGCCGTTCACCACCCGCGGGTACGCCAAGATCGGTGCCGCCGTGGTGCCGACCGTCCCGGGTGCCGAGGCCACGGTGCTCGCCGAGAGCGGGCTGGTCCGCGCCACGCTCAGCGAGCCCGGCGCGATCCTGTTCGTCGGCGAACGGCTGGCGGAGGTCCCCGGTGGCCTGTCCGCCGCCGCCCGGCTGGCCGAGGAGACCGGCGCCAAGCTGGCGTGGGTACCGCGCCGCGCCGGTGACCGGGGCGCGCTCGAGGCCGGCTGCCTGCCCACCCTGCTCCCCGGTGGCCTGCCGGTCGCCTCGGCCGGTGCCCGCGCCGAGCTGGCCCACGCGTGGGACCTCGAAGCCGGGGTACTGCCGAGCCAGCCGGGCCGGGACACCGACGCGATCATCGATGCGGCGCGAAGCGGCGCTCTCGGCGGTCTGATCGTGGCCGGCGTCGACCCGGCAGACCTGACCCGGCCCCAGGTCGCCGAGGAGGCGCTCGACCGGGTCGGCTTCCTGGTCAGCATCGAGTTGCGGCGTAGCGCCGTCTCCCGCCGCGCCGACGTGGTCTTCCCGATCGCGCCGGCGGTCGAGAAAGCCGGGGCGTACATCGACTGGGAGGGCCGGGTCCGTCCGTTCGACGCGGTGCTGCGCACGACCGCGATGAGCGACGCGCGGGTCCTCGACGCGCTCGCCGCCGAGATGGGCGTGGACCTGGGCTGCGGCGACGTGCTCGCGGTGCGCCGGCAGCTCGCCGCGCTGTCCGCGCTGACCATCGAACGGCCCGCGCCGCCGCGGGTCGCGCCGGCCGCGGTCGCGGTGCCGCCGGCCGGGCCGGTCGTCGCGGGCGGTCGCCGGGCCATCCTCTCGACCTGGCACCAGCTCATCGATCTGGGTTCGCTGTCCGACGGCGACGAGCACCTGGCCGGCACCGCCCGGCCGGTGGTCGCGGCCCTGTCCAAGGCCACCGCGAGCGGGCTGGCCCTGTCCGACGGCGACCCCGTCACGGTCCGCTCCGGCCAGGGTGCGATCACGCTCCCGGCCATGATCGTCGACGACATGGTCGACGGTGTCGTCTGGGTGCCCACCAACTCGGCCGGTTCCACGGTCCGCCGGGCGCTGGGCGTCACCGCGGGCGCCGAGGTGGAGATCACCACCGCGGCAGCGGGCACTGAAGAAATCAGCACAGGAGGTGCCGAGTGAAGCTCGTCGCAGCCGGCTCGCTGGACCAGTTCGGCCACGACCCGGGGTGGCTCGTCCTGATCAAGGTCATCGGCATCTTCGCGTTCCTCGTGGTGATGACGCTGTTCACCATCTGGTACGAACGCCGCGTCGTCGCCTACATGCAGGTGCGGCCCGGCCCTAACCGCAACGGCCCGTTCGGCCTGCTCCAGTCGCTGGCCGACGGCCTGAAGCTGGGGCTCAAGGAAGAGATCATCCCGAAGACGGCCGACAAGGTGGTGTACTTCTTCGCCCCGGTCATCTCCGCGACCTGCGCGTTCACCGCCTTCGCGGTGATCCCGCTCGGCCCGAGCGTGTCGTGGTTCGGCCACTGGTCGCCGATCCAGCTCACCGACATCCCGGTCGCCGTGCTGCTGATCCTGGCGTGCTCGTCGATGGCGGTCTACGGCATCGTGCTGGCCGGCTGGGCCTCCGGCTCGACCTACCCGCTGCTCGGCGGTCTGCGGTCGAGCGCCCAGATGATCTCGTACGAGGTCGCGATGGGCCTGTCGATCGTCGCGGTCTTCATGACCGCCGGCAGCATGTCGACCAGCGAGATCGTGGAGAAGCAGGCGCACGGTAACCCGATCACCATCTTCGGGTGGCACACCACCGCGCCGAGCTGGTACGCGATCCTGCTCATCCCGAGCTTCCTCATCTACTTCGTCTCGGCGGTCGGCGAGACCAACCGTGCCCCGTTCGACCTGCCCGAGGCGGAGTCGGAGCTGGTCGGTGGCTTCCACACCGAGTACTCGTCGTTCAAGTTCGCCATGTTCTTCCTCGCCGAGTACATCAACATGGTCACCGTCTCCGGCCTGTGCGCGACCCTGTTCCTGGGCGGCTGGCGGGCACCCGCGCCGATCACCACCTTCTGGGCCGGCGCCAACTCCGGCTGGTGGCCGCTGGCGTGGTTCACCGCCAAGGTGCTGATCCTGCTGTTCGTGTTCGTGTGGCTGCGCGGCACGCTGCCCCGGCTGCGCTACGACCAGTTCATGCGGTTCGGCTGGAAGGTCCTCATCCCGGTCAACCTGGTGTGGATCCTCGCGCTGGCGGGCCTGAAGACCGTGCAGAACTCCGAGCTGGAGAGCCGGATGAAGCTGTTCGTCACGGCAGCCGTGATCCTCATCGTCGCGGCGGTCTGGGTGCTGTGGCCGGCCAAGGAGAAGCCGCAGACCACGCCCGGCATCGAGGGCGTCGACCCGGCCGGCCGGGTCGGCGGCGCCAACGGCTTCCCGCTGCCGCCGCTCGACCTCGAGGTGCCGCCGAGCCCGCGGGCGCCGCGGCTGACCGCCGACCGCGAGCCGGTACCCGTCGGGTCCGCGGGTGGCGACGAGAGCTCCACCGACAAGGAAGGCCGATAGTCGTGGGTGCGATCAGTGGTGCGATGAAGGGCTTCGGCGTCACCTTCTCGCACATGTTCAAGAAGGTCGTCACCGAGGAGTACCCGGAGAAGCGCAAGCCGGTGGCGCCGCGCTACCACGGGCGGCACATCCTCAACCGGCACCCGGACGGGCTGGAGAAGTGCGTCGGCTGCGAGCTGTGCGCGTGGGCCTGCCCGGCGGACGCCATCTACGTCGAGGGCGCCGACAACACCGACCGGGAGCGCTACTCGCCCGGTGAGCGGTACGCCGCGACCTACCAGATCAACTACGCCCGCTGCATCTTCTGCGGGCTGTGCATCGAGGCCTGCCCGACCCGGTCGCTGACCATGAGCAACGAGTACGAGCTGGCCCGCGACAACCGCAAGGACCTGATCTTCACCAAGGAGCAGCTGCTCGCGCCGCTGCTGCCGGGGATGGAGCAGCCGCCGCACGCGATGCGGCTGGGCGACTCCGAGAAGGACTACTACGTCGGGGCGCTCGACAACCCGGGCATGTCCGTGGGCGCCGAACGGGTCCGCAACTCGGAGACCGACTCGCAGCGGCTGCGGTCGGAGGCGGCGCGGGCCGAGCTGGCGCAGGCCGAGCAGTTCGGGGGGAACAAGTGATGCAGCACCACGAGCTGGTCCTCGCCGCCGCTCAGGGCGCCATGAAGGGCGGCGAGGCGACCGTCTTCTGGATCCTGGCACCGGTCGCGGTGCTGTGCGCGATCGGCATGGTCTGGGCGCGCAACGCCGTGCACTCGGCGCTGTTCCTGGTCGTCACGATGATGTGCCTGGGCGTGTTCTACATCGTCCAGGCCGGCCCGTTCATCGGGTTCGCGCAGATCATCGTGTACACCGGCGCGATCATGATGCTGTTCCTGTTCGTGCTCATGCTGGTGGGGCGGGACTCGTCGGACTCGCTGATCGAGACGCTGCGCGGGCAGCGGATGGCGGCGATCGTGCTCGGCCTCGGCTTCGCCGGCCTCGTCGGCACCGGCCTGTTCCGGGCTCTGGGCTCGGTGAACTCGGTCGGGCTGGCCACGGCCAACGCCGGCGGCAACGTCCAGGGCATCGCGAAGCTGCTGTTCACCAAGTACGTCTTCGCGTTCGAGGTCACCTCGGCGCTGCTGATCACCGCGGCGGTCGGCGCGATGCTGCTGGCCCACGTCGAGCGGCGCAAGGGCGAGCGCAAGAGCCAGCCGGAGCTGATGCGGGAGCGGTTCGCGCCCGGCAACTACCCGGCGCCGAAGGCCGGCCCCGGCGTCTTCGCCACGTCCGACTCGGTCGCCACGCCGGCCCGGCTGCCTGACGGCTCCCTGACCGAGCGCAGCATCCCCACGATCGTCCCGGCGCGCGAGCTGACCTCCGCCGAGCGGGCACCGAAGGGTACGGAGAAATGACCGCCACGAACTACGTGATCCTGGCGTCAATCCTGTTCACGATCGGCGCCGTGGGCGTGCTGATCAGGCGCAACGCCATCGTGCTGTTCATGTGCATCGAGCTGATGCTCAACGCGGCCAACCTGGCGCTGGTGACCTTCAGTCGCATCAACGGCACTCTCGACGGCCAGATCATGGCGTTCTTCGTCATGGTCGTGGCCGCCGCGGAGGTCGTGGTGGGGCTGGCCATCATCATGTCGATCTTCCGGACTCGACGCTCGGCGAGCGTCGACGACGCGAACCTGCTGAAGTACTGAGAGGGCTGCGGTGCAAACGTCGACGTTGGCTGAAGCGGTCAGCTTCGCGTCCCCGAGTGGCGTGCTGTCCAGCTTCTGGCTGCTCATCGCGATACCGCTGGTCAGCGCCGCGATCCTGCTCCTGCTCGGCCGTCGCGCCGACCGGTGGGGCCACCTGCTGGGCGTCGCGAGCGTGGGTGTGTCGTTCGTGCTCGGGCTGGTCTACTTCTTCTCCCTGTACGGGATGGACAACCGGCACGGCGTCTCGACCAACCTGTTCCGGTTCATGCCGGTCGGCGGGCTGAAGGTCGACGTCGGGCTGCTGTACGACCCGCTGTCGGCGGTGTTCGTGCTCCTGATCACCGGTGTGGGCTTCCTGATCCACCTGTACGCGGTCGGGTACATGTCCCACGACCCGGGCCGGCGGCGCTTCTTCGGCTACTTCAACCTGTTCGTCGCGGCCATGCTGCTGCTGGTGCTCGGCAACAACTACGTGATGCTGTACGTCGGCTGGGAGGGCGTCGGCGTCGCCAGCTACCTGCTCATCTCGTTCTGGTACCTGCGGCCGGCGGCCGCGACGGCCGGCAAGAAGGCGTTCATCATGAACCGCGTCGGTGACGCGGGCTTCGTGATCGGCATCTTCCTGCTCTTCGCCACGCTCGGCACGGTCCAGTACGACGAGGTGTTCAACAACGTCGACAAGCTGTCCGCCGGCACGGTGACCGCGATCGGCCTGCTCCTGCTGCTCGGCGCGTGCGGCAAGTCCGGCCAGTTCCCGCTGCAGGCCTGGTTGCCGGACGCGATGGAGGGCCCGACCCCGGTGTCGGCGCTCATCCACGCCGCGACGATGGTGACCGCCGGCGTGTACCTGATCGCCCGCTCGCACCCGATCTTCGACGCCTCCGAGGCCGCGAAGACCGTGGTGGTGGTGATCGGCGCGCTGACGCTCCTGATCGGTGCCACCATCGGTGGCGCCAAGGACGACATCAAGCGGATCCTCGCCTGGTCGACGGTCAGCCAGATCGGCTACATGTTCCTCGCGGTGGGCCTGGGGGGCGTCGCGTACGCCCTGGGCCTGATCCACCTGCTCGCCCACGGCTTCTTCAAGGCCGGGCTGTTCCTGGGCGCCGGTTCGGTCATGCACGGCATGAACGACCAGACCGACATCCGCCGGTTCGGGGCACTGCGCAGATACATGCCGATCACCTGGGCCACGACCGGCCTCGGCTACCTCGCGCTCATCGGCATCCCGCCGCTGTCCGGCTTCTTCTCCAAGGAGCCGATCATCGTCTCGGCCTACCACCACGAGGGCTGGCTGGGCTGGGTGCTCGGCACCGCCGCGCTGATCGGCTCCGGGCTGACCGCCTTCTACATGACGCGGCTGTTCGTGCTCACCTTCCACGGGCCGAAGCGGTGGACCGACGACGTCGAGCACCCGCACGAGTCGCCGCCGATCATGACGATCCCGCTGATCGTGCTCGCGGTCGGCTCGGTCGCGGCCGGTGGCCTGATGTCCCTCTCCGTGGTCGACTGGCTGACCCCGGTCTTCGGCGAGCAGGTCGAGCACGGCGAGAACTGGCTCGTCACCGGCGCGACGATCCTCGTCACCCTGGCCGGCATCGGCCTGGCCTGGGCCCTGTTCCGCCGGGGCACCGCGCCGGAGGAGGCACCGGCCGGGCCGGTGGTCACCGCCGCGCGCAACAACCTGTACGCGGACGCGTTCAACGAGGTCGCCTTCGAGATGCCCGGCACGTACCTGACCCGGGCGCTGGTCTACCTCGACAACCGCGGCGTCGACGGCCTGGTCAACGGGCTGGCCGCGGCCGTCGGCGGCGGCTCCGGCCGACTGCGCCGGCTCCAGACCGGCTTCGTGCGGTCGTACGCCCTGTCCATCCTCGGAGGTGCGCTGCTCGTGGTAGCGGCCATGCTGGCGGTGACGCTCGGATGAGCAACTTCCCATACCTTTCGGTTCTGACGGTCGCGCCGGCCGTCGGCGGGCTCGTGGTGGCGCTGCTGCCCAAGGACAAGCCGGAGCTGGTCAAGCGCGTCGCGCTGGCCTGGTCGGTGGTGGTCTTCGGGTTCGCCGTCGCGATGTGGTTCGGCTTCAAGGCCGGTGGCCCGCGGATGCAGTTCCGCGAGTCGTACCCGTGGATCCCGGCGTGGGGCGTGCGGTTCACCTTCGCCGCCGACGGCATCGCGCTGGTCATGCTCGTGCTGATCGCGCTGCTGGTACCGCTGGTGATCCTGGCCTCGTGGCACGACGTCGACGGCGGGCCCGGCGGGAAGATCCAGCGCTCGGTGCCGCTGTACTTCGCCCTGATGCTGTTCCTGGAGAGCACGATGATCGGCGTCTTCGCGGCCGCCGACGTCTTCCTGTTCTACGTGTTCTTCGAGGTCATGCTGGTGCCGATGTACTTCCTCATCGGCTCCTACGGCGGCCAGCGCCGTCAGTACGCGGCGGTGAAATTCTTCCTGTACTCGCTGCTCGGCGGCCTGTTCATGCTCGCCGCCGTGGTCGGTCTGTGGGTCGTCGGCGGGCACACCTTCGACTGGCAGACGCTGATCAAGGCGGACTTCAGCACCGGCACCGAGCGGTGGCTGTTCCTCGGCTTCTTCCTCGCCTTCGCGATCAAGGCGCCGTTCTTCCCGTTCCACACCTGGCTGCCGGACGCCGGTGGCGCCGCTCCGGCCGGTGCGGCCGCGCTGCTGGTGGGCGTCATGGACAAGGTCGGCACGTTCGGGATCCTGCGGTACTGCCTGCCGCTGTTCCCGAACGCGTCGAAGTACTTCGCGCCCCTCGGGCTGGCGCTGGCGCTGGTCGGCGTGATCTACGCCGCCCTGCTCGCGATCGGCCAGAACGACCTGAAGCGGCTGGTCAGCTACACCTCGATCGCCCACTTCGGCTTCATCGGCCTGGGCATCTTCGCCTTCACCAGCCAGGCGGCCAGCGGTGCGGTGCTGTACATGTTCAACCACGGCCTCGCCACCGGCCTGCTGTTCCTGGTCGTCGGCATGCTCGTGGCCCGGCGGGGCAGCGCGTTCATCGGTGACTTCGGCGGCGCCGGAAAGTACGTGCCGGTCCTGGCCGGCGTGTTCTTCTTCGCCGGTATGGCGTCGCTGGCGCTGCCCGGTACGTCGCCGTTCGTCTCGGAGTTCCTGGTCCTGGTCGGCACGTTCACCGTGAACAAGACGGTGGCCGTGATCGCCACCTTCGGGATCATCCTGGCCGCCGGGTACGTGCTGTGGATGATCCAGCGCACCACGCAGGGCACCCCGAACCCGGCGCTGGAGAAGGTCGAGGCCATGAAGCGCGACCTGTCGTTGCGCGAGGCGGTGGTGGTCACCCCGCTGATCGCGCTGATCCTGGTCCTCGGCTTCTACCCGAAGCCGGTGCTCGACGTCATCAACCCGGCGGTCAAGGCCACGCTCTCCGATGTCGGCAAGAGCGACCCGGCCCCCACCGTCGGTACGGCCACCAAGGAGGCGGGCAAGTGAGCCCGGTTCTCGCTCTCGTTCCGCTGGCCCAGACGCCAGGCGCGGAGGAGAAGTTCCAACTGCCGCCCATCGACTACGCGGCCCTGGCCCCGATGCTGATCCTGTTCGGCGTCGGCTGCCTCGGTGTACTGGTGGAGGCCGCCTTCCGGCGCTTCCCGCGGGCCCGGATCCAGCTACCGCTGACCCTGGCCGGCGCGGTCGCCGCGCTGGTCGTGGTGATCTGGACGGCGGGCAAGCACACGGTCACCGCGGGCGGTGCGATCGCCATCGACGGGCCGGGGCTGTTCCTGCAGGGCTCGATCCTGGTCCTCGGCATCGTGGCGTTGCTGCTCATCGGCGAGCGCACGCTGGAGCCCGGTGGGGCGTTCGTGGCGCAGGCCGCGGTGACCGCCAACACCGAGGCCGACCGCGAGCAGGCGGCCAGGGCCGAGGGTGCCAGCGAGGTGTTCCCGCTGGCGGCGTTCGCGCTGGGCGGCATGATGCTGTTCGCCTGCGCGAACGACCTGCTGACCATGTTCGTGGCCCTGGAGGTCTTCTCACTGCCGCTGTACCTGCTGTGCGCGCTGGCCCGCCGCCGGCGCCTGCTCAGCCAGGAGGCGGCGATGAAGTACTTCCTGCTCGGCTCGTTCGCCTCGGCGTTCTTCCTGTTCGGCGTCGCGCTGATCTACGGGTACGCCGGTCGGGTCGACTTCGCCGGCATCGACGCGGCGGTGGGTGGCTCGTCGGCCAGCCCGGTGCTGCTCTACGTCGGTCTCGCGATGCTCGCGATCGGCCTGCTGTTCAAGGCCGCCGCGGTGCCGTTCCACGTCTGGACCCCGGACGTCTACCAGGGCGCGCCGACGCCGGTGACGGCGCTGATGGCCGCCTGCACCAAGGTCGCGGCGTTCGGGGGGCTGCTGCGGGTGCTGTACGTGGCGTTCGAGCGCTCCCAGTGGGACTTCCAGCCGGTCCTCGGCACCATCGCGGTCCTGACGATGATCCTCGGTGCGATCCTGGCCGTCACGCAGACCGACATCAAGCGACTGCTGGCGTACTCGTCCATCGCGAACGCCGGCTACCTGCTCATCGGTGTCCTGGCGCTGAACAAGGACGGCCTGTCGAGCTCGCTGTTCTACCTGGTCGCATACGGGTTCACGGTGCTCGCCGCGTTCGGTGTGGTCACCCTGGTCCGCGACGCCGACGGTGAGGCCACCCACCTGTCGCGGTGGGCCGGCCTGGGGCGGCGCTCGCCGCTGCTGGCGAGCGTGTTCACGTTCATCCTGCTGGCCTTCGCGGGTATCCCGCTGACCAGCGGCTTCACCGCCAAGTTCGGGGTGTTCGCCGCCGGTGTGAGCGGAGGGCAGACCTGGCTGGTCATCGCGGGTGTGGTGTCGAGCGCGATCCTGGCCTTCCCGTACCTGCGGGTGGTCGTGCTGATGTGGCTGTCCGAGCCGGGTGAGAGCACGCCGACCGTGTCGATCCCGGGTGCGCTGACGTCGGCCGCACTGATGATCGGTACGCTCGCCACTCTGGCGCTAGGGGTGGCCCCGACGCTGCTGCTCCCGATCGCGACCAGGGCGGCAGAGTTCATTCGCTGAGGCCCTCACGGGGGCAAGGGCTACGGTGTGGGATCGTGAGTGGCGTGGCGGGTACCGAAACCGAACAGACGCGAACAGCAATCGGCGTTGACTTCGCCGACGCCGGCCTGGAGGCCGGCGTCGGCCGTATCCTGGCGGCGGTGGAGGATGACCTGCGCCAGACCGTGTTGAGCGCCGACCCGCTGGTGACGGAGGCGGCGCGGCACCTCGTCGACGCCGGCGGCAAGCGGTTCCGCCCGCTGCTGGTGGCGCTGGCGGCGCACCTCGGCGAACCGACGGCGCCCGAGGTGGTCAAGGCGGCCATCGTGGTCGAGTTGACCCACCTGGCGACGCTCTACCACGACGACGTGATGGACGAGGCCCCGGTGCGCCGGGGCGCGCCCTCGGTCAACTCCCGCTGGGGGAACGTGGTCGCGATCCTGACCGGTGACTACCTGTTCGCCCGGGCCGCGGACATGGCCGCCGACCTGGGGCCGGAGGCGGTGCGCATCCAGGCGGAGACGTTCTCCCGGCTGGTGCACGGCCAGATCGCCGAGACCTCCGGGCCGCTGGCGGGCGAGGACAAGATCGGCCACTACCTCCGGGTGATCGAGCAGAAGACCGGTTCGTTGATCGCGACCAGCGCCAGGTTCGGCGGGATGTTCGGCGGCGTGACGCCCGAGCAGATGAACGCCCTGGCCGAGTACGGCGAGACGATCGGTATCGCCTTCCAGCTCTCCGACGATCTGCTCGACATCTCCTCGGAGTCGGCGCAGTCGGGCAAGACCCCCGGCACCGACCTGCGGGAGGGTGTGCCGACGCTGCCGGTGCTGTACGCGCTGGCCGACGGCGACGTCGACAGCGCCTCGGTCCGGCTGCGCGAGATCCTCGAGACCGGCCCGATCACCGACGACGTGCTGCACGCCGAGGCGCTCGGGCTGCTGCGGGAGTCGGCGGCGATCAAGCGGGCCCGGGAGACGGTCCGCTCGTACACCGACCGGGCCCGCTGCTCGCTGGCGGTGCTGCCCGAGCACCCGGCCCGCCAGGCGCTGGAGTCGCTGTGCGACTTCATCGCCGAGCGCACCGGCTGATCGCCACGACGTTCCCGCTGCTTCGACGAGACGCCCCGGCCGCGCGCGCCCGGGGCGTCGGCGTCCCGGCCCGGTGCGACTACTCGCGGGCGTATCCGGCGGGCCGGCGGGAGTGGGCCGGATCAACGTCCGGGAGCGGGCCGGACCGGCGCAGCGCGGCCCGAACCAGCGCACCGGGCCCGTTCCGGGATCACCTACCCCAGTCGCCGGGATTACCGATACGGCAAACGGCGGGAGGCCGCTGGCGGACATGTCCACGGCGTGTCGTCGGCGTGTCGCACTGAGTAATTACCTATGCGTCACCCATTTATTGTCTGTGCTTAGCCTTTTGGTCCCTGCACATCACCCTTTCGTCGACAGAAAGGTTCCGTAGCCCGTAGCCAATTTCATATGGTGTAAATCTTGTTGCTGCTGCGGCTGGGGAGGTGCGGCGGTGAGAGATCCACAGGCGGAGCCCTCGGATCTGATCCGCAGCGTGTCGCGTGCGCTGCGGGTACTAGAAGCGGTGGGACAGTCCGAGCGCGGACTCACCGTCAAACAGGTGGCGCGTCGTTGCCAGCTCACTGTCGCGACCACGTACCACCTCGTGCGCACCCTGGCGTACGAGGGATACGTGATCCGGCGTGAGGACGGCACGTACGTGGTCGGGCTCGAGATCGCCGACCGGTTCCGGGAACTGGTCGTCGCCTTCCGGGGCCCGTCAGCGGTGACCGAGGCGCTGCGGCGCGCGGCCGCCGAGACCGGCTATACCCACCACCTCGCCCGCTTCGTCGGAAGCCGCCCCACGATCACGGCGGCGGCCGAGGGGCCACGCTCGCCGTACGTGGACGACCTGATCCCCGGCTTCGACGACGCCGCACACGCCCTCGCCATGGGGAAGGCATTGCTCGCCACGCTCAACGCGGACCAGCGGGCCAGGTTCCTCAAGGAGAGCGGGATGCAGACCTACACGCCCCAGACGATCACCTCGGTGGAGGCGTTCGAGGCCGACCTGGCGGCGGGGGAGCGGCGCGGCATGCAGATCGAGATCAACCAGTACCGGAACGGACTCGCCGGCGCGGCCGTCCTGGCCGTCAACGACCGGGACCCGGAGCGCCGGGTCGTCCTGCAGTGCGCGTTACCGGCCGGCGAGCTGATGACCTCGGCCCGCGTCGTACGGACCAGGCTGCTGACCACTGCCGGGGCGGTCGCCGAGGCGCTCAAGGACTGACGCGGCGCGGCCGGACGGGTACCAGACGGAGCACGTGTGCGGTACCCGCGCCGCCACCGCCGTACGGGCGCGGGTTGCAATATCAACGCGACCTGGAAGACTCGGCGGACCGGCGCGTCGAAAGATCCACGGGACGCCCGGACGAATGTCGGCCGGGCGTTGAACCGTTCCGGCGCGACCTACGTATTACGGGTCAACGGTGGGAGGATGCCTGGCGTGGGCGACGAAGACGCCGATCAGCTACGCGTACTGCACGCTGAGCACGGCGATGCGTTGTACGCGCACGCACTCCGCCTGAATGGGGGAGATCGACAGCGTGCGGAGGACCTGGTGCAGGAGACGCTGCTGCGGGCGTGGCAGCATCCCGAGGCGCTGGACCCCGCACGTGGCTCGGTGCGGGCCTGGCTGTTCACCACGGCGCGCAACCTGGCGATCGACAACTGGCGGCGACGGTCGGCGCGGGTCGGTGAGGTGATCACCGACACGCCGCCGGAGCGGCCGATGGCGGACGAGACGGACCGTGCGGTCGACTCCTGGATCGTGTCGGAGGCGCTGTCCCGCCTCTCACCGCAACACCGGGAGGTTCTCGTGGAGTGCTACTACCAGGGTCGTTCGGTCAATGAGGCGGCCAGCCGGCTCGGAGTGCCTCCCGGCACCGTGAAGTCCCGCACCTACTACGCGCTGCGCTCGCTGAAGCTCGTCCTGGCGGAACTGGGGGTGACGTCGTGAGCTGTGACCAGATCACCGAGTCCGGCGCCTACGTCCTCGGCATCCTCGATCCCGACGAGCACGCCGCGTACGAGCGGCACCTGGCGACCTGTGCGGCCTGCCAGCGCGAGGTCGCCGACCTCTCCGGCCTGCCGGCGGTGCTCGCACAGCTCGGCCCGGACGAGGCCATGGCGCTCAGCGCCGACGAGCCGGAGCCCCGCCGCTCCGGCCGGGGCGGGGTCGCCGACCTGGGGGCATACCGGCGTGGCGCCGGTGACCCGGGGGCCGCACGGCGCGGCCGGCACGCCGAGGACGCGGAGCCGATGCCGCCCGTACCGCTGCGCCCGCTGCCGTCGGTGCCGCGCGCTGACACCGGGTTCGATCCCGGCCCGCGTGGCACCCGCTGGCAGGAGCGCGGCGGACAACGCCGCCCGAGCCGGTGGCGGTCGGTCGTCGCGGGGCTGTCCGCCGCGGCGTGCCTGGCGGTCGGCATCCTGCTCGGGGCCCGGCTGTTCGCCCCCGAGGTGGGCCCCCGTCCGTCGGACATGACGGCGATGCAGCCGGTCGCGGCGTCCGTACCGATCACCGCCCAGGTGGCTCTCGCCCCGTTCGCCGGCGGTACCGAGGTGCGGATGCACTGCGTCTACAACGGCGGTAGCGCGGGCGGGCCGCGCTGGTCCCTGCGGATGATCGTGTACCCGAAGAACGGCGAGGCGCCCGAACAGGTCTCCAGCTGGACGGCCGCCCACGGGGACGACGTGACCGTCTCGGCGGCCACCCGGATCGCGCCGGCCGACATCGGCAAGATCGAGATCCGCAAGGTCGACAACACCCCGCTGCTGGTGTACGAGCGCGCGTAGCCGCCCCTGCGCGGGCCGGCGTGGGCGTACGGCGGACGAGCGCGGCGGGTGCGGGGTCCCGCAGGACGGGCCCGGCGGTGCCTGCCGGTGGTCGATGCGACCGGCGCGCCGTCAGGTGGCGCTGGCGGTCGCGGCGACCTCCTCCGCCTGTGCGCCCGCCCGCTGCCGGGCCAGTCCCCGGGAGTGGCGGATCCCGTCCCAGGCGAAGACGGCCAGCGCCACCCACACCAGCGCGAAGCCGGCCAGTTGGGTCGCGGGCATGGGCTCGTGGTAGATCAGGACTCCGCAGCCGAGCTGCAGGGTCGGGGTGAGGTACTGCAACAGGCCGAGGCTGGACAGCGGGATCCGGTTCGCCGCGCCGGCGAACATCAGCAACGGGATGGCGGTGACGGCCCCGGCGAGGACCAGCAGGGCGGTCTGGAGCGCCGACCCGTGGCCGAAGGTCGACCGGTGCTGGGCGGCCAGCCAGCCGAGGTACCCGAGGGCCGGTGCGGTGAGCGCCAGCGACTCGACGAACAGGCCCTCGGCGGCGGGCAGCGCGAGGCTCTTCTTGATCAGGCCGTACAGCGCGAAGCTGACCGCGAGGCTGAGCGCGATCCACGGCAGCCGGCCGTAGTCGACGGCGAGGACGGCCACGGCGGCCGCGCCGACGGCGAGCGCCAGCCACTGTGCCGTGCGCAGCCGCTCCCGGAGCACGACGACGCCGAGCAGCACCGTGACGAGCGGATTGATGTAGTACCCAAGCGACGTCTCGACCACGTGGCCGGAGTTGACGCCGTAGATGTACATCCCCCAGTTGATCGCGATCATCACGGCGGCCAGCGTGATGCCGGCGAGCATGCGCGGCCGGCGGACCAGTGGCCGCAGGAACCGCCAGTTGCGCATGGCCAGCAGCAGGACGGTGACGAACACCGCCGACCAGACGATGCGGTGCGCCAGGATCTCGATCGGGCCCGCGTCCGCGAGCTGCTTCCAGTACAGGGGGAAGAATCCCCAGATCATGTAGGCGGCGAACCCGAAGACGTAACCCCGGCGCAGTTGACTCACGCGCCAACCGTATCGGTAAGGGCCGGCGAGCCTTCCGGCAATAACCGCAGGTGAGCCCGTGTGGCGGCTCACATCCGACGGTGGGCCGGCCGGCGGTCGATCCGCCGGTGACCGGTCAGTCGTCGCCGTCCGGGACGACCAGGTTGAGGACCCAGCTGATCACGCTGACGAGCAGCGCGCCGAGCACCGCCGTGGGCCAGAACTTGTCGACGTGGAAGGGCAGGTCCAGCTGGCCGGCGATCCAGCTCGTGAGCATGAACAGCAGCCCGTTGACCACGAGGGCGGCCAGGCCGAGCGTCAGGATGTAGGCCCAGCAGCCGAACACTTTGATGATCGGGCGCAGCACGGCGTTGACGATGCCGAAGATCGCGGCCACCAACAGCAGGGTGCCGATCTTCTTGACCGTGTCGGTCTCGTCGACCGTGATGCCCTTGAGGATCAGCGTCGATACCCACAAGGCGGCAGCGTTGACGACGAGCCTGATGAGGATGCCCATGCCGGTGATCGTCTCATGCCCGCGCCAGTCGCGGCAGCCGCCGGAAGTCCGGTGTCGCCACCCGTCCGTCCGGGGTCCTCAGCGCATGATGGTGCCGATCAGCTGCTGTTCGATCGGGGTCGGCGACAGCAGCGTCCAGCGCAGCGTCCGCCGACCCACCACGACACCGACCATGTCCGGCCGCACCCGGGGCAGGTTGCCGGCCAGCTGCAGCAGGCCCAGCGCGTACCCCGCGATCTCCGCCTCCGGCGCGGACAGCGGTGGCAGCACCACCAGGTCGGCGCGGGCGAGGACGTCCATGTCGTGCGACGCCAGTTCGTCGCGGACGACGAGCGTCGACCGCCACGCGGTCTCGAGGACGGGCGCGCCCATGGCACCCACCGGGCCCACGTCGACGACGACCAGCTGCGGTCGCAGCGGAGTGGCCGGGGTCAGTTCCAGCGGTCGGTTGGGCGCGACGATCAGCAGGTCGTTCGCGGCGCCCCCGATGGCGCGGTCGAACGGCTCCCACGCCTGCGGGCGACCGGTCTGCACCACCACCTGGGTACCGACGGCCATCGCCCGTAGCACCACGAGCTGGGCGTAGCGTAGGCCGCCGAACAGTGCCACCCGGGTCGGCTCCGGCCGGAACAGCCGTACCGTCGACGGCTCGCCGCGCCGGTTGACGCCCAGCATCAGGCCGGCGCCACCGGTGGGCAGCTCCAGGGCGGCGAGCGCCCGGGTCGTGGCCCGCATACCGGCGTCCCCGACCAGGGCCGCGCCGGCCGACCGGTCCATCACGTCGGCAAGACCCGCCGCGCCGGGGTCGGCGGCACCGCCGAGGGGAAGGGTGGCGGCCAGCCCGGCGAGCTGGGTGCCGTCGAGGCGCCGTGCCTGGGCACCGGCCGCCCCGAGCAGGCGCTGGAACGCGCCCAGTGCCGCCGCCTGGCTCTGCGGTCCCGGGGAGGCGAGCCGGACGACCAGCTCGACCCGGACCTCCTCGGCGTCCAGCCGTTCGGCCGCCAACGACACGGTCGTGCCGGCGCCCGGCAGCGTCAGCATCCGGGTCAGCAGCCCGCGGCCGAGGTCGCCGGCCACGTCGGGCCAGCGGCGCAGCCGGAAGCTCACCTGGCGCAGCCCGCCGGAGGCGACCGCCGACCACTCCTCCTCCAGGCCGGACGCCCCGTCGAGGTGTGCCAGCTCGCCCAGAACCCGCAGCGCCGGCTCCGCGCTCAGCGCCCGGCAGGGCAGGCCGTCGCGGTCGAGCCGGCGGCGTGCCCGGCGGACCGCGCTCGACAGTGCCCGGCGCAGCTCGGCCTCGCCGAACCCGCCCGACCGTCGGATGTGGATGGCCAGGAACGAGCGCTGCATCGCGAGCACCCGACCCTCGGTGAGCTGGCGGTACGACGTCGCCGGTGAGCCTGAGCCGGTGTGCAGCGCGGGCGCGGGAAAGCCCGACACGAGCAGTTGCAGCCGGACCTGCGGCTGATCGGCGCTCGCCGGTGGGAGCAGCTCGGCCGGGGAGGGTGCCAGCGGCACGGCGTCGGCGAGCACGGCGGTCGGGTCACCCAGTTCGAGTACCGCGGTGAGCCCGTAGGTGTCGGCGATCACGCCGACGGCCACCGAGTCGACCTCGACACTGCTCACGACCGCGGCGGGGCGCACCAGGTCGAGGAGGGCGGCGGCGTCCGCGCCCTGCGGCAAGGTGCGCCGGCGGCCCAGGTACCGCGAGCCGAGGGCCAGCCACTCGTACGCCCAGTGGCCCCTGATCCGGCCGAACGCCAGCAACAGGACGACCATTGCCACCGGAGCCGCGGCGGCGAGCCAGAGCGTGCCGCCACCCGCGGCGGCGAGCAGCACGACCGCGGCGGACTCGGCCGCGACGAGCTGGCCGCTGTGCAGCCCGAGGAGCGTGCCGCGGCGACGGATGCGCGCGGGCTTGCCGGTCCGGCCGCCGCCGTCGACCGGCCCGGACACCCGGGGCGGCGTGCCGCCCCGATCGTCGGGGATGCCATCGGCAGCCCAGCCGGTCTGTTGCGGTACCGGCTGGCCCGCGTTGCCGGCCTGCCACACCGTCGGCTGTCCCATCGACACCGCCGTGACCTCCCGCCGTTTCATCCGGGCGCCTATCGTATGGCTCGGCCGCCCATCGTGCGGGGGCGAGCCCTACGGGGAGGGTCAATGCCATCGCGACAGGATCAGCTGCACTCGTACCAGTTCACGGTGCAGCGGGTCGTAGCGGCCCTGGTCATGCGGGAGACCGATCCCGCGCAGTCGCCGTTCCGCCGGGTCGCCGGCGCCACCACGGCCGGCGCGATCGTGGCCGTGCTGGCGCTCGCCGGCGCCGCCCTGTACGGGGTGTTCGCCGGGGGCTCCGGCAACTGGCGTACCGAGGGCCAGGTCATCATCGAGAAGGGGACCGGCACCCGGTACGTCTTCTACAAGCCGGACGACAGCCTCCACCCCGTCATCAACTACACGTCGGCCCTGCTGATCGCCGGCTCCTCCGCCAAGCCCACCGTGGTGACCTGGTCGCAGTCCGCGCTCGACGGTGCCAGGCGCGGCGCGCCCATGGGCATCGTCGGCGCGCCGGACTCGCTGCCCGACACCAAGCACCTCGTCCGGTCGGAGTGGACCCTGTGCTCGCAGAAGTCCGCGGACGGCACGGACCCCGCCGGCAAACCGCAGTCGGTGCTGCTCGTCGGTGACAGCGTCACGGGCGGTCAGGAGCTGGTACCGGCCGGCAGGTCCACCCAGCCCACCGCGCTGCTGGTGTCCACTCCGGACGGCAAGCGCTACCTGGTGTACAACAAGCATCGCTACC
Organism: Planosporangium spinosum; assembly: GCF_049999945.1. Classification (NCBI taxonomy): domain Bacteria; kingdom Bacillati; phylum Actinomycetota; class Actinomycetes; order Micromonosporales; family Micromonosporaceae; genus Planosporangium; species Planosporangium spinosum. The sequence goes on along the minus strand of NZ_JBLYUB010000011.1, from coordinate 136,802 downwards.
AGGTGACCCAGCCCACCCAGGTACTGGCGGCGTTCCGGTGGGCGGCGACGTCGCCGCTGCCGGTCTCTCCGGCCCTGGTCAACGCGCTGCCCGCCGGCCCGGACCTGAAGCTGCTGCCGATCCCGCGCCGGGGCGAGCGGTCCTCGGTACTGCCCGGGGCCAAGGTGGGGCAGGTGTACCGGCTGGCCAACGCCGGCCAGTACTCGGTCCTGCTGGCCGACGGGCTCGCCAACATCACCAAGGCGCAGTCCGATCTGCTCCTCGCCGACCCGGAGACCCCGGCGAGCTCCGACGGCCAGGCCATCGACCTGAGCGCGACCGAGTACAGCGTGGCGAAGAAGTCGGCGACCGGGCTCGCGGCGGCCCTGCCGTTCGACGAGGCGCCGGTGCTGCGTCCGACGCCGGGCTCGGTGTGTGTGTCGATCTCGGACGCGCAGGGCGTCGAAAAGGTGGTGGTCGATCCGAAGCTGCCCGACAGCAGCGCGGCCGCCGTCACGCCCGCGCGGACGGCCAACGGCGGCATCCTGGCCGACCGGATCGTCATTCCCGCCGGGCACGGCGTGCTCGTGGAGGCCGTCAGCGCGCCGGGCGCGCCGGGCGGCGCGGTGAGCCTCGTGACCGATCGCGGCATCCGATACCCGCTGGCGAACCGGGATCTGGCCGCGACGCTGGGCTACGCGGGAGTCACCCCGGCGACGATGCCGGCCGAGTTGGTGGCGTTGCTGCCGGCCGGTCCGGCGCTCGACCCCGCGGACGCCCGGCAACGTGCGAGCTCCTGAAAATATTCGCGGAGATCCGCACCAACTGTCCGAAGTTATCCACACACTTCGAGGTAGGGGGCTGGCGGGAGTTTGAGCCGGACCGCTACCGTCATCGGCGGCACGCAATGTCCGACCTGATGGTTTACACGAAACGGGGTGAATTCGGTTGGCAGACCAGACTCGGTCAGAAGCCGCGGTGATGGCGCAGACCGCCAACAAGTTCCGATCGACCAACCAGGACCTGAACGGCATGCTGACGCGGCTCATGGGCGAGCTGGACGGTTTGCGCGCCGGCTGGCGGGGCCGGGGTGCCCAGGCGTTCGACAACGCCCGGCTGAACTGGGACCAGGACATGAAGCAGTTGCACCAGGCGCTGGAAGAGACGGCGAACGCCATCGACAAGGCGGGGACCTACTACACCACGTCGGACTCCGAATCCGCCAACCGCCTGAACGCTTTCCAGGGCGGTTCGAACATCACGCTGCCGCTGTAGGGACGGGGAGGATTCAGTCATGGCCGATCTTCTTGTCAACTTTGGTCAGCTTCAGGCGGCCGCCGGTCACATCGAGACCGCGATCAGCGCGCTGCACACGCAGCTGAGCGACCTCGAGTCGAGCGCCAAGCCGCTGGTCGACACCTGGGAGGGCCAGGCGCAGGCCGCCTACCAGCAGCGTCAGCAGCAGTGGACGCGGGCGGCGCAGGACCTGACCCAGATCCTGCAGAACATCAAGAAGGCGCTGGTGGAGTCCACCCAGGACTACATCCAGACCGAGAAGACGAACGCCAACCTGTTCAGCTGACCTCAGCTGAGCCGAGTGGTGCGGCGACGGCCCGGTCGACCGACCGGGCCGTCGCCGCACCACTCGTCGTTGGCCGCTCGCCGGGCAGCGCCACCCGCCCGCCGGGCCGCGGCGTCGTCCTCGACGGCCGGGCCGCCGTCGGTCATTCCTCCGTCGCGCGCCGGTCAGCCGGCACCCGGCCGCCAGCCGCGCTGACGGCCGCGCGGCACCACGACGGCGACCAGCACGACGACCAGGGCCAGGCCGGCGACCCCGGCGGCCAGCACGAGCGCCACCGTACGGGTCCGGGCGGCGGCCGCCGCGGCCGCCTCGGCATCCGGGTCGGGCCGGACCGCCGGGATCGGCGCCGGGCTCTTCGGCGGCTCCGAGGAGATCCCCTCGGTCAGCGCCCGGTACGGGTTCACCACACCGGCGCCGTACTGGTGGCTGCCCGGTCCGCCGGGGGCCGGGTCGGCCGTGGCCAGCAGTCGGGCGGCCACCTCGCGCGCGGACAGGTCAGGGCGGTACTGGATGACCAGCGCCGCGGCCGCCGACACGAACGGCGTGGCCATGCTCGTGCCGTTGAAGACCTGGTAGCCACGGCCGGGGACCGCCGCCGTGATCTCGGCCCCCGGTGCGACCAGATCCACGAACTTGCCCACCTGGGACGCCTCGAACCGCACACCGTTGCGGTCGATGGCGCCGACCCCGATGACGCCGTCGTAGGCGGCGGGGTAGAGCGCCGGGTCGTCCTTGGCGCCGGACTCGTCCGTGTCCGCCGCGTTGGCCTTGCCGTGCCCGTTGCCGACCGCCGCCACCACCACGACGTTGCGGGCGACGGCGTACGCCGTGGCGCTCTTCACCTCGGGGTCGTCGCGGCCGAGCACGACGGACATGTTGATGACCCGGGCGCCGTGGTCGACCGCGTACCGGATGGCGGCGGCGAAGCTCGCCTCGGGCTGCGCGGCCGTGCGCCCGGTGACGTTGCCCTGCACGTCCACCTGTTCGGTGACCCGGATCGGCAGGATCGTCACGCCCGGCGCGAGACCGCGGAAGGCGGTACCGGTGACCTGCTGCGCCGCGATCAGGCTCGCGACGGCCGTACCGTGGCCGACGCAGTCCTGCCGGCCGGCGGCCGCCGCGTCGATGTAGTCCTTGCCCTCGGCCGCCACGTGGCCGCGTAGCTGCGGGTGTTCGGCGTCCACACCGGAGTCGATGACCGCCACGACGATGTTGCGACCGTCGGCGAACGGAGCGAACCGGGCCGGGTTGAAGCGCTGCTGCGCCCAGGGAGTGTCGCCTGCGGCGGGCAGCGACTGCGGTGGCGCCACCGGGCAGCCCGCCGGAGCCGCCGCGGCCGGGCGCGGACCGACGGGTACGACGCCGGCGGTCATCGCGGTCACCAGTACCGCCGCGGCGTAGACCATCCGCCCGACCACCCGTGCACCCTGCCTCCCGGCCGCCTGCCGGGCGCGGTTTCGCATCAGCGCCTCCCCCCGCCGCGGGACGCATGAGGCGCACCCGCCGGTTCGGGATGGTATCGCTCGCACGCCGCCGCGGGTGGCCGGTCGTCGGGGGCGGTGGCGACCCGGATGAGCCGGGTGCGGTGTGGCGGTGGAACCGGTCACGGTATAACTTCATCGACCTCGGCGCGTGTGGCGGGTCTGGACAGTGGAATTAGTCCACTCCAGAACCTGCCCTGTGGTCGAAGTCCTTGTAGGTTAGGTCGCAGCGCGACCGTCCGAGACCGAAAAGGAGGGTGGCCGTGAGCGAGTGGGAACCGGCCACCGAGACCGAGGCCGCGATGCGGGACGCGCTTCGCGCCGGAGATCAGGAGCAGTACTTCCGGCTGCTGGCCCGGGCCGAGCTGGTCCTCCCGGTGGACGCCGAGGCGTTCGCCGGCCGCGCGCCGGCCGGCTGGGGCACCTGGACCACCGAGTCCCGCACGCACGTGCTCGCCTTCACCTCGCCCGCGGCGCTCGCCGCCTGCCTGGCCGAGCACGCCGGTACGTTCCGCACGTTGCCGTTCCACGACCTCGCGATCGCCTGGCCCGATGTGGAGTGGTGGCTTGCCGTCAACCCGGGCCTACCGATCGAGGGTTACCTGCCGCCGTGGTTCGTGGCCCAGATCAGCCGTGGTGATGTGCGACTGCCCGGCCGCACCCTCGGCGCACGGGCCCGCATGGAGCAGGCGGTGGTGTCGCGGGCGTCCGGCGCCCCGGCCGCCGAGCCACCGACCGGCCGGGGCTCCGGCGTGTCGGCCGGTGCACGTGGCTCCGGACTGTCGTCAGCGGACGGTTCCCTGCGCTCCAGCGGCGGGCGGGCGCTGTCGCGCCGCGCCGAGCTGCTCGGCCGGCACGGCTTCCAGCTCCCCGGCTCAGCGAACGCGCCGCGGCCCGACAACGGCCGGGCGATCGGTGCGACTCCGGACAATGGCCGGGCGATCGGTGCGACTCCGGACAACGGCCGGGCGATCGGTGCGACTCCGGACAACGGCCGGGTGGCCGCGGCGTCGCCCGGCGACGACGGCCCCGACCACGTCGGCGCGGTGCCCTACCCGGCCGCGGGAGCCGGTCACGCACCGTCCGGCACCGCGGTCCAGAGCCGTCCGCAGGCGCCCGACCATGTCGGCGGCGCCGACTACGGTCCGGGCACCGACCCCGTCACCCCCGCGCCACGGCACGGGCAGCCGGACCCGGTCGCCCCTACGGCCTCCGTACCGGAGCCCCGGGCGGCCGGGTCTCCCGCGTACCCCGCCCACGCACCGCGGCCGGCACCTGCGGCCCGGCCCGGATCCACCGACCTGTGGGATCCGCAGCCGCAGTCGCTGCCCACCGACCGGTGGGAGCCGCAGCCGGCACCCGCGTCCCGACCGGCACCCGCCGGCGGTCCTCCCGCCGGTACGCCGTCCGCGCAGCCGGCGCCGGCTCCGACGGCGGTCTCCGCCCCGGCGCCCGCACCCGCGGCGGTCTCCGCCCCGGCGCCCGCACCCGCGGCGGTCTCCGCCCCGGCGCCCGACTTCACCGCCGCCAACCAGGTGGAGGAGAGCCTGCTCGAAGCCGCGAGCGAGGGTAGTACCGACAGCTTCCTGTCGACCCTGCTGCTGGCCAAGGTGCTGGTACCCGGACCGCACGACGACGCGATCGCGCACATCGACCAGTGGCGCACCGAGGAGATCGAGGGTCAGCCGTACGTCGTGGTCTTCACCTCGGCCGAGCGCCTGCGCGCCCACCTCGGCGAGGACCGCCCCGCGGATTGGATCAAGTTCACCCAGCTGATCAACGCGTGGCCGCGGGAGGCGCTGTCGTTCGCGGTCAACCCGGGTACGCCGATCGGCGCCACCCTGCCCGGCAGCCAGGTCGTCGCGCTCGCCGCCTGGGCGGCCGGGGAGGGACTCACCGACGAGCGGCCCGAGCCGGAGGCACCGGCCCCGGAGCCCGAACCGCCTCGGCCGGAGAGTACGCCGTCGCCGCCGGTCGGCCCGGTGGTCATGCAGAAGACGATCCCCGCCTCGCAGGTGCCGTACTACCTCGACCGCGGCTACGACCGGATCTCCGGCTTCGTGCACCGGGCCAGCGAGGTCACGCACCTGCGCACCCCGACCGAGCTGTACAACGCGCTCGGGCTGAACTACTCGGACTCGAAGTTCTCCCCGGACGATCCCGAGGTGTACGTGCTGCGCTGGGCGGCGCACCGGGGCAACCTATACCGCATCCCGTACGGCGGGCAGCACGAAGCCGCCATGCACGCGATGCAGGGTTGGGTGATCGAGCGGGCGCCGTTCCGCGGTAACGGGTTCGCGCCGAGCGAGAGCCGCGACGTGATCGCCGAGTTCAAGGTCGACAGCGCCCGATTGCCGCACGGTGCCGAGCTGTGGCAGGTCGACCGGGACGGCAACGAGAAGCTCGTGGCGGTCTTCGACGCGGACTGGCCGCGCTGGCAGCGGGTGGGTGAACAGTGATCCGGGACGGGTACGCCGCCCGCTGGCGGGGCCGCGAGTACGAGGCGAGCCCCGACGGCGAGCAGGTGCGCATCTACCGGCCCGACCCGGAGGACGGCTTCGAGGAGGTACACCCCGACCGGTACCGCCGATGCGTGCCGGCGAGCGAGGTCGACGAGCTGGTGTACGTGCGGACCACCTGCATGTGGCGCGACGAGCCGTTCATCGTGCTGGCCGAGCACGAGTCGTGGCTGCGGGTGGAGTACACCGGCGGGTTGGCCCCGGTCGCCGCGCGGCTCGGCCTGGAGGAGTTCGACTTCGGCGTGTACCAGGGCTGGGTGGCCCGCGACGAGGTCACCGAGCTGCGGGAGTACCGGGTCTGACGGCGCCATCCCGGCGCCCGCGCCGACGGCTACTCCTTGGCGTGGCTATTCCTTGGCCCAGCGGAGGATCTCGCCGGCGACGAGGCCGGGGCTCTCCAGGTGCGGGAAGTGGCCGATCCCGTCCAGCAACTGCCACTCGTACCGGGCGAGCACGTACCGGCCCGAGCCCTGGGCGGTGCGGGGCAGCACCGCCGCGTCCAGCTCCCCGTGCAGGTGCAGGGTCGGCGCCACGATCGGCTGCTGGAGCAGTTTGACGAAGCGGTACCCGTGCGGTCGCAGCACCGAGCGCGCCGCCCAGCGGTAGGTCTCCATCGCGCAGAACGCCGCCTGCGGGATCCGCATGGCCTGCCGGCAGCGCCGCTCGTAGTCGGCGAAGTCGTCGCTCGCCTGCCACGCCGGTCCGGCCCAGCGTCGCAGGTACTCGCCCACGAGGGCGGCGTTGTCCCGGGTCAGGACGTGCTCGAAGCGGGGTACCTGGAACCGCAGCAGGGGCAGCGACGCGGCGAGCTGCCCGCGCGGGTCGCTGGCCAGCGCGGCCCGCAGCCGCAGCGGGTGGGCCGCGCTCAGGATCACGAGCCGGCGTACGAGCGTGGGGTGGAAGGCCGCGGTCGTCCACGCGATCGTGCCGCCGTACCCCGCGCCGACCAGGATCGCGCTGCGCTCGCCGAGGGCGCGGATCAGTCCGGCCACGTCCCCGGCCATGGTGTAGCCGTCGTAGCCACGGGGCGGCTTGTCGCTGGCCCCGTATCCCCGCAGGTCGATCGCTACGGCACGGAAGCCCGCCTCGGCGATCAGCCGGAGCTGGTGGTGCCAACCCCACCAGAACTCGGGAAATCCGTGCAGGAACAGCACCAGCGGCCCGCTGCCGGCCTCCACGACGTGGAAGCGGGTGCCGTTGGCACTGACGAAGCGATGTCTCCACGGGCCGTCGAGCAGCACGCAGGACTCGTCGACCAAGGGAGTCATGAGGCTCAGCGTACGGAAATCGCGCTACTTCGCATCCACGGCGTGAAGTCCGTCATGCCGTGGGCGTGGCGCGCGATGGTGTCGCTCACACCTGGTGCTGTGACGATCACGGATGGGTCATGGTCACGGCCCGCCCCCACGATGTCGTGGGGGTGGGCCGTGACCTCGGTCGGTGCCCGCGCACGTGGCGGGGCCGGCCGTCGGGTCAGTCCTCGGACTTCCCGGCCCGCATACCGCCGGCGATCAGGTCCATCACGGTCGAGTCCTGCAGGGTCGTCACGTCGCCCAGCGACCGGTTCTCGGCCACGTCGCGCAGCAGGCGGCGCATGATCTTGCCGGAACGGGTCTTCGGCAGCTCGGGTACGACCATGATCTGCCGCGGCTTCGCGATCGGGCCGAGCGTCTTCGCCACGTGGTCACGCAGCTCCTTGACCAACGCCTCACCGCCGGCCTCGTCCTCGGGCACACCGCCGCGCAGGATCGTGAACGCCACGATCGCCTGCCCGGTCGTCGGGTCGGTGGCGCCGACCACCGCCGCCTCGGCCACCTTCGGATGGCTGACCAGGGCGCTCTCCACCTCGGTGGTGGAGATGTTGTGGCCGGAGACCAGCATGACGTCGTCGACCCGGCCGAGTAGCCAGATGTGGCCGTCGGCGTCGCGCTTGGCGCCGTCGCCGGCGAAGTACATGTTGTGGAAGCGCGACCAGTAGGTGTCGATGAAGCGCTGGTCGTCACCCCAGATCGTGCGCAGCATGCTGGGCCACGGTTCGCGCAGCACCAGGTAGCCGCCCCCGCCGTTGGGCACCGAGTTGCCCTGGTCGTCCACGACGTCGGCCGCGATGCCGGGCAGCGGCGTCATGGCCGAGCCGGGCTTGGTCGCGGTGACGCCCGGGAGCGGGCTGATCATGATGGAGCCGGTTTCGGTCTGCCACCAGGTGTCGACGACCGGGGTTTCACCCCGGCCGATGTTCTCCCGGTACCACATCCAGGCCTCGGGATTGATCGGCTCACCGACCGAGCCCAGGATGCGCAGCGACGACAGGTCGTACCCGGCCGGAATGTCGTCGCCCCACTTCATCATGGTGCGGATCAGAGTGGGCGCGGTGTACAGGATCGTGACGCCGTACTCCTGCACGATCTCCCAGAACCGGCCCTTGTGCGGGGTGTCCGGCGTGCCCTCGTACATCACCTGGGTCGCGCCGTTGGACAGCGGGCCGTAGACGATGTAGCTGTGCCCGGTGACCCAGCCGATGTCGGCGGTGCACCAGTACACGTCGGTGTCCGGCTTGTGGTCGAAGACCGCGTGGAAGGTCCAGCTCGCCTGGGTCAGGTAGCCGCCGGACGTGTGCAGGATGCCCTTCGGCTTCGCGGTCGTACCCGAGGTGTACAGGATGTACAGGGGGTGCTCGGCGTCGAACGGCTGCGCGGTGTGTTCGGTGCTCGCCTGCTCGACCGTCTCGTGCCACCACAGGTCGCGGCCGTCCCGCCACGCGACGTCCTGCCCCGTGCGGCGGACGACCAGGACGTGCTCGACGCTTCCACAGCGGTCGGCCGCCTCGTCGACGGTCGGCTTGAGCGCGCTGGGGTTGCCGCGCCGGTACCCGCCGTCCGCGGTGATCACGACCTTGGCGTCGGCGTCGGTGATCCGGCTGGCGAGCGCGTCGACCGAGAAGCCGCCGAAGACCACGCTGTGGGTGGCGCCGATGCGGGCACAGGCGAGCATCGCGACCACGGCCTCGGGGATCATCGGCAGGTAGATGGCGACCCGGTCGCCGGCCCGCACGCCCAGCTCGGTGAGCGTGTTGGCGGCCTGGCAGGTCATCCGGTGCAGGTCGGCATAGGTCAGGCAGCGGGTGTCGCCGGGCTCGCCGACCCAGTAGATCGCGGCCTTGCTGCCGCGGCCGGACTCGATGTGGCGGTCGAGGCAGTTGTACGCGACGTTGAGCTGCCCACCGACGAACCACTTCGCGAACGGCGGGTTGGACCAGTCGAGTACCTGGTCCCAGTCCTTTGCCCAGGTGAGCCGGCGGGCCTGGGTCTCCCAGAAAGCGAGCCGGTCGGACCCGGCTTGCGCGTATGCGTCCTCCTTGACGTTGGCGTTCGCGGCCAGCTCGGCCGGCGGCGCGAACTGCCGCGTTTCGTTGAGCAGGTTGGCCAAAGTTTCGCTCATCGCGTCTCCTCGCTGTGCTCACAAGCCGCGACAAGCCCGGTGGTTCGCTCGCTGCGCGCACGCATCACGTGGTGCTCCCCTGGAGTGCTCCGGGTCTGTCGCCTTGCAGGCTAATGGCGGCACGACGGTCGGAGCGAGGGGCGTGCTCGCCCAGCGTCGAGCGTTCACTAATGTGCGCCGACCGGCATCGTGTTGCTCATATGTTGCCGTTCCACGCCTGATTCGAACAGTACCGCGCAGCGACTGGTTCGGGTACGGGCTGCGGACGGGCCGGAGCGGGGTGGAATCGGCGGGGTGGAATCATCGCCACCGTGACCAACCCGCTCGCTCCGTTGCTCCAGCTCGCCGACGTGGCCCCCGCCCTGGACCGCGCCCGCCAGGCCGCCGACACGGCCATGCGCCACCGCGCGCTGCGCCGCTCCGGCGGCCAGGTCGCCGCCGAGGCCAGCCTGCGGTCGGCGGTGGCCAGCGCGGCCCTCGACGGGCACGGGTACGACCTGGAGCAGGTCCGCGCCGGCCTGGTGACCGACCCGGTACTGCAGGGTGCGCTGCGGGTCAGTGCCGCGCTTGACGGACTGAGCGGGACCTGGCTGCGCTCACCGCTCCAGGCGCTCGCGCGGCTGCACGTACTCGCCGCCCGCGGCGCGGTGGATGAGGCGGAGCTGGGGCGTCCGGTGGCCGACCCGGTGGTGTCGGCGCGGCTGGACGCACTCGCCCAGCTCGTCGCCGCCCAGGCAGGCGGCCAGGACGCCGGCGCGCCGGCGCTGTTGCAGGCCGCGGTGGTGCACGGTGAACTCCTCGCGCTGCGGGCCTTCGCCGGCCCGAACGGGGTGGTCGCCCGCGCCGCCGGCCGGCTGACGCTGATCGCCGCCGGGCTGGACCCGCGCGGCCTGCTGGCCGTGGACAGCGGGCACCGGACGCGCGAACCCGAGTACGTGGGGGCGGCCGGTGCGTTCGCCACGGGTACACCCGACGGGGTGCGCTCCTGGCTGCGGCACTACGCGACAGCGGTCGAAGTGGGGGCGGCCGAGCTCAACGACATCTGCAACGCGATATCCGGCTGAGGGACCGGGGCGCTCCGCGCCGGCCCGCGAGGCTCTGCAGACGCTGCGCGGCGAGGCGGAGGTCGCCGATGCCGCGGGCGCTGGCCAGCGTGCTGCCCGGCCGGCGGGTTGCCGCCGGTTCGCCGGTGCCCTCCCCGGCGCCGGGAGCCTGGGCGGACCGGGACCGCCGTGCGACCCCGGTCAACGGTGCGACCCCGGTCAACGGTGCGATCCCGGTCAACGGTGCGATCCCGGGCGCCGACGCGGAATGCCGCGCCGCGCCGGGCTCGGTGCCGATCGGCAGCGCCGCGCGACGACGGGCCGCCCGGCGGTCGAACTCCTGCGGCGCGTCTGTCCCGGCCGCGGGCCGGGTCGGTGTGACGGTCGGCCGCTCCATGGGGTGCTGGGGACTGCGTCGACGCTCCGGCGCGATCATGACAACACCGAGGGCGAACAGTGACGGGATGCCCGACGCGTATGCCAGCAGGGGATCGGACGTGGTCAGCAGTTGGCCTGCGCCGACGGCGAGGACCAGCCCGAACGTGGCCGCCGCAGTGCGGCGCCAGAACGGTAGGCCGGTCTCGCACACGTACCCGGTTGCCAGTGCGGCGGCGACCAGAAACGTGATCAGGGTCAGCAGTGGGGCCACTCCGTCTCCTCGCCTTGATCCATGCAACGGCTGTCACGTTAGGCCGGGGGACCGACACTTTCTGTCCCCCGGTTGAGTTGGTTCCGGCGCGGTGCGGCCAGGTTGCGGAGAAGCCGCCCACGAGCTGCTGCCCGTGTGTCGCTTGCCCGTGTGTCGCTTGCCCGTGTGTCGGCTGCTCCGTGCTGCCCGTGCTGTCCGTGCTGCTCCGTGCCGCCCGTGTGCCGGCCGCCCGGTGCTGCCCGAGGGGCGGCTGCCCCGCGAGCGTGCGGCAGCGAGCAGCGATCAACCGTCTAACGATCACCCGGAGCGAGCGACACGCGGAAGGCAGGCGTCTCGACGAAAGGTACGGCCGCTGCCCATGTGGTCCACCGGATCGCCGGGCGGGACCCCGCCAGATCGCCGTCGGCGGTCTGTGGGCTCGTGCCGCCGGCGCCCGCCGGAACTGGTCACGTCTGGGTGCCCGGTGGCTGTACGCAGACCCGTGACCGGGCCAGTGCCTATTTTCTACGCTGGTCAGACCCCATGCGCCAGTAAGTGGTCAACATAGGTTTTCGTGCCGTTACCAGGTGGTTATCGGCGCTTCGTGCGGGCTGTTGTGGTGGCCGGGTTGCCGCGCGCCATGCTCGGTCGGGTGCCACGGCACCGTGATCAGGGGCCGGACGTGGCGGGTCGGCGGGCGTTCCCGCTATGCCCTGGCGGGGACCGGGCGCCGCGGCGCCGTGGCGGCGGACCGGGCGCGCCGGTAGCGACCGTATACGGCCAGCCCGATCGCGACCCCGAGTCCGACGCCGAGCGCTGCGGCGGCCACCGGCACTGCCGGGCGGTCACGCAGGCGGCGCATCAGCGGGATCGGGTGGCGGAACTCCAGGATCGGCCAGCCCCGTTCGATCGCCACCTTCCGCAGTGCCCGGTCGGGGTTGACGGCGGTCGGGTGGCCGACCGTCCCGAGCAGGGGCGTGTCGCTGATCGAGTCGGAGTACGCGTACGAGTCGGCCAGGTCGTACGAGCGCTCGGCCGCCAGCGCCTGCACCGCGGTCGCCTTGTTGGGGCCGGCGGCGTAGAACTCCACCTCGCCGGTGTACCTGCCGTCCTCGACGACCATGCGGGTGGCGATGATGTCGGTGATCCCGAGGAGTTCGCCGATCGGCCGTACCATCTCGTCACCGGACGATGACACGAGAACGACGTCCCGGCCCGCCGCGCGGTGCTCCACGATCAGTGCGGCGGCCTCGGCGTACACGTAGGGGTTGATCAGCTCGTGCAGCGTCTCGTTGACGATCTGTCGCACCTGCTCGGCCCGCCAGCCCTTGCACAGTTGCGCGACGGCGTCCCGGATGCGGGCCATCTGCTGGTCATCCGCGCCGCCGACACGGAACATGAGCTGCGCGTACGCAGCCTTGATCATGTCTCGACGCCCGATGAGACCGTCCCGGTAGAACGGCCTTCCGAACGCGAGCGCACTCGACTTCGCGATGACCGTCTTATCGAGGTCGAAAAATGCAGCGCTGCGACCCACGGGCCGCAGTCTAACCATCCGTGTTCGCCATCTGCGGCCATATGCGGACTCATCAATCAGATATCAGGACAGATCGATGTGAAGTTGCAGATAGTCAAAGCCGGCGCTACTCGACGTGTGGCGGCACCTCGGGCATGCTTATATTTGCGACGCGGTTTCATGTCCTAGCCGGTATGTCCGTTTCGCGTTCGCACTCACGATCTCTCGGCGTTCACACCCCCCGTGATTGCCGAGCGGGTTCGGCTCAACCCCCCGGAGTCGGACCCACGACGACCCCCGCCTCCCCCCGGCGGGGGTCGTCCCCATTTGGTTACCCCTATATCGCCTGGTCAGACCCGCTCTTGGTCGCGCCGTCCGGTCCGGTCGTGGCCGTCCGTCCGAGCCGGTTCGATCCGCGTACCCGTCCGGTTCGCCGGTAGGGGCGGACGGCCGCGCCGGCGGCAGATGATCCGGTCGGGGGCGGTCGCGCACGGCCGCCGACGGCGGGGCGGCGTCGGTCGCCCGGTGCGGATCGTCGCCGTACGGGCGGGCCGAACGGCGACCGCGCCTCCGCCAGCGGGGCCGGTTCGTCACCCGGGCAACCACCCGTGTGACGAAAATCATTGACTCCGGTCACGTCCCGATGGGCGTCCCGACGCGCGTTCGACATACCAGATCAACTGCCGGAGTCCCGGACTGTCCACAGGCACCCTCGCTGTCCACAGACCCGTGGGTACGGGCCGCGCGGCGCGTCCCGGCGCGGGCACCGTGGGCCGGTCCGTTCCCTCTCGTCCCCGGAGGCCGCCGTGGCCGCTCGCCAACCAGTCGTCTGCGAACAGGTCCGCCCGCTCCTGGTCACCGACGACCCGTACCTGCTCGACGAGGTGCTCCGCGTCGCGGCCGACGCACGGGTGGAGCTCGAGGTGGCACCCGATCCGGTCGCTGCCCGGGCGCGGTTCGGCGCGGCGCCACTGGTCCTCGTGGGACTACGGGCGGCCCCGGCGTGCGCCCGGGCCCGCCTGCCCCACCGGCTCGGCATCGTGCTCGTCCTCGCCGGGCCGGTGGAGCCGCCGCCGTGGGACCTCGCCGATGCGATCGGCGCCGAACACGTCGCCGTGCTGCCCGCGGCCGAACCGTGGCTGGCGGACCGGTTGATCACCGCGACCGCGGTGCCCCGCCCGGCCGCCGTCGTCGCGGTACTCGGCGGGCGCGGCGGTGCGGGTACCAGCGTCCTGGCCGCGGGCCTGGCCGTCACCGCCGCCCGGGCGGGGCTGCGCGCCCTGCTGGTCGACGCCGACCCGATGGGCGGCGGAGCCGATCTCGTCCTCGGCTGGGAGGCGCTGGACGGACTGCGCTGGCCCGCACTCTCCCACGGTTCGACCGGCGTCGCACCGCCGGCGCTGGTCGACGCGCTGCCCAACCGGGGCGAGCTGGCGGTGCTCTCCTGGGACCGGGGAGACCTGCTCACGGTGCCGGCGGACGCGATGGCGGCGGCCCTGGACGCCGGGCGGTCCAGCCGCGACGTCGTGGTCGTCGACCTGCCCCGGCGCCTCGATGACGCCGCCGTGCTGGCCCTGGCCGCCGCCAACCGCACGCTTCTGCTGGTGCCCGCCGAGCTACGCGCCTGCGCAGCCGCCGCCCGGGTTGCCGCCGTCGCGGTCGGGCACACCAGCGATCTCTCGGTCGTGGTGCGGGGGCCGGCACCCGGGCGGCTCAAGGCGCAGGAGATCGCCCGGGCACTGGGGCTTCCCCTGGCCGGCATGCTGCGTACCGAACCGGAACTCGCACGTGCGCTGGAGCGTGGCCAGCCACCGGCCGGTACGGGCAAGGGACCCCTGGCCGCGCTGTGCCGGCGGGTCCTCGGTGACCTGGACCTCGGGCTGCGGGAGCCGGTGGCATGACGGTCGAGGCTGTCCAGCCGTCCGGGCGGGGCGCCGGTGGCGCCGGCGGGCTGATGGCCCTGCTCGCCCAGGCCGATGTCACCGACGTCCTGGTCAACGGCGCCGACGTGTGGGTGGATCGGGGCCACGGCCTGCGGCGGGCCGGCGTGTGGCTCGGCACCCCGGCCGACGTCCACCGGCTCGCGCAGCGCCTGGCGGCTGCCGCCGGCCGTCGCCTCGACGAGGGCAGCCCGTTCGTCGACGCCCGGCTTCCCGACGGGACCCGGCTGCATGCGGTCCTGCCGCCGATCGCCCGGGACGGCCCGTACCTGTCGCTGCGTACCCTGCGTCGCCGCGCGTTCACCCTGCCCGAGCTCGTCGCCGCCGGCAGCCTCGACGCCGGCGTGGCGGACCTGATCGCCGCGGTGGTTGCCGCGCGACTGCCCTACCTCGTGACCGGCGGTACCGGAGCGGGAAAGACCACCCTGCTGGCGACGCTGCTGTCGCTGGTGCCACACGACGAGCGCATCGTCGTCGTGGAGGACGCGGCCGAGCTGCGGCCGGCACACCCGCACGTCGTGACTCTCGAAGCGCGGCCCTCCAACGTCGAGGGTGCGGGGGCCGTGACCCTGCGCGATCTGGTGCGGCAGGCGTTGCGGATGCGTCCGGACCGGCTCGTTGTCGGCGAGTGCCGCGGCGCTGAGGTCATCGACCTGCTGGGTGCGCTGAACACCGGGCACGAGGGCGGCGCCGGTACCTTGCACGCCAACAGTTCCGCCGACGTGCCGGCCCGGCTGGAGGCGCTCGGGCTGCTCGGCGGCGTGCCCCGCGAGGCGCTGCACGCACAGATCGCCGCGGCGTTGCGGGTGGTGATGCAGGTTCGGGCCACCATGACCGGCCGGGTCGTGGACGAGGTGTGCCTGCTGCTGGCGTCCACCCAGACCGGTCTCGTCCGTGCCATACCCGCCTGGCAGCGTGGGCTCGGTGCTGGGCCGGCCGCGCCGACCCTCGCTGACCTGCTGATCCGTGGCGGAGTGACGCCGCCGGTGGTTCTCCGCGGGGAGCCGACGTGATCCGGGGTCGGGCCGCTCGTAGAAGGCTGGCCGGGCTGACGGTCCGGCGGTCACCAGGGCGGCGCCGCGCCGGCGTCGTGGCCCGGCGCCGCACGGTCGCCGTACCGGTGGTCGCCATGGCCCTGGTCACCGTCGCGGCCGGGGTACCCGGTGGCGTCGTCGCCGCGGTCGTCACCCTTGGGTACACGATCCTCGGTCTGCGCGCGATCCGGCGGGTGCTCGCGGATCGCGCGGTCGCGGCCGCCCGCGGCGCGGCGCTGGACGTGGTCGGTGGCCTGGCTGCCGAACTGCGAGCCGGCGTGGCGCCAACGGCAGCGGTCGAGGCCGCGCGGAAGGCACTGTCGGCCGGTGGGCCGGACACCGCGGTGAGCCGTACGCTCGACCGCCTCCGTGCCGCCTGTGAGGTGAGCGAGCGGCTGGGCGCGCCGTTGGCCGACCTGCTCGACCGGGTCGAAAGCGATCTGCGTGGCGTCGAGCGGGTCCGGGCCTCCGTCACCGCGCAGACCGCCGGTGCCCGCGCCAGCGCGGCGCTGCTGGCGCTGCTGCCCCTCGCCGGGGTCGGGCTGGGCTACGCGATGGGCGCGCAGCCGGTCCACACGCTGTTCCGTACCCCGACCGGGGCGGCCTGCGCCCTCGGCGCGCTGGCGCTGCAGTACGGCGGCCTGAGCTGGACCGGCCGGCTGTGCCGCAACGCGGTGGAGCGGGCGTCGTGACCGGACTCCGGAGGCACCCGGTCGCCGGTCGTGCTGTCACACCGGGCGGGAGGCGGGTCGCCGGTCGTGTCGTCATGTCGGGTCGGAAGCGGTCTGTCGCTGGTTACGCGGCTTCGCCGGGCCGGCGATGGCCGGTCGTGTGCGCCGCCGTCGCCGCGGGTGCGGCAACGGCGGGTCTGCTGGGCGGCTGGGAAGGACCGGTCGTCGGCCTGCTCGTCACCGCGGTCCTGTGGTGGGCGGGGTGGCGCTGGTCGGCGGCGGATCGCCACGAGGACCTGCTGGCCGCCGCCGACCTGCCGATAGCCGTCGACCTGCTGGCTGCCGCACTCCGTGCCGGTGCCCCACCCGCACGGGCCGCCGAGGTGGTCGGTGAGGCACTCGGCGGCCCGCTCGGCCGCCGCCTCGTCCGTGTCGGCACGGCACTGCGGCTGGGCATCCCACCGGACGAGGCATGGGCGCCGCTGGCCGCGGTCCCGGGCGCCGAGCGGGTACGCCGGGCGGCCGTTCGCAGTGCTGACAGCGGGGCGGCGATGACCTCGGCGCTGAGCCGGCTCGCGGACGACCTCAGGGCTGCCCGGTCGGCGCGGGCCGAGGCCGCGGCCCAGCGCCTGGGCGTGCTCGCCGTGCTTCCCCTCGGCCTGTGTTTCCTGCCCGCCTTCCTGCTCACCGGCGTCGTGCCGGTGGTCGTCGCCGTGCTCGGCGACGTCCTTCGATCAAGCTGAGGAGAGGTAACAATGCGGACATCCACAACGAAAACGCCCGCGACGGGGATGACGGTCATCCGCAACCTGCTGCGCCGGCTGCGCGGCGACGCCGGTATGAACACCGCCGAGTACGCCGTCGGCACCCTCGCCGCGGTTGCCTTCGCCGGGCTGCTGCTCAAGGTCGTCACGTCGGACACGGTCCGCACCGCCCTCGCCGAGATCATCCAACGGGCGCTGAAGTGAGGGGAGTGCCCGGCGTGGACGCGGACCGGGCCACGGTTCGCGTCCACGCCCGCGTCAGGTCACGCGTCCACGCCCGCGTCAGGTCACGCGTCCACGCCCGCGTCAGGTCACGCGTCGCCGCCCGTGTCACGGGGCGCGCCGGGGCTTCGCAGCGGGCCGGCGAGCGCGGATCGGTGACGGCCGAACTGGCCGTCGCCCTGCCGGTACTGCTGTTCCTCCTGATGGCCGGCCTGACCACGATCGGCGCGGTTACGACAAAGATGCGCTGCGTCGACGCTGCCCGGGAAGCCGCGCTCGCCGAGGCGCGCGGGGATTGGGGGGTCACCGCCGGGGAGCGGGCCGGTCCGGCTGGAGCGATCGTGACGGTCGGTTCGGACGGAGACCTCGTCCGCGCGACGGTCCGGACGGCGGTGCACCCGCTGGGTGGTCGGCTGCCGGGGTTCGACGTCGAGGCGTACGCGGTCGCGGCGCGTGAGCCGGACTCGCCGTGATGAGGCACGGAGGCGGCCGGGCCGGCCATAACGGGGCCTTCCGGGCCGGCCACGGGTGGGTGTCGATGCGGGCGTCCGGTTCCGAGCGGGGGTCGGCGTCGCTGTGGGTACTCGGCGTGGGGCTCGCGGTCCTGACCTTCGCGGGGGCCGTGGCGGCAGTCGGCTCGGTGCTGGTGGCCGACCATCGGGCCGAGGCCGCCGCGGACCTCGGTGCGCTCGCGGGTGCGGCGCGCGCCGGCGAGGGGCGCTCCGCCGCCTGCGACCGGGCCGGACAGGTCGCGGCCGCCAACGGTGCCCGGCTGATGGAGTGCCGGCTCGACGGGCTGGACGTGGTCGTCGACGTGGAGGTCGAACCGGCGGGCGTGGGGCGTCCGGTCGGTCCGGGACGGGCACGGGCACGGGCCGGGCCCATCCGGTCACCGAGCTCCCTGTGAGCCCGTCGCCGCCCCCGTGACCTCGCCACTCACCGCATGATCACCGAGACTTCGTGGGCTGCGACACCGCGAAGTCTCGGTGATCATGAAGTTGTCGGGTGGTCCGGTGCCCGCCGGGTGGCCCGGCCGGCGGCGAGCTCACCCAGTACGAGGTCGAGCACGGTGACGGCGTCGTCCTTGGCCAGGGGCGAATTGCCGTTGCCGCACTTGGGTGACTGCACGCACGACGGGCACCCGGACTCGCACCCGCACGAGGCGATCGCGGCCCGGGTGGCGCCGAGCCACTCGGATGCGATTCCGAAGGCGCGCTCGGCGAAGCCGGCGCCGCCCGGGTGGCCGTCGTAGACGAAGACCGTGGGCGCCTCGGTGTCGGGGTGGGCGGCCGTGGACAGGCCGCCGATGTCCCACCGGTCGCACGTTGCCACCAGCGGCAGCAGGCCGATCGCCGCGTGCTCGGCGGCGTGCAGCGCGCCGGGGAAGTCCGCGGCCGCGACGCCGGCGTCGGCCAGCGCGCCGGGGGAGACCGTCCACCAGACGGCGACCGTCCGCAGGGAGCGCTCCGGCAGGTCGAGCGGGCGGGTGTCCATGACTTCGCCGGTACTGATCCGACGCCGCTGGTACCCCACCACCTGGCTGGTCACCTCCACCTCGCCGAGGAACAGACCGACCGGGCCGGCATCGACGTAGTCGCGCACCGACAGCACCGACAGGTCGGTCACGTCCCGCGGGTGGGTCGTGAAGTCGGGCTCTTCGGCGTGTACCAGGGCGCAGGCGTCGTCGAGGTCGAGGTCGTCGACCACGTACGAGACGCCCTGGTGGAGGTACACCGCACCGGGGTGGACCTGGAAGTGTGCCGAGGCGCCGTCGACGGTGCCGAGCAGCCGGCCGGTCGTCGCCTCGACCACGCACACCTGGGCACCGCCGGCGCCGCGCAGGTCGACGTCCGGCCGGCCGCGCTGGGTCCAGTACCAACCGGTGGGCCGCCGGCGCAGCGCACCGGCGGCGACGAGGCCCTCCACCGCCGACGCGGCGACCCGGCCGCCGAACAGTTCCAGGTCGGCGGGTGTCAGCGGCAGCTCGGCGGCGGCGCAGGCCAACTGGGGGCCGAGCACGTACGGGTTGCCCGGGTCGAGCACGGTGGCCTCGACCGGTCGCCGGAACAGCGCGTCCGGATGGTGGACGAGGTACGTGTCGAGCGGATCGTCGCGAGCCACCAGTACGCACAGTGACTCCCGGCCGGACCGGCCCGCCCGCCCGGCCTGCTGCCACAGGGAGGCGAGCGTGCCCGGGTACCCGGCGAGGATGACGGCGTCCAGGCCGGACAGGTCGACGCCCAGTTCGAGCGCGTTCGTGGCGGCGAGCCCGAGCAGCGAGCCGTCGAGCAGGGCCCGTTCCAGTACCCGGCGTTCCTCCCGCAGATAGCCGGCGCGGTACGCGGCGACCTGGTCGCCGAGGCCGGGGGCCACCTCCTCCAGCGACCGCCGGGCCATCGACGCGACGATCTCGGCGCCGCGCCGGGACCGCACGAACGCCAGGGTCCGCACCCCGTGGGTCACGGTGTCGGCGAGCAGGTCCGCCGTCTCGCGCAGCGCCGACCTGCGGATCGGGGCGGCGTCGACCACGGTCCCGGCGGTGTCCGGCCGGTCGGTCCCGGCGGTGTCGGACCGGCCGGGGCCCGCGGCGAGCCCGGTCGCGGGGTCGAGCAGCGGTGGCTCCCAGAGCGCGAACGTCACCCCGCCCCGGGGGGAGCCGTCCTCGGTCACCGCGGTGACCGGTACGCCCGCCAGTCGCTCGGCGGTGCCGGCCGGATCGCCGGCGGTCGCCGAGGCGAACGCGAAGACCGGGTCGCGACCGTACCGGGCCGCAACCCGGCGCAGACGGCGGAGGACGTGTGCCACGTGGGAACCGAAGACACCCCGGTAGGCGTGGCATTCGTCGACAACCACGTACGACAACCGGCGGAGAAAACCGGTCCAGGCGGCGTGACCCGGCAAAATGCCATGATGCAACATGTCAGGATTGGTCAGGACGAACCTGGCATGCTGCCGGATCCACTCACGTTCTTCGCGCGGCGTGTCCCCGTCGTAGCTCGCCGGGCGGATGCCCGGCAGGTCCAGAGAGGTCAGGGTGCGCAGTTGATCGGCCGCGAGGGCCTTGGTCGGGGCCAGATACAGCACGCTGGCGCGCGGGTCGTCGAGCAGGCGCGCGAGCGTCGGCAGGTGATAGGCCAGCGACTTGCCCGACGCGGTGCCCGTGGCGATCACCACGCTCTGACCGGCGTGCAGCAGGTCCGCCGCCCGCGCCTGGTGCTGCCAGGGGGCGTCGACGCCCCGGTTCGCGAAGGCGGCGCGCAGTTGCTCGGTCGCCCATTCAGGCCAGGCCGCGCGGACACCGGGGCGTGCCGGTACGCGTTCGACGTGGGTGAGCGGCGTCGCCTGCCGTCCGTGCAGCAGCCGGTCCAACAGTTCGGCAGGCTGGGGCAATACGCTCGTCACGACCTGCACTCTGACACCGCCCGGGCGATATCGTCCACGTCGGTCCAGCCGTTCGGACACGGTTCACCATGCCCGAACGACCAGGGACGCGTCGCCCGGCCGGTCGGCCGGTGGTTAGATGCCCGCAGGGACTTTGGCACCGCGCCTGCGGTGTCACGGTTGAGGAGGTCCGCATGGAGTTGTCGCTGTCGACCCGCACCGTCGGCGATCACACGGTGCTCGAGGTCGGTGGCGAGGTCGACGTCTACACCGCGCCGCGCCTGCGTGAGCGCCTCGTCGAGTTGGTCGAGGCCGGAGCCCGCAGCGTGATCGTCGACCTGAGCCGCGTCGAGTTCCTCGACTCGACGGGACTGGGTGTCCTGGTGGGTGCGCTGAAGCGGTTGCGCGCCGCAGGCGGCACGCTGGCCCTGGTCTGCGGCCACGAGCGATTGCTCAAGATTTTCCGGATCACCGCGCTGGACCGGGTCTTCGCGCTGTACGACTCGGTCGAGGCGGCCACCGCGGCGACGGGTCCTGACGCGGGCCAGCCGGCGTAACGCGATGCCGACGGTCCGCCTGTCGTTCTCCCCGGCACCGGCTCACGTCCGCACCGCACGGCTCGTCGCGGTCGCGGTGGCCCGTCGTGCCGGTGTGGCCGACGAGCTGCTGGAGGAGATCCGGCTGGCGATCGGCGAGGCATGCTCCCGCGCGGTCGCGCTGCACCGTTCGCAGGGCACGGCAAGCCTCGTCGACATGGCGATGGACGACGGCGACCGGTTCACCGTACGAGTGGTCGACCGGGCCACCGAAGGTCCGGGTGCCGCCGCGGCGGCTACCGACCCCGCCGCTTTCCTGGTGGATGCGCCTACCGCGCCCGGGGGGGCCGAGGCGCTCTCTGAAGAGGCGGTCGCCGCCCGGATGGGGCTCGCGCTGCTGGCCGGTCTCGTCGACGACCTCAAGGTCAACCCGGCCGCCGACGGCGTGGGCACCGAGGTCAGCATGTCCTGGCCGGTCAGGCGTAAGCCCACCGACGCCTGACCGGCCCGGCACGCGTAAGACCGGCCCGGCACCGTAAGCCCACCGGCGCCCGAGAGATCCATCCGGCCCGGGACAGAGCGCCCGCCGCCCCCTGCGCTGCGCAAAACGGCAGCCGCTGCGCGGTTCCGGCCGGAGCCGGACCGCTGCGTCAGGCAGGGCACCTCGCGGGTCATCCCGTACCGATCATGCAGGTCACCGCTTCGTTCCGGCACTGCCAACCTGATTGGGAGCGGTTCCAGCGGGTACTGCGGCTACTTCCCAGTAGGTACCGCAGCTACTACGTTAACGATCACCGATGCGACACGGGGGTCGTCGGTGTGACCGGGCACACGTAATGCGGCTACAGTACGCGGGTCATATGTGACATCCCGGGTCCCGCACGGGGGGCGAAGTGGATGTCGGGACGCCCCGCGTGAAGACTGGATCGCTGGCGTGTCGCCCGCGGTACCTGTCATGTGCTTGGTATCAGGAGGACGCGAATGTCCAGGCAATATCTCGCCCAGGACGGCGAGGTGGCCCTTACCGGCAACAACCTGACCTACATCATCATCGCCGCGGTCATCGCCCTGGTGGCCCTCGGTTTCGCGGCGGCACTGGTGAAGGTGGTGCTCGGCGCCGGCCGGGGTACAGAGAAAATGCAGGAGATCGCCGGGGCGGTACAGGAGGGCGCTACGGCGTACCTGTTCCGTCAGTTCAAGACCCTCGGCATCTTCGTCGTCATCGCGGTCGTGCTGCTGTTCCTGCTCCCCGTCAACGAGTCGGCAGGCAGCGAGACGGCGATCAAGATCGGCCGCGCGCTCTTCTTCATCATCGGCGCGGCCTTCTCCGCGTTCATCGGCGCTGCCGGGATGGCGATGGCGACCCGCGCGAACCTGCGGGTCGCGGCGGCCGCCCGGGAGGCCGAGGGCGGCCGGGAGAAGGCGATGCTGATCGCGTTCCGGACGGGCGGTGTCGTCGGGTTCCTCACCGTCGGTCTCGGCCTGTTCGGCGCGTCGGTCGTCGTGTACCTCTACAAGGGCGACGCCCCCACCGTTCTGGAGGGCTTCGGCTTCGGCGCCGCCCTGCTCGCCATGTTCATGCGGGTCGGCGGCGGCATCTTCACCAAGGCCGCGGACGTCGGCGCCGACCTGGTCGGCAAGGTCGAGCAGAACATCCCCGAGGACGACCCGCGCAACGCGGCGACGATCGCCGACAACGTGGGTGACAACGTCGGTGACTGCGCCGGTATGGCAGCCGACCTGTTCGAGTCGTACGCGGTGACCCTCGTCGCCGCGCTCATCCTCGGCAAGGCGGCGTTCGGCGACGAAGGGCTGGTCTTCCCGCTCATCGTCCCCACGATCGGCGTGCTGACCGCGATCATCGGGGTCTTCATCACCCGGCTGCGCAAGTCCGACCGGTCCGGCCTCACCGCGATCAACCGGGCCTTCTACGCGTCCGCCCTGATCTCGGCGATCCTGGTGGCCGTCGCGGCGTTCGCCTACCTGCCCACCACCTTCGGCGGCCTGCACCACTCCCCGCTGGAGAACGTCAGCCGCAATCCTCGCATGATCGCCATCGTGGCCGTGGTCATCGGCATCGTGCTCGCCGCGGTCATCCAGGCTCTCACCGGGTACTTCACCGAGACCGGCCGACGCCCGGTACAGGACATCGGCAAGACCGCGCTGACCGGCCCGGCGACCGTGGTACTGGCGGGTGTCAGCGTCGGCTTCGAGTCCGCGGTGTACTCCGCGATCGTCATCGCCGCCGGCGTGTACGGCGCCTTCCTGCTCGGCGGCGGCTCCATCACGCTGTCGCTGTTCGCGGTGGCGCTGGCCGGTACCGGCCTGCTCACCACGGTCGGCGTGATCGTGGCCATGGACACGTTCGGCCCGATCAGCGACAACGCACAGGGCATCGCCGAGATGTCCGGTGAGATCGACGAGCACGGCGCGCACACCCTCACCGAACTCGACGCGGTGGGCAACACGACCAAGGCGATCACCAAGGGCATCGCCATCGCGACCGCGGTTCTCGCCGCGACCGCGCTGTTCGGGTCGTACACCGACACCGTCACCGCCGCGCTGCGCAACGCCAACGTCGGTACGTCGATGGACCAGATCCTCAACCTGGCCAACCCGGGCAACCTGGTCGGCCTGCTGGTCGGCGCGGCGGTCGTGTTCCTGTTCTCCGGCCTGGCCATCAACGCGGTGTCCCGGTCCGCGGGCGCGGTGGTGTTCGAGGTGCGCCGCCAGTTCCGGGAGCTGCCGGGCATCATGACCGGCGCACAGCGGCCGGAGTACGGCAAGGTCGTCGACATCTGCACCCGCGACGCCCAGCGCGAGCTCATGACGCCGGGCCTGCTCGCGGTCATGGCCCCGGTCGCGGTGGGCTTCGGCCTCGGTATCGGTCCGCTGGCCGCCTACCTGGCCGGTGTCGTCGGCACCGGCACGCTGATGGCGCTGTTCCTGGCCAACTCCGGTGGTGCCTGGGACAACGCGAAGAAGATGGTGGAGGACGGCGCGCACGGCGGCAAGGGCTCCGACGCGCACGCCGCGACCGTCATCGGCGACACGGTGGGTGACCCGTTCAAGGACACCGCCGGCCCGGCGATCAACCCGCTGATGAAGGTCATGAACCTGGTCGCGCTGCTCATCGCGCCGGCCGTGGTGGCCTACAGCACGGGCGCCGACAAGAACACCCCGCTACGGGTGGCCATTGCGGTCGTGGCCGTGCTGATCATCGTGGCTGCGGTGGTGTTCAGCAAGCGCAAGCCGATCGCCGTGGCCGAAGGTGGCGACCGCGGGGCCGGCATCACCACCGAGAAGTCGGCGCGGGTGAGCGCCTGATCGCGAAGACCGGGAGGAGGCCCTGACCTGGGCCGACCCGGCTGGACGCAGGATGCCCGGGCGCGGCGCCACCGCCGTGCCCGGGCATCACGCTTTCCAGGCACCGTGACGGGAGTCGAGCACCCCGGTCGCCGCGCGTATCTACTGGCCTGTCGGTCCGGCGATCTACGCTGACCGCCATGACCATGACGTCGACGACCGCGCCACGCGTACCCCGGCTCGTGCCGTCGATGCTGGCCGTCCTGCTGCTCCCCGCCATGGGCCTGGTCGCCGGCTGCGGTTCCGGCTCCGGCGTGGCGCCCACGACCTGGGCAAAATCGGTATGCACCGCCCTGTCGCCCTGGCGCAGCACGCTCGCCACGCTCACCGACTCCACCCAGGCGCAGCTGACCAGCTCGACCACGCCGGCGCAGGCCAAGGAGAACCTGGTCGGGCTGCTGTCCGGGGCGGAGACGGCGAGCGAGACGGCGCGCCGACGGGTGGCCGACGCGGGCGTCCCCGACGTCGACGGCGGCAGGGACATCGCGGACCGGTTCGTGGCGTCGCTGCGGACCGCGCGGGACGCGTACGCCCGTGCCCGTGGCGCCGTCGCGGGCCTCGACCCGGTCGACGCGCAGGTGTTCTACTCATCGGTGGCGACCGCGTTCGACCAGCTCCAGCGCGACTACGCGGCCAGCGCGCTGGACACCGACAAGCTCTCCTCGGAGCCGCTACGGAAGGCGTTCAACGAGGTACCCGAGTGTCACTAGCCAAGCCACCAGGCAAGCAGTTGTCCCTGTTCGGGGTCGAGGCGCGGCCGGCGTCGCCGCTCGACTTCGAAGGGCTGCTCGCCGGGGCCGGTCAGGTCGTCCGGATGGGCGGCACCGCGCGGGTGTCGATCGTGGTCGACGAGCCGTGGCGGGCCCGGGCGCTGCTGGTCGAGGCGCGGGCCCGGGGGCTCACGGCCACCTGCGAGCCGGGAGAAGTGGAGGGGCACATCGGCTTCCGCACCGCGTACTCGTCGGCGCTCGCCGCGCTCGGCGCGGCCTGGCTGCGCGGTGCGGTCAAGCACCCGCCGCCGGGCTTCGCCCTGGAGGGCCGGCGGCTGCGGCTGTGGGCGATCGCGGCCGGCGGTCGGGACGGGGCGTCGGCGTTCACCCTGCGCCTGGGCGCGACCGGCGAGCCGCACTGGGAGCTGGTCGGTCGGGCTCTTGCCACGGTCGGCCTGCCGGCCGTGCTGCTGGGGCCGCGGGCCGGCGGCCCGGCGTACCGGATCGTCGGCCGACGCCGGTTGGCCCGGCTGGCCGAGCTGGTGGGTGACCCACCCCCCGGTGCACCACCGGGGATTTGGGTCTGAAATGCAGACATGCGAGCGGGAAATCGGGTATCACTGGGGGTCCGGCCGGCTTATCGGTGTACGGTGGCGCCATCTGTCCTGTGACGCGCCCCCTAATCCGGTTCCCGGTCGGCGCGTTACGTTTGACAATCGTCAGCCGACCGGGCTGATATCCGCAGAGCATCCACGGGGAGAACCGTGCCCAACTCCGCCAAGACAACGCGGCTGGTCATCGTCGAGTCCCCGGCGAAGGCCAAGACGATCTCCGGCTACCTCGGTCCGGGGTATGTCGTCGAGGCGAGCCTGGGCCACGTCCGCGACCTTCCGCGCAACGCCGCCGACGTGCCGGCCAAGTACAAGGGGGAGCCGTGGGCGCGGCTCGGCGTTGACGTCGACAACGATTTCCAGGCCCTGTACGTGGTCAGCTCCGACCGCAAGCAGCAGATCGCCAAGCTGATCAAGCTGGCGAAGGAGGTCGACGAGGTCTTCCTCGCCACGGACGAGGACCGCGAGGGCGAGGCCATCGCCTGGCACCTGCTGGAGACGATCAAGCCCAAGGTCCCGGTCAAGCGGATGGTCTTCCACGAGATCACCCGGCCGGCGATCCAGGCCGCGGTGGCCAACCCGCGCGAGATCGACCGGGCCCTGGTCGACGCCCAGGAGGCGCGGCGGATCCTCGACCGGCTCTACGGGTACGAGGTGTCGCCGGTCCTGTGGAAGAAGGTCATGCCGAAGCTGTCGGCGGGCCGGGTGCAGTCGGTCGCCACCCGCATCGTGGTGGAGCGGGAGCGCGAGCGGATGCGGTTCCGCGCCGCCGAGTACTGGGACATCCGGGCGATGCTGGCCACCGACGGCACGGCCGACGGCCCGCGGACGTTCCCGGCGACGCTGATCGCGCTCGACGGCGACCGGATCGCCACCGGCAAGGACTTCGACCCGGCGACCGGCCGGGTCCGGCCCGGCGCCGGCGTCGTACACCTCGACGAGCAGGGCGCCCGTGGGCTGGCGGCCCGGCTGGACGGCCGGCCGTTCACCGTCACCCGGGTCGAGGAGAAGCCGTACCGGCGCAAGCCGTACGCGCCGTTCATCACCTCGACGCTGCAGCAGGAGGCGTCCCGCAAGCTGCGTTTCTCGTCGCAGCAGACGATGCGCACGGCCCAGCGGCTGTACGAGAACGGCTACATCACCTATATGCGTACCGACTCGGTGAACCTCTCCGAGTCGGCGATCGCGGCGGCCCGGACGCAGATCCGCGAGCTGTACGGCGACGTGGCGGTGCCGCCGCAGCCCCGGCGGTACACGGGCAAGGTCAAGAACGCCCAGGAGGCGCACGAGGCGATCCGGCCGGCCGGTGACAGCTTCCGTACCCCGGGCGAGGTCGCCAAGGAGCTGTCGGCCGAGGAGTTCCGGCTGTACGAGCTGATCTGGCGGCGCACGATCGCCTCCCAGATGACCGACGCGGTCGGCAACTCGATCTCGGTGCGGATCAACGCGACGACGCTTTCGGACGAGTCGGTGGATTTCGCCGCTACCGGTAAGACGATCACCGACCCGGGCTTCCTGCGCGCGTACGTGGAGTCGTCCGACGACGAGAACGCCGAGGCCGAGGATGCCGAGCGGCGCCTGCCGAACCTGGTCAAGGGCCAGGGCCTGACCGCGGAGGAGCTGGCCGCGATCGGGCACACCACCCAGCCGCCGGCCCGCTACACCGAGGCGTCGCTGGTCAAGGCCCTGGAGGAACTGGGCATCGGCCGGCCGTCCACCTACGCGTCGATCATGCAGACGATCCAGGACCGCGGGTACGTGTTCAAGCGCGGCCAGGCGCTGATCCCGTCGTTCCTGGCGTTCGCGGTGGTCGGGCTGCTGGAGCGGTACTTCCCGCGGCTGGTCGACTACAGCTTCACCGCCACGATGGAGGACGAGCTCGACGAGATCGCCGGCGGCGACGCGGCCGCGATCGACTTCCTGCGTACCTTCTACTTCGGCGGCGTCGGCGACGAGGGTTCGGTGAGCGGCGCGGGCGGCCTCAAGCGGATGGTCACCGAGCAGCTCGGCGAGATCGACGCGCGCGGGGTCAACTCGATCCCGCTGATCGACGGTGTGGTCGCCCGGGTCGGCCGGTTCGGCCCGTACCTCCAGCGCGGCGGCGAGGACGGCGACCGGGTGTCGCTGCCCGACGGCATCGCACCCGACGAGCTGACCCCGGAGAAGATCGAGGAGCTGTTCCTCGGCGGTGGTGGCGAGCGGACGCTCGGCGAGCACCCGGAAACCGGCGAGCCGATCGTGATCAAGTCCGGGCGGTACGGCCCGTACATCTCCTCCGGTGACCGCAACGCGTCGCTGCTGAGCAACCAGGCGCCGGACTCGTTGACCCTCGAGCAGGCGCTGCAACTGCTGACGCTGCCCCGGGTGGTCGGGGTCGACACCGATGGGGTCGAGATCACCGCTCACGCCGGTCGCTACGGCCCGTACGTCAAGAAGGGCGACGAGACCCGGTCCCTGGAGTCGGAAGCGCAGCTGTTCACGGTCACCCTCGACGAGGCACGGGCGCTGCTGGCCGCGCCGAAGACGCGGGGCCGCCGGACGGCCGCCGCGCCGCTGCGGGAGCTGGGCGCCGACCCGCTGACCGAGAAGCCCCTGGTGATCAAGGATGGCCGGTTCGGCCCGTACGTGACCGACGGGGAGACCAACGCGTCGCTGCGGCGCGGGCAGGCCGTCGAGACGATGACGGTCGAGCAGGCCAGCGAGATGCTGGCCGAGAAGCGGGCGAAGGGGCCGGCGACGCCGCGCAAGGCGGCGAAGAAGGCTCCGGCGAAGAAGGCCGCCGCGAAGGCGACCAAGACGACGGCGGCCAAGGCCACGAAGGCCACCAAGGCGGCGGGGGAGAAGGTGACCGCCACCAAGGCCACCAAGGCCACCAAGACTCCGGCCAAGAAGGCTCCGGCCAAGAAGGCCGCCGCCGAGTCCTGATCGGTGAGCCGGCGCGGCCGAGCCCTCCAGGGGCTACGGCCGCGCCGGCTCACCGGTGTATCCGCTCCATCCGCTGCACCCCGTACGGCGACGTCCGCGCCCGTACGTCGACGTCACGCGGACCGGCGCGCCGTTGTCCACAGGGCGTGCCGGAGCCCACCGCTGGCGCCGTGGCGTGCCGCAAGATCCCGCCGGTCTCCTGCCCGTACTCCCCATCGCCTGTGGATAACTGGGGAAAGCCTGTGGGTAACCGCCGACCGATTGTGAATAACGGCGGGTCATGGCTGTGGGCAACGCTGTGGAAAACGGGGTGGACCTGTGGAGAGCCGGCTGTGGAGAGCTGTGGAGAACCGGCTGTGGACAACTAGCCGAGCACCCGGTCCAGGTACTCGTTCGCGAAGACCCGGCCCGGGTCGAGCCGGTCGCGGACGGCGCGGAAGTCCGCGAACCGGGGATAGGCGGACTCCAAGAAGGACGCGTCCTGGAAGTGCTGCTTGCCCCAGTGCGGCCGGCCGCCCAGATCCGTGGCTACCGCTTCGAACCGCCGGAAGTACTCCTCGTACGGCATCCCGACGAACTGGTGGATGGCGATGTAGGCGGAGTCCCGACCGTAGCCGTGTGACAGCCAGAGGTCGTCGGCGCAGGTGAAGCGCACCTCGACCGGGAAGGCGACCCGGAACGGCAGCGTGTCGACGATCCGCCGAAGCTTTGCCAGCGCCGGGCGCAGGGCCTCGCGGGGCAGGGCGTACTCCATCTCCACGAAGCGCACCCGCCGGGGCGTGCAGAACACCCGGTACGACGGGCCGGTGTAGCTCCGGGCGGTCAGTGCCCGGGCGGCGACCCGGCTGATCGTCGGGACCAGCGTCGGCACGGACCGGCCCAGC
The DNA here is from genome assembly GCF_049999945.1 of Planosporangium spinosum. NCBI lineage: Bacteria > Bacillati > Actinomycetota > Actinomycetes > Micromonosporales > Micromonosporaceae > Planosporangium > Planosporangium spinosum. The sequence goes on along the minus strand of NZ_JBLYUB010000011.1, from coordinate 107,572 downwards.
CGGCACGCGCCGGCGAAGACCCGGTTGGACAGGAACTCGTCATCGAGCCAGCCGCGCCAGCGCGGCAGCGGCGCGTCGTCGTCGGGTACCCGGTTGTTGCGCTTGAGCTGTACCCGGTCGGTGTAGGGGAACCAGTAGAACTCGACGTGGTCGTCGGCCTCGACCAGCGACTCGAGGTCGGCGAGGACGGCCGGCAGCGCTGCCGGCCGCTCCTCGGCCCGCAGCGTGAACGCGTCGACACAGCGCAGCGTCACCTCGGTGACGATGCCGAGGGCGCCGACGTTGACGGCGGCCGCGCGCAGCAGGTCGGGCGATGACGACCGGGAGCAGCGGATTACCTCGGCGGTGCCGGTGACGATCTCCAGCGCCTCGACGAAGGTGGACAGGCACCCGAGGCGGGCGCCGGTGCCGTGGGTACCGGTCGCGAGCGCACCCGAAATCGTCTGGGTGTCGATGTCGCCCAAATTGGGTAGCGCCATTCCATGCCCGGCGAGAACGGTGTTCAACCGGTGCAGTGGCATGCCGGCCTGGACGGTCACCAGCCGGGCGGCGGGGTCGATCGCGACGAGGTCGGCCAGGGCGCCGAGCTCCACCCGTACCCCTGTGGTGGCGGCGGCGGTGGTGAAGGAGTGACCGCTGCCCACGGCCTTGATCCGGAGGCCGTCGGAGGCCGCGTCGGCGACCGCTGACACCACGTCGTCACGCACTGTCGGGGATATGACACGGACTGCGGTACTCGACGCGGTGCCCGACCAGTTAGACCATGAGATGTGCGTCACATCCGTGTGAATACTCTTCATGTATAGCCGAGTCAACAGGTTCGCGCCGCGCTCGGGTTAGCCGAGGGTGGTCGCGGAGCCGGGTGGCGACGGTGCGGCCGGAGGGGGAGCCGGCCGTGCGGGGGTGGCGCAACGCGCCGATGGGAGCGTTCGACCGACCGCGCCATCGGGGCTGGGTAGGTTGACCGATTCGAGGAACGAGGGGGGTGTACGTCAGTGGTGACACCGACAACCGCCAAGCCGGCCAACGACCGGACCCGCGCCGACGGACCGCTGCGTCGCGTACCGGTGCAGGGACGGAGCGTCGCGCGGGTCGCGCGCATGCTCGATGCCTGTGCCGAGCTGGTGGACGAGGTCGGGTACGACGGGCTGACAACGACACTGCTGGCCGAACGCGCCGGGGTGGCGATCGGTTCGGTGTACCAGTTCTTCCCCGACAAGCGCGCGGTGGTGCAGGCGCTCACCATGCGCAACCTGGAGGCGTACCTGCGGCTGCTGGGCGCCCGGATCGCGGAGGAGCGGTTCACGTACTGGTGGGACGCCGTGGACGCGGCGATCGACGAGTACATCATGATGCACCGGACCACCCCGGGCTTCCGGACGCTGCACTTCGGTGACGTGGTCGACGTCCACCTGCTCGACGACGAGCGCGACAACAACGCGGTGATCGTCGAGCAGCTCGCGGCCCTGCTGGTCGAGCGGTTCGGCATCACGCCGGGCCGGGAGCTGGAGTTCGCGCTGAACATCGCGGTGGAGACGGCCGACGCTCTGATCAAGATGGCGTTCCGGCGGGATCCGGTCGGGGACCCGCTGGTGATCTCCGAGGCGAAGGAGCTGATCCGGGAGTATCTGCACCGACATGTGAGGTAAGTGGCGCACGCCACATGTGCTGTCGGTGATCTCGGCATCAGCGCATACTTGCGGCGACCGGTACCCCGTTGGTGAGGACTGGATCGTCATGAGTGCATCGCCGCCCACCGTCGGCACGCCGTCATCCGCCGGCACGCCGCTGACCGTCGGCATCGTCGGCGCCGGCCGGGTCGGCGCGGTCCTCGGGGCCGCGCTCACCGCCGCCGGCCACCGGGTCATCGCCGCCTCCGGCGTCTCCGCCGCATCGCGCGACCGCATCTCCCACCTGCTGCCCGGCACCCCCGTACTACCCGCGGACGAGGTCGCCGCCCGCGCCCGGTTCGTCATCGTCTCGGTACCCGACGACGCGCTCAGCGCGCTGGTCACCGGGCTGGCCGAGACGGGTGCACTGGGCGCGGGGCAGGTCGTCGCACACACCTCCGGCGCCCACGGCCTCGGCGTCCTCGCCCCGGCCGTGGTCGCGGGGGCGAACGCCCTCGCGCTCCACCCCGCGATGACCTTCACCGGTACCCGGGTGGACCTGCCACGGCTGCGCGCGGGCGTGAGCTTCGGGGTGACCGCCCCGGCCGACCTGCGCGCCTTCGCCACCCGGATCGTCGCCGACCTGGGCGGCGCGGTGGAGTGGATCACCGAGGAGGGCCGGGTGCTCTACCACGCCGCGCTCGCCCACGGCGCCAACCACCTCGTGACCCTGGTCAACGAGGCGATGGACCGGCTGCGTGACGCCGGGGTGGGCGACCCGGCCCGGGTACTCGACCCGCTGCTGCGCGCGGCCCTGGACAACGCGCTGCGCCTGGGTGACGCGGCGCTGACCGGCCCGGTGTCGCGCGGCGACGCCGGTACGGTCACCCGCCACCTGGCCACGCTCGACGCGACCGCACCGGAGTCGGTGCCGGCGTACCTGGTGCTCGCCCGGCGCACCGCCGATCGCGCGATCGCCGCCGGGCGGCTGCGCGCCACCGACGCCGAGCCGCTGCTGGACGTGCTCGCCGGACATCGTGAGGAGGCGACGGCATGACCGAGACGGACGTGCGGGGCCGAGCGGATAGCCCGACCGACGCACACCGCCGGGCGGGCGGCCCCACCGGCCTCTCCGGCCCGGTCGTCGCGCACAGCCGCGCCGAACTGGCGGCGGCACGCGCCGGGATGCCCGGCACGGTCGGCGTGGTGATGACGATGGGCGCCCTGCACGCCGGCCACGCCGAGCTGCTGCGCACCGCCCGCGCCGCCTGCGACCACGTCGTCATGACGCTGTTCGTCAATCCGCTGCAGTTCGGGCCGAACGAGGACTTCGACCGGTACCCGCGCACCTTCGATCACGATCTGGAGGTCGCCGCTGCCGCCGGGGTCGATGTCGTCTTCGCGCCGACCGTGCCGGAGATGTACCCGCACGGCGAGCCGACGGTACGGTTCAGCCCCGGCCCGCTGGGCGGGATCCTGGAGGGCGCGAGCCGGCCGGGCCACTTCGCCGGCATGCTGACCGTGGTCTGCAAGCTGCTGCACCTGACCCGCGCCGACGTCGCGTACTTCGGCGAGAAGGACTACCAGCAGCTCGCGCTCATCCGGGCGATGGTCCGCGACCTGGACCTCGACGTGGAGATCCGCGGCGTGCCGACGGTACGGGAGGCCGACGGCCTGGCGCTGTCCAGCCGCAACCGGTACCTCTCGCCGGACCAGCGGCGTACCGCCCTGGCGCTGTCGCGCGCGCTGCGGGCCGGCGCGGCGACGGCGGCGGAGGGCGGGGACGCCGAGGCGGTCCTCGCCGCCGCCCGACGCGAGCTCGGCGGCTCCCGCGAGCTCGGCGGAGCCCCGCAGCGTGACGGCTCCGGCGAGCTTGATGGCCCGGACGTCGACTATCTCGTCCTGACCGACCCCGACCTCGGTCCGGCGCCCGAGCGCGGCCCGGCGCGGCTGCTCGTCGCCGCGAAGGTCGGGACCACCCGACTCATTGACAACGCACCGGTGGAGATTCATTGATGTTCAGTCGGACCATGCTCAAGTCGAAGATCCACCGTGCCACGGTGACCCAGGCGGACCTGCACTACGTCGGCTCGGTGACGGTGGACGAGGACCTGATGGACGCGGCCGACCTGCTCGCGGGTGAGCAGGTGGCGATCGTGGACGTGACCAACGGAGCCCGGCTGGAGACCTATGTGATCCCCGGGGTGCGCGGCAGCGGGGTGATCGGCATCAACGGTGCCGCCGCCCACCTGGTGCACCCGGGTGACCTGGTCATCCTCATCTCGTACGCCCAGATGGACGACGCCACCGCACGCAGCTACCAGCCCCGGGTGGTGCACGTCGACGCCGACAACCACGTGATCGAGCTGGGTGTGGACCCGGCCGCGGCGCCTCCGGGAATGGTGGACGGCCTGCGTCGTGGTGATCTCGCGGCGACCGGCTGACTCACATATGCTCCGCCCACGGGCATATGCCTCGGGGGGAGCTAAATCGTGCGAGGTAAATGTGCTGCCGCGGTACTGGGAACGGTCGCGGTGCTGGTGCTCGCCGGCTGCGGCGGCCCCTCGCCGAGGGGCGGCGGCGCCCTGGCCGACGGCTGGTCCCGGATGCCGGAGCCGACGCCGTCCGTACCGGCCGACCACGCCTGCTACGACGTCGAACGCCCGTCGCCCGGGGCGGCGACGTTGCCGCCGGCGGTCGACTGCGGTGCCCGGCACACCCTGGAGACCGTCCACGTCGGCGCGTTCACCGGCGCGGACGCCGCCGCTGGCGCCCCGCCGCCGGTCGGTGCCGCGGCGCGACAGCGGGCGTACGCCGACTGCGTCGCCGCCGTGACGAACTGGACCGGCGGCGACTGGCGTACCGGCAGGCTGGGCCTCGACGTGGCGGTCGCCCCGGCGGCGCAGTGGGCCGCCGGCAGCCGCTGGTACCGCTGCGACCTGGTCGAGTTCGCCGACCTGACCACCTACACCGTGGTCGGCCGCGTGGGCACCCTCAAGGGCGCCCTGGGCGGCACGCGCCCGGTGGCCCTGGCCTGCTTCGCCGTGACCGCCAAGGGGAAGCAGGTCGCCTCGATGTCGCCGGTGGACTGCCAGAGCGCGCACAACGGCGAGTTCGCCGGTATCTGGGAGGCGCCGCCGGGTGCGTACCCGACCGACGCCGGCCAGCGGGAGAAGGCGCAGCTCGACGGCTGCCGGACGGTGATCGCGTCGTTCACCGGCCTGCCCGTGGATGACCGGCTGCGCTACCGCGTCGGCCAGATCGCCTACGCCTTCGGCCGGGCCGACTGGGAGCTGGGCAACCGGGGTGCCCGCTGCTACCTCTGGGTGGACAACAAGACGTTCACGACGTCGCTGAAGGGCGCCGGTGCGGCCGCCCTGCCGGTCAACGCCGCCTGACCGCGGTCGTCGCCGGTCGACGCTGTCTGACCACCCGCAACGGGTGACCGCAAGATGACTACCCGACGGTAGGTAGCGTCGCGTACCCTCCCGGGGTGCGCAAGCCCTTGATCGCTCTCACCGTCTTCGCCATCGTGGCGGCCCTCGTCGCGGGCGGGTTCTACTGGCTGACCCGGCCGGAGAAGGTCAGCGCGCAGCGGCCCGCGGGCGCCCCGGCGACCGGTACCTGCTGGAACGTCAGCGAGCAGGCCGCCGTCACCGCGTTCCCGTGGCCGGGCTCGCCGGTGGACTGCACGGCCCCGCACACCGCCGAGGTCTTCCTGGTCGGGCAGGTCGACCGGGAGCTGGCCGCCAAGGCCGCCCGCGCCAAGGGCGACGATGCCAAGCTCCAGCAGAACCTGATGTACGCCGAGGCCCGGCACGGCTGCACCGTGTTCGCGCGGCAGTACCTCGGGGGCGACTGGCGCTCCGCCCGGACCCAGATCATCGCCAACTGGATCAAGCCGGCGAAGTCCGGCTTCTTCGGCTGCGCGGTCGTGCAGTCGGCCGCGCCGGCGAGCAAGCGGTTCATCGGGCGTACCGCCAGCCTGCGTGGCGCACTCGGCACGGACGAACTCGCCATCCGGTGCGTGGCGCGCGACGGTGGCGGCGAGATGGCGTACGCGCCGTGCGAGCAGCCGCACGACGGCGAGTTCGTCGGTACCTACACGATCACGCCCCCGGGCGCCCCGTTCGACAAGGAGAAGGTGGCGGCCGCGGCGCTGTCCGGCTGCGGCGGGCTGGTCAACACGTACGTCGGCGGAGCGCGTACCGAGCTGCGCGCCGGCTACGTCGGCCCCACCAGCGCCGGTGACTGGCTGGGCAGCGATCAGACGTTCGCCTGCTACGCGCTCGTGATCGGCGACGACAAGCTGCGCGGATCGGTCAAAGGCATCGGTACCGGGCCGCTACCCCGGTGAAGCCGCTGCCCGGTGACGCGCACCGGGCCGCTGCCCGGGTGCCGGGTTCCGGGTCGCTGCCCGGTGTCGGCTACCGGGTACTGCCCGGTAACCGGACCCACCGCGTGTCCGAGATCCACGGCATGAGGTTGACTGTCGGCATGGATCTGCCCACCCTGCCCGTACTTCCGACCCGGCTGCGCGCACCGCAACCGGGCTGGGCGGAGACGACCGACGTGGTCGTGGTCGGCTCCGGCATCGCCGGGCTCACCGCCGCCCTGCACCTGCGCGAGGCGGGGCTGCACGTCACCGTCGTCACCAAGGTCAACATCGACGACGGGTCGACCCGGTGGGCGCAGGGCGGCATCGCGGCCGTGCTCGACCCGTACGACACGCCGGCCGCCCACGCGCAGGACACCCTCGTCGCCGGGGTGGGGCTCTGCGACCCGGCCGCCGTCGACGTGCTCGTCACCGAGGGGCCGGTCCGGGTACGGGAGCTGATGCGCTGGGGGGCGGAGTTCGACCGCCACCCGGACGGCTCGCTCATGCTCACCCGCGAGGGCGGCCACCACGCCAACCGGATCGTGCACGCGGGCGGCGACGCCACCGGCGCCGAGGTGCAGCGCGCCCTGCACGCGGCCGTGCGTCGCGACCCGTGGATCCGCCTGGTCGAGCACGCCCTGGTCCTCGACCTGCTGCGGGACGCCGCCGGTCGGGCCTGTGGCGTCACGCTGCACGTCCTGGGGGAGGGCAGCGAGGACGGCGTCGGCGCGATCCTCGCCCGCGCCGTCGTCCTGGCCACCGGTGGCATGGGCCAGGTGTACGCGGTGACCACCAACCCCGCCGTCTCCACCGGCGACGGCGTGGCCCTCGCCCTGCGTGCCGGGGCGGCCGTCACCGACCTGGAGTTCGTCCAGTTCCACCCGACCGCGCTCGTCGTGCCGCCGCAGCCGGACGGCGGGGGCGCCGTCGGCGACCCCGCTCAGCAGCCGCTGGTCAGCGAGGCGCTCCGGGGCGAGGGGGCGTACCTGCGCGACGGCGATGGCAGGCGCTTCATGGCCGGCCGGCACGAACTGGCCGAGCTGGCCCCGCGCGACGTGGTCGCCAAGGCCATCCACCGGGTCATGCGGACCGAAGGCGGTCCCAACGTCTGGCTGGACGCGCGGCACCTGGGGGCCGACTTCCTCGACGACCGGTTCCCGACGATCATGGCCCGCTGCCGGGCCGCCGGGATCGAGCCGGCCACCGACCTGATCCCGGTCGCGCCGGCCGCGCACTACGCCAGCGGCGGCGTGCGGACCGACCTGCGCGGCCGCACGTCCATTCCGGGCCTGTACGCGTGCGGCGAGGTCGCCTGCACCGGCGTGCACGGCGCCAACCGGCTCGCCTCCAACTCCCTGCTGGAGGGGCTGGTCTTCGCCCGCCGGATCGCCACCGACCTGGCCACGGACCTGCCACCGCAGACCGACCCGGTGTCCGAGGATGTCCGACAGTGGACGGTCGCGCCGTCGGTGCGCGGGCCGCTGCAGGCCGCGATGAGCCGCGACGCCGGCGTCCTGCGCAGCCACGACTCGCTGACCGCGGCGGCGGCAGTCCTCACCGACCTGGGCGGAGAGCGGGCGCCCGCCAACATGGCGAGCTGGGAGGCGACCAACCTGGTCACCGTCGCGGCCGCCCTGGTCGCCGCCGCGGCCTGTCGCCGGGAGACCCGTGGCTGCCACTGGCGCGACGATTTCCCCACCGCGCACGAGGAGTGGCGCGGCCATCTGCTCGCGACGGTGACCGAGGCCGGCGTGCTGACCGAGGACTGGGAGTCGATGTCGTGAGCCTTGATCCGGATGCCGTCCGCGAGATCGTGCGGCGCGCCCTGGCCGAGGACCTCGGGCCGGACGGCCTGGACGTGACCAGCGTGGCGACGATCCCGGCCGACCAGACCGACACCGGCGACCTGGTCGCCCGTGCCGACGGCGTGGTGGCCGGGATCGACGTGGCCGCCGCCGTCTTCGACGAGGCTTCGAACGGTACCGCCGAGTTCGAGACGAAGGTGTCCGACGGTGCGCGGGTGGCCCGCGGTGACGTGCTGGCCACGGTGGCCGGGCCGACGCGGGCGATCCTCACCGCCGAGCGCACCGCGCTCAACCTGCTGTGCCGGATGTCGGGCGTGGCGACGCACACCCGGGCCTGGGCCGACGCGCTGGCCGGCACCAAGGCGCTGGTGCTCGACACCCGCAAGACCACTCCCGGCCTGCGGATCCTTGAGAAGTACGCGGTACGCGCCGGCGGCGGCACGAACAAGCGGATGGGCCTCTACGACGTCGCCATGATCAAGGACAACCACAAGCTGGCGGCCGGGAGCCTGACGAACGCGTACCGGTTGGTGCGGACGGCCTTCCCCGGCGTCCCGATCCAGGTCGAGGTGGAGACCGTCGCCGAGGCGCATGAGTCGGTCGAGGCCGGTGCGACGTTCCTGCTCTGCGACAACATGGAGCCCGACGTGCTGCGCGAGGTCGTCGCGGCGGTCGGCGGGCGGGCCGAGCTGGAGGCGACCGGCGGGCTCACCCTCGACCGGGCTCGTGAGTACGCCGAAACGGGTGTGGACTACCTTTCCGTAGGGGCGTTGACGCACTCCTCGCCCATCCTCGACATCGCCCTGGACCTGCGCCCCCGGAGCTGACGGCCGTGCTGCTGTGCATCGACATCGGTAACACCAACACCGTTCTCGCCACGTTCGAGGGTGAGAAGCTGGTGCACTCCTGGCGGACGAAGACCGACGCCCGGGACACCGCCGACGAGCTGGGCCTGCTCTTCCGTGGCCTGCTCGCGGGGGACGCCGTCCAGCTGACCGGCATCGCCGCCTGCTCGACCGTACCGGCGGCGCTGCGGTCGCTGCGCACCATGCTCGGTCGCTACTACGCCGACGTGCCGACCGTCATTGTCGAGCCGGGCATCCGCACCGGGGTCCAGCTCGCGATCGACAACCCGAAGGAGGTCGGCACCGACCGGGTGGTCAACACCCTCGCCGCGTACACCCTGTACGGCGGGCCGACGATCGTCGTCGACTTCGGTACCTCCACCAACTTCGACGTGGTCAGCGCGAAGGGCGAGTTCATGGGCGGGGTCCTGGCCCCCGGCATCGAGATCTCCGTCGATGCGCTGGCCGCCCGCGCGGCCCAGCTGCGCAAGGTGGAGCTGGTCAAGCCGCCGCGGATCATCGGCAAGAACACGGTGGAGTGCCTGCAGTCGGGCGTGGTGTACGGCTTCGCCGGCCAGGTCGACGGCATCGTGCGCGGGATCATCTCCGAACTGGGCTCGGTGGAGGCCGTGGTGGCGACCGGTGGGCTGGCCCCGATCGTGATCGGCGAGTGCGCCACGATCACCCACCACGAGCCGATGCTCACGCTGTTCGGCCTGCGCATGATCTACGAGCGCAACGTCTCCGCCTGATCCGCGTGCGTGATCCGCGTGCGTGATCCGCGTGCGTGATCCACACAACGTCCGGGAAGTCGTCGCCTCAGGTGTCTGCTATGACCACAACTTCCCGGAAGTTGCGACGATCATGGGGACGGTGACGATCATGGGGACGGTGACGGTCATGGTGACGGTGACGATCATGGGGGCGGTGACGGTCAGGGCGTGCGGTACGCCCGGTAGGCGTTCGTGACGTAGGGCAGCGCGAACTCGCCGCGACCGGCCAGGCCGGGATGGGTCGCGCACAGGTCACGGACGGCGGCGTCCACCGCCGCCCGCCCGTCCGGCGTAGCCGTCAGGTAGAACGACCGCGACCGCACCAGCTCCACCAGCGTGTCCGGGGTGTGGGTCACCGCGTGCCGGAAGCTCGCCCGTTCGACCGGGGTGAACCGCGGGCCGAGCGGGTGCACGGTCTGCTCCGTCGCGCTCGTGTCCCGGTGCTCGTCGAGGATCTGCGACAGCGCGGCGACCCACGGCACCGTCACGTCCCGCTCGTTCCACAGCGGGCCGAATACGCCGCCCGGCCGGAGCACGCGGGCGATCTCCGGGTGCGCCGTGTCGGGGTCGAACCAGTGGTACGCCTGGCCGGCGACCACGGCGTCCACCGAGGCGTCCGGCAGCGGGACGGCCTCCGCCGAGCCCTCGACCGCGGCCGGGGCGCCACCGGCGGCGCCGAGCCGGGCGCGCATGCCGGGATCCGGCTCGACCGGGACCACCCGGTGACCGAGCCCCGCGAGCTGCCGGGACAGGATGCCGGTACCCGCGCCCAGGTCGACCACGGTGAGCGGCCGGTCGCCGAGGATCCACCGGATCGCCTCGACCGGGTACCGGGGGCGGATCCGGTCGTAGAGGTCGGCGGCCGGTCCGAAGGACAGGGCGTTCGCTTTTCGGATCGAGGGGTCCACGGCACGAAAATACCGATTCCCGCTGTTGAGTAGGCTCGGTGGCGACGAACACCCCGAGTCTTTGAGGGAAAACCGGTGACTGAGCAGCCCGTACACATCGATGCCGACGACGACCTGCCGGAGCAGATGCGGGTACGCCGGGAAAAGCGCGCCCGGCTCCTGGAAAGCGGTCGCCAGCCGTACCCGGTGGGCTTCCCCCGGACGGTGAGCCTCGCGGAGATCCGCGCGCGCTTCGCCGACCTGCCCACCGACACGGCGACGGGGGAGAAGGTCGCGGTCACCGGCCGGGTGATCTTCATCCGCAATACCGGCAAGCTGGCCTTCGCGACGCTGCGCGCCGGGGACGGCACCGAGCTGCAGGCGATGCTCTCGCTCGACCGGGTCGGGCAGGAGGCCCTCGACGAGTGGAAGCGCCTGGCCGACCTCGGCGACCACGTCGGGATCGAGGGCGAAGTGATCACCAGTCGCCGGGGTGAGCTGTCGGTGCTCGCCGACCGCTGGGAGATGACCGCGAAGGCGCTGCGTCCGCTGCCGGTCGCGCACAAGCCGATGAGTGAGGAGTCCCGGGTACGGCAGCGCTATGTCGACCTGATCGTGCGGCCCCAGGCGCGCGAGACCGTCCGGACCCGCGCCACGGTCATGCGCAGTCTGCGCGACTCATTGCACGGGCGTGATTACCTCGAGGTCGAAACGCCCATGCTGCAGCTGTTGCACGGCGGCGCGGCGGCCCGGCCTTTTGTCACGCATAGCAACGCCTTGGACACGGATTTGTATCTGCGTATCGCGCCGGAACTTTTCCTCAAGCGCTGCGTGGTCGGCGGCATCGAGCGGGTCTTCGAGATCAACCGAAACTTCCGCAACGAGGGGGTCGACTCCTCGCATTCGCCGGAGTTCGCCATGCTGGAGGCATACCAGGCGTACGCCGACTACAACACGATGGCGACCCTCACCCGGGAGCTGGTGCAGGAGGCCGCTTACCGACTGGGCGGTTCCCACGTGGTGCGCCACCACGACGGCACCGAGTTCGATCTCGGCGGCGAGTGGCGCGAAGTAACGCTCTACGGCTCGCTTTCCGAGGCCGCGGGTGAAGAGGTCACCGTGGAAACGCCGATGGGCCGCCTGGTCGAATTGGCTACCAAGTTCGACCTCCCGGTCGACCCCGCGTGGGGCCCCGGAAAGCTGGCCGAGGAGCTGTTCGAGCACCTGGTCGTGCCGAACCTGGTCGCTCCGACCTTCGTGCGTGACTACCCCGAGGAGACCAGCCCGCTGACCCGGGCGCACCGTGAGGTGCCAGGGCTGACCGAGAAGTGGGACCTGTACGTACTGGGCTTCGAGCTCGCCACGGCGTACTCGGAGCTGGTCGACCCGGTGGTCCAGCGCGAACGGCTGACGGCGCAGTCGCTACTGGCGGCAAAGGGTGACCCCGAGGCGATGCAGCTCGACGAGGACTTTCTGCGCGCCATGGAGTACGGAATGCCGCCGGCCGGCGGCATGGGCATGGGAATCGACCGGTTGCTGATGGCCCTGACCGGCCTCGGCATTCGGGAGACAATCCTCTTTCCCCTGGTGCGGCCTGAGTAATTTTCCACACCCGTTGACGCTGTGCCCGCTTGTTGCGTTATTGTTTTTGGCTACAAGCGGGTGCGCACTTTCGGAGGAGAATACTCGTGGCCAAGCGGACCATCCACGTGCTGGTCGACGATCTGGACGGCGGTGACGCCGAGGAGACCGTCAAGTTTTCGCTCGACGGCATTCAGTACGAGATCGACCTGTCGAAGAAAAACGCCACCAAGATGCGTGAAGTGCTTGCGCCGTATGTCTCGGCCGGTACGAAGGTCGGCCGGGGCGGTGTGCTGGCCGGCGGCCGGTCCGCCAGCCGTGTCCGCGGCGGCGGTGGTGACCGCGACCAGAACCGGGCGATCCGGGAGTGGGCGCAGAGCAAGGGGATCAAGGTCTCCGACCGGGGCCGGATCAAGCAGGAGATCGTCGACCGGTACAACGCCGAGGCCGGCCACTGAGCCGGTGAACCGAGCTGCGGCGCCCCGCGCCGCCCGGTCCGCCGCGCCGCGGTAGCGCGCGGTGAACGGGCTGGTCACCCGCCGCCACGACCTGAATCGGGCCCCCCGGCCGCCGCGCCGGGCGGGCCCGATTTCGCTCTGCGCGTACTGCTCTCGCCTGCGGGAACATCCGCTCCGGTCCGTCTGTTGGGCTTTTACGTCGCGTAACCAGCCATTTTCCGGGGTACGAGTCCGGTTGCCGACGCGTCCGACGGGTCCGTTGGTGGGCGCACCGGCTGGAACCGTCGTCCCACGGCGATAGAGTAAGTGCACGGTCACGTCGGATCTCGTCTGGTCGACAGCCAGGTGCGACGGCGGCACGGCACATGAGGGAGCAGGAATGTTCGAGCGGTTCACCGACCGAGCACGGCGGGTGGTTGTCCTGGCGCAGGAAGAGGCCAGGATGCTCAACCACAACTACATCGGCACGGAGCACATCCTGCTCGGCCTCATCCACGAGGGTGAGGGCGTGGCGGCCAAGGCTCTCGAAAGCCTGGGCATCTCGCTGGAGGGTGTGCGCCAGCAGGTCGAGGAGATCATCGGCCAAGGGCAGCAGGCGCCCAGCGGGCACATCCCGTTCACGCCGCGTGCCAAGAAGGTCCTGGAGCTCTCCCTCCGCGAGGCGCTCCAGCTCGGTCACAACTACATCGGCACCGAGCACATCCTGCTCGGTCTGATCCGCGAGGGTGAGGGCGTCGCCGCCCAGGTGCTGGTCAAGCTCGGCGCCGACCTCAACCGGGTCCGTCAGCAGGTCATCCAGCTGCTCTCGGGTTACCAGGGCAAGGAGCCAGCCGCCGCGGGTACCGGTTCGACCGGCGAGGCCGCCCCCTCTACGTCCCTGGTGCTCGACCAGTTCGGGCGCAACCTCACGCAGGCTGCCCGCGAGGGCAAGCTCGACCCGGTCATCGGGCGTGAGAAGGAGATCGAGCGGGTGATGCAGGTGCTCTCCCGCCGTACCAAGAACAACCCGGTCCTCATCGGCGAGCCCGGCGTCGGCAAGACCGCCGTGGTGGAGGGCCTGTCGCAGGCGATCGTCAAGGGCGAGGTGCCCGAGACGCTCAAGGACAAGCAGCTGTACACGCTCGACCTGGGTGCGCTGGTGGCCGGGTCGCGCTACCGCGGTGACTTCGAGGAGCGCCTGAAGAAGGTGCTCAAGGAGATCCGTACCCGCGGCGACATCATCCTGTTCATCGACGAGATCCACACCCTGGTGGGTGCGGGCGCCGCCGAGGGCGCGATCGACGCCGCGAGCATCCTCAAGCCGATGCTGGCCCGCGGTGAGCTGCAGACCATCGGCGCCACCACCCTCGACGAGTACCGCAAGCACCTGGAGAAGGACGCCGCGCTGGAGCGCCGTTTCCAGCCGATCCAGGTCGGCGAGCCGTCGCTGGCGCACACGATCGAGATCCTCAAGGGGCTGCGGGACCGGTACGAGGCGCACCACCGGGTGTCCATCACCGACGCGGCGCTGGTCGCCGCGGCGACCCTGGCCGACCGGTACATCTCCGACCGGTACCTGCCGGACAAGGCGATCGACCTGATCGACGAGGCCGGCGCCCGGATGCGCATCCGCCGCATGACCGCGCCGCCGGACCTGCGTGACTTCGACGAGCGCATCGCTCAGGTGCGTCGGGACAAGGAGTCCGCGATCGACGCGCAGGACTTCGAGCGCGCCGCGCAGCTGCGGGACACGGAGAAGCAGCTGCTGGGCCAGAAGGCGCAGCGGGAGAAGGAGTGGAAGGCCGGCGACCTGGACGTGGTGTCCGAGGTCGACGACGAGCAGATCGCCGAGGTGCTGGCGAACTGGACCGGCATCCCGGTCTACAAGCTCACCGAGGAGGAGACCGCCCGGCTGCTGCGCATGGAGGACGAGCTGCACAAGCGGATCGTCGGCCAGGAGGACGCGGTCAAGGCGGTGTCCAAGGCGATCCGGCGCACCCGGGCCGGCCTGAAGGACCCCAAGCGCCCGTCCGGCTCGTTCATCTTCGCCGGCCCGTCCGGGGTGGGTAAGACCGAGCTGTCCAAGGCGCTCGCGGAGTTCCTGTTCGGCAGCGAGGACGCGCTCATCCAGCTGGACATGAGCGAGTTCCACGACCGGTACACGGTGTCGCGGCTGGTCGGTGCCCCTCCCGGCTACGTCGGCTACGACGAGGGCGGCCAGCTCACCGAGAAGGTGCGCCGCCGGCCGTTCTCGGTGGTCCTGTTCGACGAGATCGAAAAGGCCCACCCGGACGTGTTCAACACGCTGCTGCAGATCCTGGAGGACGGTCGACTCACCGACGGTCAGGGCCGCATCGTGGACTTCAAGAACACGGTGATCATCCTGACCACCAACCTCGGTACCCGGGACGTCGCCAAGGCGGTCTCGCTGGGCTTCCAGTCCTCCGAAGACGTCGAGAGCAACTACGAGCGGATGAAGGTCAAGGTCAACGACGAGCTGAAGCAGCACTTCCGCCCGGAGTTCCTCAACCGCATCGACGACACGATCGTGTTCCACCAGCTCACCGAGCCGGAGATCCTCAGCATCGTGGATCTGATGATCTCCCGGATCGAGACCCAGCTGCGCAACAAGGACATGGGCCTGGAGTTGACCGACAACGCCAAGCGGCTCCTCGCGAAGAAGGGTTACGACCCGGTGCTGGGCGCCCGGCCGCTGCGCCGGACGATCCAGCGCGAGATCGAGGACAACCTGTCCGAGCGGATCCTGTTCAACGAGCTGCGGCCCGGCCAGATCGTCCTCATTGACTGCGAGGGCGACCCGACCGACATCGAGCACGCCAAGCTGGTGTTCCACGGTGCGGACAAGCCGGCGCTGGTGCCCGACGCGGTCCCGGCCGACCTCGGTGGCGCAGGCGCCACGAGCGGTGACGAGTAACCCTCAGGGTCACGTACCGAGCAACACATGAACTGGAGCGGGCGGTCGCTACGGCGGCCGCCCGCTCCAGTTCATGTCCGGAACCTCATGGGTCAGGGGATGTAGTCCTCCAGTAGCGCCGGGGTCAGGCCCGCGTCGTGGATGGCCTGGAGGGCGGCGAGGAAGTCGTCGACGAAGGCCGGCCGGAAGTGCATCAGGATGATGTCACCGGGCTGCACCTGATGCCCCTCCTGGAAGCGGACGACGCCCTTGTCGACCGTCTCCTTCCAGAAGAACGCGGCCTTCATGCCGCAGTCGTGGGTCACCCGTAGGGTTGTCTGGTCCTTGTCGCCGAACGGCGGGCGGAACAGCACCGGACGCCGGCCGTACAGGGAACCCAACTGGTCCGCGGAGCCGCAGATCTCGCGCTGCTGGAACGCGGCCGGCCTGCCCTTGAGATCGGGATGCGTGTTCGTGTGCGCCTCGATCACCGCGCCGGCCGCCTGGAGCTGTCTGAAGTACCCCGGATCGCTGCGGATCGCGTCGGTCGTCAGGAAGAGCGTGACCGGTACGTGGGCGGCCCGGACGAGCTGGACCGCCTCGGGCAGCTTGGTCCACCCGTCGTCGATGGTGATGAAAGCGACCTTCTGCGAGGTCGGGATCCGGGAGAGCCACGCCGCCTCCGGTCCCGGCGGCAGTGCCACCTTCTCCGCGGGGGGAGCGGGTGGGAACGCCGGGATGCGGGCGAGGAACGCGGGCCCGTCGGCAGGAGGCGCCGAGGGCTGAGGCGCGGCGGTCGGCCCCGCCGCCGACGTCGGAGACGACCGAGATGACGGCGCCACCGACGGTCCACCGGTCGCTCCGCCCGGCCGGGCGGATGCGGCCGGTCCGTCGGCGGCGGGGCGCGGGCCCGGTGTCTGCGGCCCGCTGTCGGAGCTGTGGGCGTTGGCCCAGCGGACGCGGGTGCCCTCGACGGAATCGCCGGTGCAGGCGGGCACGGCGAGGAGCGCCGCGGCGACAAGACCGGCCACCAGGCGCCCACGCAGGTGGCGTGACGACGTGAGTCGGACAGTCCCGGGGACACGCATCGACCGAGCCTAACCAGGAAGTCAACCGATGGCGATCCGCGTGTCCGGCTAATCGGGCAGACTGAAACGGCCGTGACCGACGTCACGGACCAGCCCGTCGGCCAGTAGACCGGTCAATGCCCGGCCACGTTGCGCGGCATCCGGCCACACCGCGTCCAGCCGGGCCCGCGGTACCGGGCCGTCCGAGTCGCGCAGCACGGCCAGGAGCAGCCCCCGGACCTGGCGGTCGGTGCCCGCGTACCGCTGCGGACGGCGGGTCGGCCCCTCCGGGAGAGCCGTCCCGCTGGTGCGCAACCGGCACGTGGCGGCCACCGGGCAGGCCGCACACCGGGGGTTGCGGGCCGTGCAGACCACCGCGCCCAGCTCCATGAACGCCACCGAGGCGCGGGCGGCCAGTTCGGGCTCGGCCGGGAGCAGGTCGGCCACGGCCGTCAGGTCGCGTGCCGTGGTGGTCGGGCCGGCGTCCGGCGCTCCGGCGACCGCCCGGGCCACGAACCGCCGTACGTTCGTGTCGACCACCGGGTGGCGCTGCCGGTACGCGAAGACCGCGACCGCCCGGGCCGTGTACGTGCCGATGCCCGGCAGCGCGAGCAGGTGATCCAGGTCGGACGGCACCTCACCGCGGTGGGTGGTGACGATGGCCGTCGCGCACTCATGCAGTCGCAGTGCCCGGCGCGGGTACCCCAGCCGCCCCCAGGCGCGGATCGCCTCGCCCGGTGCGTCCGCGGCGAGGGCCGCCGGCGTGGGCCAGCGGGACATCCACTCCAGCCAGACCGGCAGTACCCGCGACACCGGGGTCTGCTGGAGCATCACCTCGCTGACCAGCACGCCCCAGGGGGTCGCGTCGGACGTCCGCCACGGCAGGTCGCGAGCGTTCGCGTCGTACCAGGTGACAGCGGTGTTTGCCAGATCTTGGACGGCCATCGGGGCAATCCTGCCACGCGGGTGCCGATGCAGCATGATGCGAGGGTGGACGAACTTGCGATTACGGTCATCGGACGTGACCGGCCGGGCATCATCGCCGACGTGGCCGAGATCCTGGCGGGGCTCGGCATGAACCTGACCGACTCGACGATGACCCTGCTGCGTGGGCACTTCGCGATGACGTTGATCTGCACGGGGCCCGGCGGCAAGGGGGCGGACGGCACGGGCCCCGGTACACCGGCGATCGAGGACGTGAAGGCGGCGCTGCAGCCGCTGACCCTCGACGGGTCGTTGGTCACGACGGTGAGCCCGGTCAACCCCGAGGCCGTACCGGAGCCCACGGGCGGGCACTACGTGCTGTCGGTACACGGTGCCGACCGGCTCGGGATCGTGTCGTCGGTGACCCGTGGGCTGGCCGAGTTCGGTGGCAACGTCACCGACCTGACCACCCGGCTGTCGGGCGACCTGTACGTCCTCGTGGCGGAGGTGGACCTGCCGGCGGGTACCGACGTGGACCTGGTCCGGGAGCGCCTCGACGCGGTCACCCGCGCTCTCGGCGTCGAGGTGACGCTGCGCCCGGCCGAGATGGACGTACTGTGACCAGCATCGCGGACTGGTCGGTCGACGGCCTGGGGGTGCCGGGGGTGGTCCGTCCGGTGGTGCGGGCCCCTGATCCGGTGCTCGCCACACCCGGCGCGCCCGTCGACCCGTGCGATCCCGACATCATCCAGCTCGCCGCGGACCTGGTCGCCACGATGCGGGTCTCACCGGGCTGCGTCGGCCTGGCGGCGCCGCAGATCGGGGTGTCGGCCCAGGTCTTCGCCGTCGACGTGACCGGCCACCCCAAGGCGCGCACCGTCCACAATGCCTTCGTGCTGTGCAACGCCCGACTGGTCGAGGCGAGCCAGTGGCAGAAGGGGCGCGAGGGCTGCATGTCGGTACCGGACCTGACCGGCGACGTGAAGCGCGCCGGCCGGGTCGTGGTGGTCGGGGAACTACCCGGCGGTGGTGAGACGCAGATCACTACCAACGCGTTCGAGGCCCGTGCGCTGCAACACGAGATCGATCACTGCGTCGGCCTGCTGTTCCTTGATCGGGTAGCCGGGGCCCACGCGGTGCACACCAGAAAGGTGTACCTGTGAGGCGGCGTGCCGCCGTGTCGACGGTGCTGCCGCACCGATAGCGTATGTCCACTATGAAGCTGACGGTTGGCCCGTTGCCCCCGGCCGTCTACTGGCGACGTCGGGTGGCGGTTGCGGGTGCCCTGCTTCTGCTCGTCACCGGGCTGTTCTACGCGTGTTCCGGCCGGTCGGGCGACCGGCCGGGCCGGAACGCGAAGCAGCCGGGCGGTGTCACGTCGTCGCCGACGGCGGCCTCGTCGGCGAGCGCCGCTGCCCCCGCCTCCGCCTCACCGCCGGCGGTTGTGCCGGCCGGTGGCTTCCCGGCGCAGGGCGGTGACGGCGGCGACCAGCAGCCGGAGGGTGCGGCGGGCTCCGAGCCGCCCGCGGCCCCGAGCGCGCCGTGCACCGACGCGGAGATCGCGGTCACCGCCGTCACCGAGACCGCCACCGTCCCGCGCAACTCGTTCGTGAGGTTCACCCTGCGGATCAAGAACACGTCGAACCGGTCGTGCACCCGGGACGTTGGCGCCGACGCGCAGGAGCTCTACCTGCAGGACGCGGCGAAGAACAAGGTCTGGTCGTCCGACACGTGCGACGCGCGGACCGGCACCGACGTGCGGACGTTCGGCCCCGGCATCGAGACCGAGTTCTGGCAGCTGTGGGACGGCAAGGCCAGCAATGCCGGGTGCGTGGACCGGAAGGCACCGCCGGCCGGCCGGTACGAGCTGGTCGGGCGGCTCGCCTCGAAGCTCAGCGACCCCGTCGCGATCGAGCTGAAGTAGGGGTCACGGGGTCACACGTACCGTTCGAGGATCGACGCCTCGGCCAGCCGGGACAGGCCCTCGCGGACGCTGCGGGCCCGCGCGTCGCCCACCCCGTCGACGGCCTGCAGGTCCTCCACCGTTGCGCCGAGCAGCCGCTGGAGGCTGCCGAAGTGGTTGACGAGCCGGTCGACGACGGCCCCCGGTAACCGAGGTACCTTCGCCAGCAGCCGGAAGCCGCGCGGTGACACCGCCGCCTCCAGGGCATCGCTGGCCCCCGGGTAACCGAGCGCCTTGGCCACGGCGACGAGGTCGATGAGATCGGTGGCCGACAGGCGGTCCAGCTCGTCGAGCGCGTCGTCGGGGCGGTGGAAGCGGTGGCCGTCCGGCAGGTAGTCGCGGACCACGAGGGTACGGTCGGCCTCCACGCCGGCCATCAGCTCCTCCAGTTGGAGGGCGAGCAGCCGGCCGTCGGTGCCCAGCTCCACCACGTACCCGGCGATCTCGTCGGCGATGCGGCGCACCATCTCCAGCCGCTGTACGACGGCGACCGCGTCCCGCACGGTCACCAGGTCCTCGATCTCCAGGGCCGACAGGGTGCCGCTGACCTCGTCGAGGCGCAGCTTGTACCGCTCCAGCGTGGCGAGCGCCTGGTTGGCCCGCGACAGGATGGCGGCCGAGTCGTCGAGGACGTGCCGCTGTCCGTTGACGTACAGCCCGATGATGCGCATCGACTGGCTGACGGAGATGACCGGGAACCCGGTCTGCTTGGCGACCCGCTCCGCGGTGCGGTGCCGGGTGCCGGACTCCTCCGACGGGATGGCCGGGTCGGGCATGAGGTGCACCGCCGCCCGGACGATCCGCGTGCCGTCGCTGGAGAGCACCACGGCCCCGTCCATCTTGCACAGCTCGCGCAGCCGGGTGGCGGAGAACTCGACGTCGAGGGGGAACCCGCCGGTGCACAGGGCCTCGACCGTGCGGTCGTAACCCAGCACGATCAGCGCGCCGGTGCGCCCGCGCAGGATGCGCTCCAGCCCGTCGCGCAGCGCGGTACCCGGCGCCATGAGGGCCAGGGTGGCGCGTAGCGGGTCATCGCGGTCTATCGGCACTCGAACAGTTTACGGACCTCCGCGCGGGAGGTGCTGTTGCGGTGCGCACGAAAACCCGTAAAGTGATCGCGCATTCGGCCGAGGGTTACGCGTACGGGGGCCAGCGCGCCGCGTCCGGCCGTGCCGCAACGACCACCTGCGGTTCGCCGCTGACCGGTGAACCGGGAGAGGCGAGGGTGATGGCCGGCCCCGAGCGGATCGAGTGGCGTCGTGCCTTCCCGTTCCGGGCCGTCGCGGCTCTTGCCTGGTACGCGGCGTTTGCCGGTGTCGTTCTTGGGGCGGTTTGGCTGTTTTTCGGCGATGAACCGGCGGTGCTGGACGACGGTACGACCAACCCGCTCGCCAGCGTGCCGACGGTCGTGCTGGTCGTGGTGTCCGCCGGCGGGGTGCCCCTGCTGCTGGCCGTGGTCCGCCGGCCACTGGTCGCCGCGGACCACTACGCCCTGACGGTCCGGCCCGGAGTGGTGCGCACGCTCGTCCTGCCCTGGGCGCGGATCACCTGCGTGGCGGCGCGCCGTACCGGCCGCGAGGCGTACCTGCTGGTGCAGTGCCGGCGGGCGCTGGGCGCGCTGGGCGACCGCCCGGCCTGGTGGGACCAGGGGGTACTGCGGGCCGTCCACCGGACCTCGCCGGCGACCCGGGTACCCGAGTTCGACCTCGCCGTCTGCCTGCGTGACTTCATCGGCGAGCCGCGGGCGCAACTGGCCGCGCTCGCCTCGGTGGCGCCGGCCCACGTCCTCATCACCTGTGAGGTCGACAACTGACCGGTCAGCGCGGTGCCGCGGGCCCGTGACCGGTCAGCGTGACTCGCTGCGCTCGCCGGCCTGCACCGCGAAGTGCAGCGCGGCGCGGACGTCGCCGACCTCCAGTACCTTCATCCCCTCCGGGACCGAACCGGTGGCCGCCGGCCCGCAGCCCGGCGGTACCAGCGCGAACCGGAAGCCCAGCCGGGCCGCCTCGGCCAGCCGCCGGGGCACCGCGCCGACCCGCCGCACCTCGCCGGTCAGCCCGACCTCACCGAGCGCGACGAGGTCGGGAGCCATCGGAAGATCAGTGGCGGCTGACGCCACGGCGAGCGCGACCGCGAGGTCGGCGGCGGGTTCGATCACCCGGACCCCGCCCACGGTCGCCGCGAACACCTCCCGGTCGTGGAGCTGGAGCTTGGAGCGGCGCTGCAGCACGGCGAGCACCATCGCCAGGCGGGCGCCGTCCAGGCCGCTGACGGTACGCCGGGGCGAGCCGGGGACGGGCGCGCCGATGAGCGCCTGCACCTCGGTCACCAGGGCCCGGCGCCCCTCCATGGCGACGGTCACGCAGGTGCCGGGGACGGCGTCGGCGTACCGGGTGAGGAACAGCCCCGAGGGGTCGGGCAGGCTCGCGATGCCGCCCTCGTGCATCTCGAAGCAGCCCACCTCGTCGGCGGCGCCGAACCGGTTCTTCAGGCCCCGGACCATGCGCAACGAGGAGTGCTTGTCGCCCTCGAAGTTGAGCACCACGTCGACCAGGTGCTCCAGCACGCGGGGGCCGGCGACCTGGCCGTCCTTGGTGACGTGGCCCACCAGGACGGTCGCGATGCCCCGCTCCTTCGCCACCGCGACGATCGCCGCCGTGACGCCGCGGACCTGGGTGACCCCGCCCGGCACCCCGTCGGCGCCGGGCGCGGAGATGGTCTGCACCGAGTCGAGGATCAGCAGGCCGGGCTTTACCGCGTCGAGGTGGCCGAGCACGGCGGCCAGGTCGGTCTCGGCGGCCAGGTAGAGCCGCTGGTGCAGGGCGCCGATCCGCTCGGCCCGCAGCCGCACCTGGCTGACCGACTCCTCGCCGCTGATCACCAGCGCCGGGGTTTCGCCGCTGGCCGCCCACTGCTGGGCGACGTCGAGCAGCAGCGTGGACTTGCCCACACCGGGCTCGCCGGCGAGCAGCACCACGCCGCCGGGGACGAGGCCGCCGCCGAGGACCCGGTCGAATTCCGGGACGTTGGTCGGCCGGGCACGGGCCGGCGCGGCACTGATCGTGGCGATCGGGCGGGCCGGCTCCGCCGGCCGGCGGGCGGTCACCGCGCGCAGCGCCGCCGGCGTGCTGGTCGCCGCCTCGACGATCGAGCCCCACTCGCCGCACTCCGGGCAACGCCCGACCCACTTGGGCGGCCGGTGCCCGCACGCGTCGCACTCGTAGCTGGCGCGCGAGGCGGAGGACTTGCCGGACATTCGGGACGAGGAGGCGGCGCGTTCGGTCACGCCTGGACCCTAGCGAAGGGGTACGACGAGAACGTCACTCCCCGTGCGCGCCGGACTCCTCGTGCTCGTTGACCGACGTCGTGATCCGGGGGGCCGGCGACAGCGGGACGCTGAACGGCACCTCGATCTGGAGCGGGCTCTCGCCCTCGAAGTCGAACGTCACCCGTACGACGGAACCGGGCGCGAGCGGCTGGGCAAGCCCGGTGATCGCCAGGTAGGCGCCGGAGTGCGGGTCCAGCTTCGCGTACCCGTTCGCCGGGATCGTGAGGCCGGCGGCCGACGCGGACGGCGACGGTTTGGCCGACTCGTTCTCGCTCGCCGACTGGGTCTCGCTCGCCGACGGGTTCGCGCTGCCCGAGGCGCCGCCCGACGGGGCCGCGGACGCCCGGCCGGACGCCGATGCGCTCGGGGCCGCCGACGCGGCGTGCGACGTGCTGGCCGCGGACGGGGTCGGCGATGGCTGCGCGCCGACCTCCGGGCGGCCGCCGGTGAGGACCACGGTGCCGATCGCGCCGCCGTCCTTGGCGGTGGCGGTCACGCCGCGCAGGACCAGCGGCTTGCCGGGGTTGTTGTTCGCGATGTACACCGACAGCGGCGCGGTGCCGTCCACCGGGTACCCCTCGGGGCTGTTGTAGACGATCCGGACGTCGCGCAGCGCCGCCTGGCCGTTCGGCTTCGAGTTGATCTGGACGCCGGGGACCGCCGCCACCATCGTGCTGGTCTGGTCGACCTGACCGGCGCTGCAGCCCGACAGCAAACAGATGGCAGCCGCGGGTGCGGCGAGCAGCGCCGCAATGCGCGACGTGCGACGACGCAACGGCGTACCGGTGATGGAGCGCGGCACTTCGGTCCTCCTCGGCGACAACCCGAATCCAAGCCGGAGTACAGCCTAGTTGTCCTTCTCAGCGGCCCGGCGCCGACCCGCTCACCTTCGGCCCGACCGGTTCGCGGGCGTGTGCCGGCTCACAGCCGCAGGCCGGTCGCCAGCAGCAGGATCACATCGAGGACGGCCACGACCAGCATCGACCGGAAAGCCACGCGCGAGGCCGGGCGGCGGGCGGCCAGGTATCCGCCGCCGATCAGGACCACCGTGGCGGCGCCGAAAGCGCCCGCCCCGGCCCAGCCGGGCGGCCCGGGCGGGCCGAACGCCAGCACCCCGGTCGCGGCGACCAGCAGACCGCCGGTGAGCAGCGCGCTCACCTGTCCGCCGAGCCGGTGCGGCAGCCCATGCACGCCGGTACGGGCGTCGTCGTCGAGGTCGGGTAGGACGTTGGCGAAGTGGGCGCCCGCGCCCAGCAGCGCCCCGGCGACGACCAGCCACCAGGGCGGGCTGGCCACCCCGAGCACCACGAACGCCGGCAGCGCGGCGAACGACACCGTGTACGGCAGCACCGAGACGACCGTGGCCTTCAGCGGCCAGTTGTACAGCAGCGCCGCGGCCAGGCCGACGCCGGCGACCGAACCGGCCCGTACACCGGACAGCAGCGCCAGCGGAACCGTCGCCGCAGCGGCGATCACGGCGGCGGTGGCGACGGTACGCCGGGAGACGGTCCCCGCGACGATGGGCTTGTCGGTGCGGCCGACGGCGGCGTCGCGCGCCGCGTCGAGGGCGTCGTTGCTCCAACCCACGGCGAGCTGGCTGGCGAGCACGGCGGCGGCGACCGTGGCCGCGCCCACGGCACCGCGCCCGGTCGCCAGCGCCAGCAGCGCCGCGACCGCGGTGACCGCGGCGGTCGGCTCGGGGTGGCACGCCTTGAGCAGGCCGAGCGCGGAACGCATGCGGTAAGTGTGGCCGGGCAGATCGTTTCGTGTCAGGCTGGCGGTCATGCGGCCGCCCACCCGCCCCCGCAACGACGTCCGGCAGTACGACGACCTCGTGGCCGAGTGGTGGCGCCCGGAGGGTCGGTTCGCGATGCTGGCCTGGATCGCCGCGGCCCGGGGCCGGCTGGTGCCGCCGGCGCGCCGGCCCGGCGCGGTCCTGGTCGACCTCGGCTGCGGCGGCGGCCTGCTCGCCCCGCACGTCACCGGCAAGGGGTACCGGCACGTCGGCGTGGATCTGGTCAGCTCCGCCCTCGACCTGGCCCGCGAGCACGGCGTGACCGGGGTACGGGCGGACGTGACCCGGTTGCCGCTGGCCGACGGCTGCGCCGACGTGGTCAGCGCGGGTGAACTGCTGGAGCACGTCCCGGACCTGCCGGCGACGGTGTCCGAGGTGTGCCGGATCCTGCGCCCGGGCGGCCTGGTGGTGCTCGACACCCTCGCCGACACGGCGCTGTGCCGGTTCCTGGCCATCTCGGTGGCCGAACGGATGCCCGGCGGCGCGCCGCCCGGCATCCACGACCCCGACCTCTTCATCGACCCGAAGGCGCTGGTCGCCGAGTTCGCCCGGCACGGGGTCGCGCTGCGTACCCGTGGCCTGCGCCCGCAGGTACGCGGCCTGCTGCGCTGGCTGGTCACCCGCCGGGGCGCCGCGCCGATGGTCCCGACCTGGTCGACCAGCGTGCTCTACCAGGCGATCGGCAACAAGGAGGCTTCGTGACGACCGACGCGCTGGCGGCCGCCCGCCGGCTGGTGCCCCGCTTCGCCGCCCGCGCCGCGGGCCACGACCGCGACGGGGCGTTCCCCGCCGACGACTTCGCCGACCTGCGGCAGGCGGGGCTGCTCGGGCTGATGGTGCCCGAGCGCCTGGGCGGGCTGGGTGCGGGCTTCGCCGGGTACGCGGCCGTCGCCCACGAACTGGCCCGGGGCAACGGCGCGACCGCGCTCGTGTTCAACATGCACGCCTCGGTGACCGGGGCGCTCGCCGGGATCCCGGACACCCTCGTCGAGGCACTGGGCGTACCGGAGAGCTTCCTCGTTGCCCGCGACCGGGTACTCGCGGCGGCGGCCGGCGGTGCCTGGTACGCGGTCGCGATGAGCGAGCGCGGCGCCGGTTCCCGGCTGTCGGCGCTGTCCACCGTGTACAGCGCCGAGGCGGGCGGCTTCCGCATCAAGGGTGCCAAGACGTTCGTCTCCGGCGCCGGGCACGCCGACGCGTACCTGGTCGCCGCCCGTAGCGCCGCCGACCCGTCGACGGTGTCGCAGTTCCTGGTACCCGCCGGCACCGCCGGCCTCACCGTGGAGCCGACCTGGGACGCGCTCGGCATGCGCGCCACCGCCTCGCATGACCTGTACCTGGACGCGACGGTCCCGGCCGACGCCCTGCTCGGCGGGGTGGAGGGGCTGGCCCTGCTGGTGGCGCAGCTGATGCCGCACTGGATGGTGGCCAGCTATGCGGCGGTGTACGTCGGGGTCGCGCAGGCGGCGGTCGACGCGGCGGTCGAGCACCTCAACGGGCGCGGGCTGGCGCACCTGCCCGCCGTACGGGCCCGGATCGGGCGGGCCGACGCCGCGGTCGCGGCCGCCCGGCTCGCGGTGGAGGAGGCGGCCCGGCGGGTGGACGCCGCGCCCGGCGAGCCGGAGACCAACCGCTGGGTGTGGCGGGCCAAGTTGCTGGCCGGTACGACCGCGGCCGAGGTGGCGGCCAGCATGCTGGAGGCGGCCGGCACCGGCGCCAGCCGCCGGGGGCACCCGCTGGAGCGGCTCTACCGCGACGCCCGCTGCGGGTCGTTGCAGCCGGCGACGTCCGACGTCTGCGCCGACTGGCTGGGGGTGGCGGCACTGGGCGGCGACCCCGACTCCGACGGTACCGGCCCGCGATGGTGATCATCGCGCCGGCATGCGGCCCGGTGAGCACCGTACCGGCGCGCCTGCCCGTGACCCCGGTGCGGGCAGGCCGGCCCGTAACCGCCGCGCCGCCGCATGGCCACCGTTACCGATGGGTAGAAGGCAAGGATGACTGAGCCGCGGCCCGCCGTCGCCGCTGTCCGGGTCACCCACCCGCCCCCACTGCGCCAGGACGAGATGTGGCGCGACTTCTTCGCCGGCCACTACGCGGGCGTGCAGCGCGGGCTCGCCCAACGGATCTTCGCCAACGCCGGCGTGGTCACCCGGCACGGCGTGGTCAACCCGGCCCTGGAGGACGTGTCCGGCTGGTCGACCAAGGCCAGGATGGAGCGTTATCTCGTCGAGGCGCTGCCGCTGGGCAAGGAGGCGGCGGCCGGCGCGCTCGCCGCGGCCGGCCTCGACCCGACCGAGGTCGGGCTGTTCGCGGTCTGCTCGTGCACCGGCTACGCCACGCCCGGCCTGGACATCCTGCTCGCCCGCGACCTGGGCATGTCTGTGCACACCCAGCGGCTGTTCATCGGCCACATGGGCTGTTACGCGGCGCTGCCGGGGCTGGGCGTGGTGACCGACTTCGTTGCCGGTCGTGGCCGGCCGGCGCTGCTGCTGTGCGTGGAACTGACCACGCTGCACCTGCAGCCGCCGAGCCGGGACCCGCAGCAGATCGTGGCGCACGCGCTGTTCTCCGACGCCGCGGCGGCCGTGGTGGTACGGCCCGGCCGCCCGGACGGTGCCGCCGGGTACGTGACCGGCCCGGACGGTGCCGCCGGGTACGTGACCGGCCCGGACGGTGCCGCCGGGTACACCGTCCGCGAGGTCACCGCGGTCACCGACACGTCCACCGCGGACCACATGACGTGGGACGTGACCGACCTGGGATTCCGGATGGGACTGTCGGCGCGGGTACCCGACGTCCTCGCCGAGCACGTCGGCCCGCTGGTACGTGACCTGCTCGCCCGGCACGGCCTCGCGGTGTCCGACGTGGACGGGTGGGCGGTGCACCCGGGGGGACCGAAGATCCTCGACGTCGTGCGTGACCGGTTGGGACTGTCCGAGGAGCGGATCGCGCCGTCACGTGAGACTTTGGCTACGCACGGTAACTGCTCGTCGCCGACGGTATTGATGATCCTGGACACACTGTGGCGGTCGCCGACCCCGCCGCGCCGGGTGGTCGCGCTGGCGTTCGGGCCCGGCCTGACGCTGTACGTCGCGCTGCTGTCGGCCGGCTAGGGGAGCCCGTCCGGGTCGTGCTGCCGGGGCAGGGACCGCCGCGACGGCAGCCCGGCCGGGGCGGGGCCACCCTCGGTGGCCGGGCCGTCAGCGCAGGGCCGCCCACGTCGTGCTGGAGTCGCGGTACGCCGGGAGGAGTCGGCCGAACGCGTGCGGGGTGGTGGTGTCGTCCGTGCCGGGGGCCCGCTGGTCGGTGGAGACCGGGGCGGGCGCCGGGGACGACGGCGTGGAGACCGCCGTGGGCTGGAGGTCGGGCCGCTGTGGCCGCGAGGGCCAGGAGATGACGAACAGGCTGGTCAGGGTCGCGATGGTTGCGATCAGGATGACCAGCAGCGGTACGCCCAGCGCCGGCACGTCCTCGTCGCCCGGTCGGGGATCTGCCGGTGGCAGGCGCAGCCGTCGTCTCCAGCGCCGCTCGCGGGCCCGCCATCGCAGTTCACGTCGCACCTGCGCCGCTTCCCGAGCCAGTTCCGAAGCGTCATCCGGGATGACGACCGGGCCCCACTCCGGGGGCAGTTCGGGCAGTTCGTCCGGCGGCCAACCGCCGCTGTTCCCACCGCTGAGCGTCCCCATGGCCGACTCCTTGCGCCTGGTCTCCCACTGTCCCCCTTCCGGGCCGGGAAAACCAGGGGCCAACTTGTAGATCTTGTGATCGCGGATCCAACGCCTACCGGCTGACCGTAGAAATCCCTGGTCACAATGGTTGAAGTGGGTACCTGTCACGGCTGTCAATGGTCGTCGGACGAATAATCCGCATGGCTGTTGCACTCCTGGCGGGTTACCAGATGGTCACGGAGCGCAGTCACATGCAGGTTTCCAGCATTCTGTCAAGCGGTAGAAAGGCGCTTCACAAGTGCTCTGAGCAGCACTAACGACGAAGATCAAGGTGGGTTTACGCGCTGTCGCCGTGTTACGCTAGCCACAGCGAAAGGGGTTTCGAACCTATGGTTTTCAGTGTCGGCGAGACCGTTGTCTACCCCCACCACGGGGCCGCACTCATCGAGGCAATCGAGACTCGGATCGTCAAGGGCGAGGAGAAGCAGTACCTCGTCCTGAGGGTCGCTCAGGGTGACCTGACGGTGCGGGTGCCCGCCGAGAACGCCGAGAGCGTCGGCGTGCGTGAGGTGGTCGGCGAAGAGGGCCTTACGAAGGTCTTCGATGTCCTCCGTGCTCCGCACACCGAGGAGCCGACCAACTGGTCTCGGCGTTACAAGGCAAACCTGGAGAAGCTGGCCTCCGGCAACCCGCTCAAGGTCGCCGAGGTCGTGCGTGACCTGTGGCGTCGCGAGCGCGAGCGGGGCCTCTCCGCGGGTGAGAAGCGGATGCTCGCGAAGGCTCGGGACATCCTGGTCGGTGAGGTCGCCCTCGCCGAGAAGAGCACCAAGGACGAGGCCGAGGTGCTCCTCGACAAGGTGCTCACCGGAGCCTGATCCTCCGCCAACCCTGCTGTTTCGTAGACCGAGGACCGCGACGTGACCGCGCAGCAACGTATGCGTGGTGACGTCGCGGTCCTCGTTCCAGCTGCGGGCATGGGGGTCCGCCTCGGCCCCGGCGCCCCGAAGGCGCTGCGGACACTGGGCGGCGAGCCGTTGCTGGTCCACGCGGTGCGCCGGGTGGCCACGGCCCCGTCGGTGGGCTGTGTGGTCGTGGCGGCGCCGCCCGACGCGGTGACGGCCGTCCGTGACCTGCTCGCACCGGTCACGCCAGCGGTGCACCTGATCGTGGTGGCGGGCGGTGAGTCCCGCCAGCGATCGGTCGGCGCCGCGCTCGCGGCGGTGCCCGACCGGTACGACATCGTGCTCGTGCACGACGCGGCACGCGCGCTCACCCCGCCCGAGCTGGTCGAACGGGTCGCCGCGGCGGTCCGGAACGGACATGACGCGGTGATACCCGCACTGCCGGTCGTCGACACCATCAAACATGTCCAGCCCACCGGTGAGGTGACGGCGACGCTGGACCGGTCGGCGCTGCGCGCCGTGCAGACCCCGCAGGGGTTCCGCCGGGCGGTCCTGGTGGAGGCCCACGCCGCCGCGGTCGACGACCACACCGACGATGCGGGCATGGCGGAGAAGCTGGGCGTACCGGTCTGGACCGTGCCGGGCGAGGAGACCGCTCTCAAGATCACAAGGCCGCTCGATCTGGTGATCGCCGAGCACCTGCTGTCCCTGACCGTCG
Organism: Planosporangium spinosum; assembly: GCF_049999945.1. Lineage (NCBI taxonomy): Bacteria > Bacillati > Actinomycetota > Actinomycetes > Micromonosporales > Micromonosporaceae > Planosporangium > Planosporangium spinosum. Next base: position 77,974 of record NZ_JBLYUB010000011.1, on the reverse strand, counting down.
AAGCGGACTAGCGGCTCGTTCCGGCCTGCCGGACGCGTCAGTCGACGGCGGCGGGCACCTGTGGGGCGGCCGGCAGCTGCTGCGGCTCGGCAGTGCTCCGGCTGCGGGGCCGGCGGCGCCACACCAGGAAGGTGCCGATCGAGCCGGCGACCGCCAGTGCGCCCACCGCGATCCCGGCGTACGTCGCACCGGCCGGGTCGCTCCGCATCGTCGCCGACCCGAGCGCGGCGTACGCCATCGTGGCCGGCATCGCGCCGATCACCGTTCCGGCCAGGTAGGGGACGAACCGGACCGACGTGGTGCCGAACGCGTAGTTGGAGACGCCGAACGGGACGAGCGGAATGAGCCGGGACACCATCACCGAGGTCATCGCCCGCCGGGCCACGGCCCTCTCGATCAGGGCGAACCGGCCGCGCAGGTGACCGGCCACGAAGTCGCGGCCCAGCAGGCGGCCGATGCAGAACGACAGCGTCGCTCCCGCGGTCACCCCGATCAGTACGTACGCCGAACCGGCGAGGGTCCCGAACAGGGCGCCCCCGACGAACGACAGCAACGTACGAGGGGTGAGCGCGGCGACCAGCAGGGCGCTGCCCACGACCGCGATCAGGGGCGCTACCAGGTGGCTGGAGTGCGCGGCGTGCAGCAGGCCGTGCCGGCTCGGATGCGCCAGCAGGGTGGCGAGGCCCAGCCCCGCGACCAGTACGACCAGCGCGCCGAACCGCACGGCGGCGGCCACGGAGCTGCGCGGCCGCTTGCCGGCCGAGAAAGGGGAAGGCATCAGGTCAAGGGTAAGCGGAGAAGGTGAACTCCGACGGGTTCGCGGGTGCGCTTCACCCGCCCCGCGGCCGGTGCCCGGCTCGTTGCGTACCCTCGGGTCGTGATCGTTCCCCTGGTCGGTGTCGGCACCGACGTGCACGCGTACTCCCCGGGCCGGGCCTGCTGGGTGGCCGGTCTGCGGTGGGACGGCGTCGACGGGTTGGCTGGGCACTCCGACGGCGACGTCGTCGCGCACGCCGCCTGCGACGCGCTGCTGTCGGCCGGGGGCCTGGGCGACCTCGGCTCCAACTACGGCACCGACCGGCCGGAGTGGGCCGGGGCGTCCGGGGTCTCCCTGCTCGCCGAGACGGCGCGCCGGGTGCGGGCGGCCGGGTTCGAGATCGGCAACGTGTCCGTCCAGGTGGTCGGCGTCGCGCCGAAGGTCGGCAAGCGGCGTGCCGAGGCCGAGGCGGTGCTCGGCGAGGCGATCGCGGCGACCGTCCGGCTGTCCGGTACGACCACCGACGGGCTCGGCTTCACCGGGCGCGGCGAGGGGCTCGCCGCGATCGCGACCGCGCTGGTCTACCCGGTCACCGCGTAGATCGTGGGCACGTGGACCGGCCACAGGTGGCCCCCGTGTCCACGATCGCGGAGGGTCAGGGGCGGCGAGCCCAGGTCCAGGCGTACCCGGTGTCCTCGCACGCCAGCGCCGGCTCGCACAGGTCGAGCGGCCGGAACGTGTCGACCATGACGGCCAGCTCGTCGAAGTAGTCGACCCCGATGGCGCGTTCCGCGGCCCCCGGCTGCGGCCCGTGCGTGAAGCCGCTCGGGTGCAGTGAGATCGAGCCCTGCTCGATGCCCGAGCCACGGCGCGCCTCGTAGTTGCCGCCGGTGTAGAACAGCACCTCGTCGGAGTCGACGTTGTGGTGGTTGTACGGCACCGGGATCGCCAGTGGGTGGTAGTCGACCTTGCGTGGCACGAACGAGCAGATCACGAAGTTCGGGCCCTCGAACGTCTGGTGGACCGGCGGCGGCTGGTGCACCCGCCCGGTGATCGGCTCGAAGTCGTGGATCGAGAAGGCCCACGGGTACAGGCAGCCGTCCCAACCGACCACGTCGAACGGGTGGTTGGCGTAGGTGAACGTCGTCCAGCCGCGCCGGTGCTGGACGTAGACGTCCACGTCCGCCTGGTCCACCAGCAGCGGCTCCGCCGGTCCGCGCAGGTCGCGCTCGCAGTACGGCGCGTGCTCCAGGAACTGGCCGCGTACCGACAGGTACCGCTTGGGCGGTCCGATGTGTCCGGTCGCCTCGACCACCAACGTGCGCAGCGGCCCGTCGAGCGGCACGATGCGGTGGATGACCGAAGTCGGGATGATCACGTAGTCCCCGGCGCCCACCTCCAGGGCGCCGAAGACCGACTCGACGCGGGCCCGGCCGGACTCCACGTACACGCACTCGTCGCCGATCGCGTTGCGGTACAGCGGGGAGGGTTGGTCGGCGACGGCGTACGAGATCCGGCAGTCGTCGTTGGCGAGCAGGTGCTGCCGGCCCAGGATCGGGTCGGCGCCGCCCGGGTCGAGCTTGTGGGTACGCAGGTGGCGGGGCTTGAGGGGCAGGTTCGGGATGCGTGACCAGGCCGGTGGAACGAACTCCTCGGCCGCGACGATCGCGGTGGGGAGGTGGCGGTGGTAGAGCAGCGAGGAGTCGCTGGAGAAGCCCTCCTGGCCCATGAGTTCCTCGGCGTACAGGCTCCCGTCGGGCTGCCGGAACTGGGTATGGCGCTTGCGGGGCAGGTCGCCGACGCTGCGGTAGTACGGCATATCCGTCCTCCTGCTTTGGCCGCTTTGCGAAGCATGACGTCCGATAATCGAACACTATTGTCCGCCATTCGTAGCCTCTACTAGGTTCAATTCTCGTGTCAATGCGTCCCGTACCCCCGGTGTTCGCCGGCCTCCTCGACGACGCCGCGGTATTCCCACCGGGCAACGCGCCGCTCGCCGGCGCCGTCGCCGCGCACCGCGAACACCGCGCCGCCTGGCACGCGCCCATGGTCGGCCCGCTGCTCGTCCCGCCCGAGGACGTCGGCGGCGTGCCCGCCGACGTGGCGATCGGGGTCGTCGGCGAGCTCGAGCCCGTGACCCGGGTGCTCGACTCCGGACGTGCCGTCCGCCAGATCGAGGTACCCGTCGCCAAACGCGGTGAGGACCCGCAGCCCGGCCTGCGCGACCTGCTCGCGCTGGTCGACCGGGCCGGGCTCACCACGTACGCGGAGATCCCGCTGACCTGGGGCCTCACGGCCGCGCTGGACACCCTCGCCGAGGCGCGGGCCGCCGGAACGCCGGTGGCGCCGAAGTTCCGTACCGGAGGACTCGCGGCCGAGCTGTTCCCGACCCCGGTGGAGCTCGCCGCGGTCATCTGCGCCTGCCGGGACCGCGAGCTGCCGTTCAAGCTGACCGCCGGCCTGCACCACGCGCTCCGGCACACCGACCCGGAGACCGGCTTCGTCCACCACGGCTTCCTGAACGTCCTGGCCGCCGCGATCGCCGCGGTGGACGGTGCCGTACCGGCGGAGGTGGCCAGGGTGCTCGCGTCCGGCGACGCCATCCCGCTCGTCACCGCGGTGCGGGCCCGGCTGGACCGGCCCCGGCCGCTGTGGGTCGGCTTCGGCAGCTGCAGCATCGCTGAGCCCCTCGCCGACCTGCGCGCGCTCGGACTCCTTCCGATGGACGCCGGCGGCCCGCGGGACACCGACCACCGGACCCCGACGACTTCCGACCGAGAGAGGCACTGACGTGAGCGCTCGACTCCGGCCGCGGAGCTGGCTCGACCTGCCCGCCGACGACCCGTTCGGGGTGGCCAACCTGCCGTACGGCGCCTTCGACCCCGGTGACGGCTCGTCCCGGCTGGGGGTGCGGATCGGCGACCGCGTACTCGACCTGGCCGCGTTGGAGCGCGCCGGCCTGGTGGAGGCGCGTGGCACCCTCCAGGCCGGCACGCTCAACCCGTTCCTGTCCCTGGGACGCCCACACTGGACGGCCGTCCGGGAGCGGCTCTGCGAGCTGCTCACCGACGACGCGTACCGCGACCGCGTCACGGCGCTGGTGCTGCCGCTGGCCGACGTGGCGCCCCGGCTACCGTTCGAGGTCGGCGACTACGTCGACTTCTACTCCTCCGAAGAGCACGCCACCAACCTCGGGCGGCTGTTCCGACCGGGCTCGGAGCCACTCCTGCCGAACTGGAAGCACCTGCCGATCGGGTACCACGGGCGGGCCGGCACCGTCGTGGTGTCCGGCACCGACATCGTGCGCCCGTGCGGACAACGCAAGGCGCCGGACGCCCCGGCACCCACCTTTGGCCCGTCCCAACGCCTGGACATCGAGGCCGAGGTGGGCTTCGTGGTCGGCGCGCCGTCGGCGCTGGGTACGCCGCTGAGCACCAAGGACTTCCCCGAGTACGTGTTCGGCGCGGTCCTGGTCAACGACTGGTCCGCGCGCGACCTCCAGGCGTGGGAGTACCAGCCGCTCGGCCCGTTCCTGGGTAAGTCGTTCGCGACCTCGGTGTCGGCCTGGGTGGTACCGCTCGACGCGCTCGCCGCGGCCCGGGTGCCGGCTCCGGAACAGTCGCCGCCGGTCCTGCCCTACCTGGCCGGCGACCGGGCCGGGTACGACATCCGCATCGAGGTGGTCTGGAACGGCACGACCGTGTCCCGGCCGCCGTTCGCCGGTCTGTACTGGACGCCGGCCCAGCAACTCGCCCACATGACCGTCAACGGGGCCTCGGTGCGCGCCGGCGACCTGTACGCCTCGGGCACGGTCTCCGGGCCACGGCGCGACGAGGTCGGCTCGTTCATCGAGCTGACCTGGGGCGGCGCCGAACCGGTGACGCTGGCGGACGGCCGTACGCGCACGTTCCTGGAGGACGGTGACACGGTGACCCTGACCGCGACCGCGCCCGGCCCGGACGGCGCGGTGATCGGCTTCGGCGAGGTCGTGGGCCGGATCCTGCCACCGGTCAGCCCTTGATCGTCACAACTTCCGGGAAGTTGTGGCCATGGCGAGGTGCTATGACCACAACTTCCGGCACGTTGTGACGATCAAGGCGGCGTGACGGGGACCGCGCTCAGGCGAGGGCGGCCTCAGCGGCGGCCAGGAACGTGTCGTTCTCCTCCGGGGTGCCGACGGTGACGCGGACCCCGTCACCGGCGAACGGGCGCACGATCACACCGGCCCGCTCGCACGCGGCGGAGAAGTCCACCGCCCTGTCGCCCAGCGGCAGCCACACGAAGTTGGCCTGGCTGTCGGGTACGTCCGCGCCCAGCTTCCGCAGCGCCGGGACCAGCCGCTCGCGCTCGGCGACCACCTGGTCGGCCCGGCGCCGCATCTCGTCGGCCTGGCGCAGCGCGGCCAACGCGGCGGCCTGGGCGGCGCTGGAGGTGGAGAACGGCGTCACGATCTTGCGGACCGCGGCCGCCACCTCGGGCGGTGCCACCAGGAACCCGATGCGCAGGCCGGCGAGCCCCCACGCCTTGGACAGCGTGCGCAGCACGACCACGTTGGGCCGGTCGCCGGCGATCTCCAGCCCGTCCGGTACCTGCGGGTCGGTGACGAACTCCCGGTACGCCTCGTCGAGCACGACCAGCACGTTCTCCGGTACGGCGTCGAGGAACGCCTCCAGCTCGGGGCGGCGGATCGCGGTACCGGTCGGGTTGTTCGGGTTGCAGACCAGCACCAGGCGCGTCCGGTCGGTGATCGCGGCCGCCATGGCGGGCAGGTCGTGCGCGTGCCCGGCCGTGTTGGGCACCCGGACGCTGGCGGCGGCGGTGGTCGCGGCGATGATCGGGTAGGCCTCGAAGGAGCGCCACGAGTACAGCATCTCGTCACCGGGCAGGCAGGTGACGCGGGCGAGGTGTTCGGCCAGCGCGACCGAACCGCATCCGGTGGCGATCCGGTCGGGGTCGACGCCGTACCGCTCGGCGAGCGCCTCGCGCAGCGCGACCACGCCCATGTCGGGGTACCGGTGCGCCCCGGCGGCGGCCTCGGCGATCGCCTCCACCACGCCGGGCAGCGGGCCGTACGGCACCTCGTTGCTGGCCAGCTTGATCGCGCCCGGGACGCTGCGTCCGGGGACGTAGCTGGGCAGCGCGTCGAGGTCGGGCCGGGTGAGGCCGCTCATGTCATTTCTCCGCTCTTGTCGGGGGTGCCGTTCTTCTCAGGAGTGACGTCAACCACCACGGTGGCCGCGGACTTGTCGTGCAGGGCCTGGTGCAGTGGCTGGTTGATGGCGACGAACAGGCAGTCGATGAACTGCATGACGAACCCGATGCCGCAGCAGGTCCACAGCAGGGTCGCCACTCCCATCGGGTTCCAGCGGCGCCAGGCGCGCCCGAACCCGAGCGGGCCGTCGGCCTCCATGCGCAGCACCTTGATCCCGAGCAGCCGTTTGCCGAGCGTCTGCCCGCTGTTGGCCAGCGCCGGCACCTCGTACGCGAACCACAGCGCGGCGGCGATGGCCGTGATGGTGAAGGTGAGGCTCTGGATGTTCTGCGGCTGGGGCACGTCCTCGTAGGGCAGGTGCGCCTGCACGCGCTGCCAGACCGTCCGGTACCAGGGCCAGAACTCCTGCCAGAACTGGTAGATGAACCAGCCGTTGACCAGGGCGTTGATCACCAGGAGGACGGCGATGTCGATCAGCCGGGCGGCCAGCCGCCGCCCGGGGTCGGCGAGCGGGTACCCGTGCGGGCGCGGCGGTGGCGCGAAGAGCCGGGCGTACGCGGGGTGCACCGGGTAGCCGGGTGGCGGCTGGGTCCCCGGAGGCAGCGGCACTCCCGGCGGCGGCCAGGACGCACCGGGCGGTACCGGCGACCACGCCGCTCCCGGCGCCCCGCCAGTTCCCTGCGGCCCCCCACCAGGGCCGGGCGGTGTCGCTCCCGGTGGTGTCGCTCCCGGCGGCCAGGCCGGCGGGATCGGCGGTCCGGCCGGGGGCGGCGTACCGCCCGGAACCGGCCGGTCGGCGGCTGCCGGGCGCTCCGGCTCCGCCGGGTGCTCCGGCTCCGCCGGGTGCTCCGGCTCCGCCGGGTGCTCGCCGGCGGCGGGGCGTTCGGGCGCCGCCGGCGGCGGCCCCGGGGGCGGGGTGGCGTCGGCCGGCAACGGCTCGCCGATCCACCCGTCGCCGTCCCAGTACCGCTGGGTCGTGGGCTCGGCGGGGTCCTTGTACCAGCCCGGTTCGATCGCGCTCACATCGTCACCTTTACCACGACGGTCTCGGCGGCCTTGTCATGCAGGCACTGCCGGTACGGCTGGTCCCAGAGCAGCCACAGGGAGTCGGCGAGGTTGAAGTAGGACGCGACGATCCCCGACACGTGCTGTACGAGCCAGCGGCGCCGAGCGGCGCGAAGGTCGATCCGGTCGCCGTCGACCGTGCGGACCACCCGGATCTTCATGACGCGCTTGCCGACCGTCTGGCCCGACCTGTGGTGCATGCGTACGTAGTAGACGTACGACGCGACGATCTGCAGCGGCACGATGATCGCCAGCGCCAGCACCTCGAGCAGGAACAGTCGGGCCGGGTTCAGCGGAGCGGAGTTCGCGTCGATCGCGCTGAAGAACGGCACGAACAGGCCGGCGAACACCAGCAGCATCGGGATCAACAGCACCGCGCCCAGGATGAGCGAGTCGAGAAGGTACGCCACCAGCCGCTGCCAGGGCTCGGCCAGCGGTGCGCCGCCGGGAGCGACCGGAACCGGGTACCGGAAACCGCCCGGCGGGTAGGCGTAGCGGGGATCCGCGGGCGGCGGTACGGCGTAGCCGGGCGGCGGGTATCCAGGCGGCGGCCCGTAGCCGGGTGGCGGGTATCCGGGCGGCGGCCCGTAGCCGGGGGCCGCCGGGCCGGCGCCCACCGCCGGCTGCCCGGGCCAGGTGTGACCTGGCCCGGGCAGCGGCGCCGCAGGCTGGCTTTGTTCGGGGTGCGTCACCCAGACAGTCTTACAGGTTGCCGCGGCGCTCCTGCTCCCGCTCGATGGCCTCGAACAGGGCCTTGAAGTTGCCCTTGCCGAAGCCCAGCGAACCGTGCCGCTCGATCAGCTCGAAGAAGACGGTCGGGCGGTCCTGCACCGGCGCGGTGAAGATCTGCAGCAGGTACCCGTCCTCGTCCCGGTCGACCAGGACCTTGCGCGCCTTCAGCTCCTCGATCGGTGCCCGGACCTCGCCGATGCGGGCCCGCAGCTCCGGGTCGTCGTAGTACGAGTCGGGCGTGTCCAGGAACTCCACGCCGGCCGCGCGCATCGCGTCGACGCTGGCGATGATGTCGTTGGTGGCGACCGCGATGTGCTGCGCGCCCGGGCCGCCGTAGAACTCCAGGTACTCGTCGATCTGCGACTTTCGCTGCGACATCGCCGGCTCGTTGAGCGGGAACTTCACCTTGCGGGTGCCGTTGGCGACGACCTTGCTCATCAGCGCCGAGTAGTCGGTGGCGATGTCGTCGCCGATGAACTCGGCCATGTTGGTGAAGCCCATGACCCGCTTGTAGAACTCGACCCACTCGTCCATGCGGCCCAGCTCCACGTTGCCGACGATGTGGTCGACGGCCTGGAAGTACCGCTTCGGCCCGGCCGGGTCGCGCCGCACGATCGGCTCACGGGAGACGAAGCCGGGCAGGAACGGTCCGCTGTACCCCGACCGCTCGATGAGCGTGTGCCGCGTCTCGCCGTACGTGGCGATCGCCGCGACCCGGACGGTGCCGTGCCCGTCGGTCAGGTCGTGCGGGGGCTCCAGACCGGTGGCGCCCTGCGCGAGCGCGTACGCGTACGCGGCGTCGACGTCGGGTACCGCCAGGGCGATGTCGACGATGCCGTCGCCGTGCCGGGCGTAGTGCTGGGTCGCCTCGGCCTGGGCGTGCACCCCGCCGACGAGCACGAAGCGGGCCGATCCGGAGGTCAGCACGTACTCGGCGTGGTCGCGGTAGCCCTGCTCCGGGCCCCGGTACGCCACGCAGGTCATGCCGAACGCGGTCGAGTAGTAGTGCGCCGCCTGCTTGGCGTTGCCGACGTAGAAGCGGACGTGGTCGAGCCCCTTGACGGGGAAGGGGTCGGTGGCGATGTCGTGGGCGACGGCGCCGACGAGCCGGTCGGTCTCGGTGCTGTCGTCGGTGATCTCGGGGCGGTCGATCGCCTGGGTCATCGTTGACTCCTCCCGTGTGCGGTTGCACACAGGGTCAGTCAGCCGCCGCCACTGGGCAACAGGAACTATTCTCGGTGGTCAGCTTGTACAGATCGTCGGGTCAAGCCGGTCTCGAGGTGGTCAACTTGTCCATAGACGCGCTCGATGCGCGCCTGCTCGCGCTGCTCGCCGCCGAGCCGCGCATCGGCGTCCTGGAGTGCTCGCGCCGGTTGCGGGTGGCGCGGGGCACCGTCCAGGCCCGGCTCGACAAGCTCGTGGAGCGCGGGGTGGTGCGCGGGTTCGGTCCGGAGATCGACCCCGCCGGGCTCGGGTACGGGGTGACCGCGTTCGTCACGCTGGAGATCAGCCAGCGCTACGGGCACGACCCGGTCGCCGCCCACCTCGGCGAGATCCCCGAGGTCCTGGAGGCGTACACGATCACCGGCTCCGCCGACGTGCTGTGCCGGATCGTGGCGCGCTCCAACACCGACCTCCAGCGGGTGATCGACCGGGTCGTCGGGTACGAGGGGATCGTGCGGGCCTCGACGATCATCGCGCTCGCCGAGCAGATCCCGTACCGGACCCTCCCGCTCGTCCACGAAGCCGCCGCCCCCGCTTCCCCGTCTTCTTCATGATCACGGAGACCTGTCCGTGCTTCCGGACGGAACAGTTTCCGCGATCACGGATGAGGGTCGGGAGGGTCGGGAGGGGCGGCGGGGTCAGGGCGGCGGGCCGGGCAGCAGGTGGGCGTTGACGGCCCGGGCCTCGGCCGCCAGGTCGGCCACCTGGACCACCTCGACGCCGGCACCGGCCAGCTCCTCCGCCCCGTGTCCGTCGACGAACAGCACCGGCTCGCGCCAGGCGTACACCACGCGCGGGATCCCGGCCGCCCGGATCAGCGCGGCGCACGAGGCCGGGCGGGACCGGCGGACGCTGCACGGTTCCAGCGAGCTGTAGATCGTGGCGCCGGCCAGCCGCGGATCGCCCGGGTCGGCCTTGGCCAGTGCCGCCTCCTCGGCGTGCACGGCCGGGTCGGTCTCCCGCGAGTACCCCCGGGCGATCTCCCGGCCCGCCGCGTCGACGATGACCGCACCCACCGAGTACGCCGTCCGCGACGGCGGGCAGCGCCGCGCCTGTGCGATCGCGACGCCCAGCCAGTGCCGGTCGACGGCCGCCCGGGACAGCAGGTACCGCAGGACGGCGACGCCGTCGAGGTCGGTGACGTCCACCAGCAGGGCGGTCCGGCCCGGGGCGCCGGTGAAGCGGGGCGCACCGGGGTCGGCGACGAAGCGGGGGGCGACGGCCAGGTGCAGCTCGTCGGCCAGGTCCGCGGCGATCAGGTCGGCCAGGACGGTCGCCCCGCCCTCCACCATCAGCCGACGTACGCCGCGCGCGGCCAGGTCGGCGAGGACCGCGCGCAGGTCCGGCGCGGGGACGAGGGTCGCCACGCCGGCGAGCCGGGCCGGTGGGGCCGGCGAGTAGACCAGCTTCTCGGACTCTCCGGCGGTGAAGAACCGGCTGGCGGGGTCGAGGTCGCCACCGGCGGTGACGGTCACCTTGACCGGGTCGGGTGCCCACCCGCGGGCCACCCGGGCGGCCCGCCGGTCCGGGGCCCGGACGACCAGGCGGGGGTTGTCGCGGCGGATCGTGTTCGCGCCGACCAGGATCGCGTCGCAGCCGGCACGTACCTCGTCGACCCGGTCGAAGTCGGCCTCGTTGGACAGCAGGAGCCGCTCGGGGCTGGTGTCGTCGAGGTAGCCGTCGATGGAGACGGCACAGCTGAGCAGCGTGTACGGCCGGCTCGTCACGGCTACCAGTGTGCCCTCGTCACGGGTACCAGTGTGCCATTGTGCCGATCATGGAGGGTGGCTACCGTTGCGGCGTGGCAGGGATAGACGTAGCTGAGTGCCGGCGGGCCTGAGGGATCACGTGACCACGGGGCGGGCGCTCGGCCGGATCCAGGCGTTCTTCGCGCTCGTCGGCGTCGTGGCGCTGGTCCTCACCTATCTCATCGTCACCGACCGGAACCCGCTGCCGACGGCCGGCCGGACCCTGACGGACTCGCTGGCCCGCTTCGGCTCCCTCTCCACACCGGAGGCCGCCTGGCAGCGCCGCCTCGGCGACCAGCCGACGACGGCGGCGGTCGCGGGGAGCGCGGTCGTGTTCGGTACCCGGAGCGGGGCGGAGGTGCACGACGCGTCCGACGGGCGGCCGCTGTGGAGCCGGGAGGCGCACTGGGTCGCCGTCGCCGGGGACGGCGCCGCGGCGGCTGTCGTCCTCGGCCGGGGCCGCGACGGCGGCTACGACGTGGTCGACCCGGTATCGGGCGGCGTGCGCTGGCACGACCCCGGGATCGGGGTCTGGGCCTACCGCGACGCGCTGCTCTCGCTGGCCTGCCCGGCCGGCCGGGACTGCGCGCTGTCGGCGCGGTCGACCACCGACGGCGCGGCGCGCTGGACCACCGCCCTCCCGCCCGGCGCGCGGCTGCTGGCCGGGGTCCGGGCGGCGGGCGGAGACCTGCCGCCGCTGCTGGGTCTGCCGGTCGACGGGCGGATCGAGGTCGTGGACACCGCCACCGGTAGCCGGCTGCGGGCCCAGAAGCCCACCGCCGCGACCCGGGTGACCGTGCTGGGCGGGCGGGTCATCCGCTCGTCGGCGGAGCGCGCCGGCGGGCGCTGCCGGTACACCGTCGAGGCCCGCGACCCCGCCGGCGGCCGCGTCGTGTGGCGCACGGACGGGTACGACCCCGGCACCGCCTCCGGCGCCGGCTGTGAACAGCGCCGCGACCCGACCGGGGCGGGGCGGGTGCTCCTCGCCACCCGCGACGACGGCCGGGCGGCGGTGGTGTCCACGGTGGACGGGCGGGACGTGTGGGTGGGCGCGCCGGGGGAGACGGTGCCGGCCATCGACGGCCGGGACGCCGTGGTCCGTGCGGGCGCGGCGGTCGCGCTGGTCAGCCTGGACGGTGGCGGTACGAGGTGGGCCCGGCGGGTCGCCGGTGACGTCACGCTCACCCGGTACGCGGTCGTCGTCGCCGATCGCGCCGCCGGCCGACTACGGGCGTACGACCGGGCCGGCGGGGCCGGCGTGGTCGACGTCGAGACGCAGGCCTCGGTGCTCGGTGCCGGGCCGGCCGGGCTGGTCGTGGCCCGGGGACGTACGGTCGGGGTACTGCGGTTCACCACCGACCCGTGAACGCTGCCGCCGTGGATTGCCGCCGACTCCCGACTGTCGGCCCATGATCGCCACAACGTCCGAGAAGCTGTGGTCTTCGACACACCGTGAGACCACAACGTGCCGGCAGTTGTGACGGAGCACGGTGACAGCGGCGTTACGCTCGCGCTCATGCCCGAGTTCGCATATGCGCCCCTGCTTCCTCTCGGCCCGGACCAGACCGAGTACCGCCTGGTCACCACCGATGGTGTCGACATCGTCGACGGCCCCGGCGGCCGCCGGTTCCTCAACGTCGAGCCGGCGGCGCTGACCCGCCTCACCGACGAGGCGATGCACGACATCGCGCACTTCCTGCGGCCGGCGCACCTGGCCCAGTTGCGGTCGATCATCGACGACCCGGCGGCGTCGCCGAACGACCGGTTCGTCGCGCTCGACCTGCTGCGCAATGCGAACATCGCGGCCGGCGGGGTGCTGCCGATGTGCCAGGACACCGGTACCGCCATCGTGATGGGCAAGCGCGGTCGGTTCGTGCTCACCGACGGCCGCGACGAGGAGGCCATCGCGCGCGGCGTGTACGACGCGTACACCCGGCTCAACCTCCGGTACTCCCAGCTCGCCCCGCTGACCATGTGGGACGAGAAGAACACCGGGTCCAACCTGCCGGCGCAGATCGAGATCTACGCCGAGGGCGACGACGCGTACAAGTTCCTCTTCATGGCCAAGGGCGGCGGCTCGGCGAACAAGAGCTACCTGTACCAGGAGACCAAGGCGCTGCTGAATCCGAAGCGGATGATGCAGTTCCTGGAGGAGAAGCTGCGACTGATCGGCACCGCCGCGTGCCCGCCGTACCACCTGGCGATCGTGATCGGCGGCACCAGCGCGGAGTACGCGCTCAAGACCGCCAAGTACGCCTCGGCGAAGTACCTCGACAACCTGCCGACCAGCGGTGACATGACCGCGCACGGCTTCCGCGACCTCGAGCTGGAGGCCGAGGTGCTGGAGCTGACCCGCAACTTCGGCATCGGCGCCCAGTTCGGTGGCCGGTACTTCTGCCACGACGTGCGCGTGGTCCGGCTGCCCCGGCACGGCGCCTCCTGCCCGGTGGCGATCGCGGTCTCCTGCTCGGCCGACCGGCAGGCCCTGGGCAAGATCACCGCCGAGGGTGTCTTCCTGGAGCGGTTGGAGACCGACCCGGCGCGGTTCCTGCCCGACGTCACCGAGGCCGACACCGAGGGCGACGTCGTCCACATCGACCTCAACCGCCCGATGGCCGACATCCGCGCGGAACTCGCGAAGTACCCGGTCAAGACCCGGCTGTCGCTGACCGGGCCACTGGTCGTCGCCCGGGACATCGCTCACGCCAAGATCGCCGAGCGGCTGGACGCCGGCGAGCCGATGCCCGACTACCTGCGCGACCACGCCGTCTACTACGCCGGCCCGGCGAAGACCCCCGACGGGTACGCCTCCGGCTCGTTCGGGCCGACGACGGCCGGCCGGATGGACGCCTACGTGGAGAAGTTCCAGGCAGCGGGCGGCTCGATGGTGATGCTGGCCAAGGGCAACCGGTCCAAGCAGGTCACCGAGGCCTGCCAGCGGTACGGCGGGTTCTACCTCGGCTCCATCGGTGGCCCGGCCGCCCGCCTGGCACAGGACTGCATCAAGCACGTCGAAGTCCTGGAGTACCCCGAGCTGGGCATGGAGGCGATCTGGAAGATCGAGGTCGTCGACTTCCCGGCGTTCATCGTGGTCGACGACAAGGGCAACGACTTCTTCGCCGAGACCAGCCAGCCCGTGCTGACCATCGGCAGGCGCTGACCGGCCGCATGTTCCGAATAGTGGGATCCCGGGCGGGAAATTCCGGAGAACGGGATCCCGGGTAATGGGAGTGGTGCCGGCGCCATGGGAGGGAACTGCCGGCACCACCGCCATTCGGGTGATCCGACGTCCGCCACTGCGTCGGATCACTGACACGGCGAGCGCGCTGGCAACCTCCCCGGTTCGCTTACGCGCGAAGCCAGCAGCTCAGCTCGTTGTGGACAGTCTGCCGCAGACCGCTGCCGTTTCCCTCTCATTGGCCTACCAGGCCGCTCACCGGCCTTCCGGGCAGGCTCACCGCCCTGTCGTGCGGGCCGCTGACGGCTCCGGGATGGTGCCCCGGAAGCGCGACGGGTGACCGGGTCGGGACGGATAACCGCCGTCTGTCAGTACGAAATGTGATTGATCGCAGGTGTCCGGTCATGGGTACTGTCAGCCGTTCGGCATACTTACGAACAGCGATTGCCCGGGCAGGAGAAGGCATGCGTTTTGGCATCCTGGGTCCGCTGCGGATCCAGGTAGGGCAGACGGAGACCACACTGGGGGCCGGCCGGGAGCGCACCGCGCTGGCCATGCTGTTGCTCTACGCAGGCGAGGTCGTGCCGGTCGAACGGCTGGCCGAGGCGGTGTGGGGGATCGCGCCGCCGCCGACGATGCGGGCTCAGGTACACAGCTGCGTCTCACGACTGCGCCGCGCTCTCCGTCAGAAAGGCATCGACGACGAGGTCATCGTCACCGACCCGGCCGGCTACGTCGCCCGCGTCGCCGCCGCCGACCTCGACTCCCTGGTCTTCGCCCAGCGGGTGACCCGCGGCCGGGAGGCCGTAGCGGCCGGCCGGCTGGAGGAGGCCCGCACCCAGCTCCGCGCCGCGCTCGCCCTCTGGCGCGGCCCGGCCCTGGCCGGCATCGGCAGCCGGCCGGTCGAGATCGGCGCCGCCGGCCTGGAGGAGCAGCGCTCGGCCGCGCTGGAGGACTGCATCGACGTCGAGCTGCGGCTCGGGCTGGCCCACGAGCTGCTCGGCGAGCTGACCGACCTGGTCGAACGCTTCCCGGTCCGGGAGCGGCTGCGCGGCCAGCTCATGCTCGCGCTGTACCGGGTGGGCCGGCAGGCCGACGCGCTCGCCGTGTACCGGCAGGGCCGCGAGGCGCTCGCCGAGGAGCTGGGTCTGGAGCCCGGCCCGCAGCTTCAGGAGCTGCACCGGCGCATCCTCAACCGCGATCCGGACCTACTGGTGCAGCGGCCCGCGCCGGACCCGCCCCCGCCGCGGCCGGCGCCCCGGCACGCCCTGCCCCGCGACGTCGTCGACTTCACCGGCCGGGAGGAGTCGGTCGCCCGACTGCTCGGCGTCGTGCCGGACGACCCGCAGGCCGGCCCGGCGACTCCGGTCATCGAGGTCATCGACGGCATGGCGGGTACCGGCAAGACCAGCCTCGCGGTGCACGTGGCGCACCGGGTCGCCGAGCGGTACCCGGACGCGCAGCTCTTCATCGACCTGCACGGCCACAGCGAGCAGGCGCCGGTCGACCCGGCCGACGCCCTGGACGCGCTGCTGCGGCAGTTGGGCATACCAGCCCGCGGAATCCCCGAGGGGCTCGACGAGCGGGTCACGCTGTGGCGCAGTGAGCTGGCCACCCGCCGGGCACTGGTCGTCCTCGACAACGCCGCTGACTCCGCACAGGTGGCGCCGCTGCTGCCGGGCGGTTCGCGGGTACTCACCCTGATCACGAGCCGGCGCCGGCTGTGGGGGCTGGACGGGGTGCACCACCTGTCACTCGACGTGCTCGAACCGGCCGCGGCGGTACGGCTGCTGGCCCGGGTGGTCGGCGACCGGGTCGACGCCGAACCGGAAGCGGCGGCGGAGGTGGCCCGGCTGTGCGGGTACCTGCCGCTGGCGCTGCGGCTGGCCGCGGCCCGGCTGACCCACCGCCGGTCCTGGACGGTCGCCGACCTGGCCGACCGGCTGCGCCGGGCCGACGACCCGCTGACCGAACTCGCCGCCGAGGGGCGCACCGTCGCGGCGGCGTTCGCGCTGTCGCACCAGCACCTCGACGAGACCGCCCAGCGGGTGTTCCGGCTGCTCGGTCTGCACCCGCCGAACTCCTTCTGCGTCCACGCCGTCGCCGCGCTGGCCGACCTCGACGCCGATGCCGCGCAGGACGTCCTCGAAGCCCTCGTCGACGCCCACCTTCTGGAGGCGCCGACGGCGCACCGTTACCGGCTGCACGACCTGCTCCACGAGTACGCCTGGCAACTGGCGACGGCCCACGACCGCGCGGCCGAGCGTACCGAGGCGACCGGGCGGATGATCGACCATTACCTGTACGTGACGGCGCGGGCAACCGCCCTTCTCGAGCCGGCGTACGCACGGCAGGGGCTCGACCTGCCGGCGCCACCGCGATGGGTGCCACGGTTCGGTAGCGAAGAGGGGGCGATGGCCTGGCTGGAGCAGGAACGGCTCAACGTGGTCGCCTGCCTCCGGCTCGCCGCGCAGCTGGGCTGGTCGCGCGCGGTCTTCCAGCTGGCCCGTGCCCTGTGGGTCTACCTCTGGCTGCACGGCTACACCGGCGAACTGGTCGAAAGCCAGACGCTGGCGCTGGCCGCGGCGCGCAAGCTCGGCGACGAGGCGGCGATCGCCAGTGCGCACAACTACCTCGCCTCTGGAAACAGCCGGCAGGGTCGGTGGGACGAGGCGGTGGTTCAGCTCCACCGGGCGCTGGAGATCCGCCGTCGGCTCGGGGATGTCGTCGGACAGTCGACCACGCTGAGCAACCTCGGCCTGGCCTACCGCAAGCTGGGACGGTTCGCCGAGGCGGTCGAGCACATCCGGCAGGCGATGGCGCTCCTGGGGGAACTCGGCGCGGAAGAGATGATCCGGCTGCTGGCCAACCTCGGCAACGTGTACATGATCCTCGGTCACTACACCGACTCGCTGGACCAGCACCGCCGGCACCTCGCGGCGGCCCGCGCGATCGGAAGCCGGTACCAGCAGGCCGTCGCCCTCGGTGACCTCGGCGCGGTGCACGTCCGGCTCGGGCACCTCACGGTCGCGGTCGCACTGCTTACCCGAGCGTGGCAGCTCAAGTTGGAGGTCGGCAACCGGTACGGGGCCGCGGAGACCCTCTCCGACCTGGGCAACGCCTACCGCGGCAGGGGCCGGCACACCGAGGCCATCGCCGCGCACCGGCAGGCGCTGGAGCTGATGCGGACGGTCGGCGACCTCGCCGGAGAGTGCCAGATCCGCAACGATCTGGGCACCACGCTCAGTGCCGCCGGACAGACCGAAGAGGCCCGGCAGCTGCACGAACGCGCCATCGCCCAGGCCGAACGGGCCGGCGACCGGTACCAGTGGGCCCGGGCGCACGCCGGCCTGGGCGACGCCTGGGAGGGCGCCGACCCGGGTCGGGCCCGCGAGCACTGGGAGATCGCGCAGGTGCTGTTCGCCGAGCTCGGTGTGCCGGAGCGGGCCGACGTCGAGCGCCGGCTGGCCGATCTCGATTCCGGCCTGCGCCGAATGCGGGTACCGTCGCCGCGCGCCGCCGCCGACGAGGCCGCGCACCGGCTGGGCGCCTGACGGCCCGCCGGGAACGTCTCGCGGTTCGCCGGACCTCCGGGTGGGCACGATAGGGAGCATGGTGGACTTCCGCGTCGAGCGCGACACGATGGGTGAGGTGCGCGTCCCCGCCGACGCGTTGTACCGGGCGCAGACCCAACGGGCGGTGGAGAACTTCCCGATCTCCGGCAGCCGGCTGGAGCGCCGCCACATCCGGGCCCTCGCGCAGATCAAGGCCGCCGCGGCGGCCGTCAACGCCCAACTCGGGGTGGTCGATCGCACGGTCGCCGACGCGATCATCGCCGCTGCCGGGGAGGTGGCCGCCGGCCAGCACGACGACCACTTCCCGGTGGACGTGTTCCAGACCGGCTCCGGCACGTCGTCGAACATGAACATGAACGAGGTGCTCGCGTCGCTGGCGGCCACCCGCCTGGCCGTCAGCGTGCACCCCAACGACGACGTGAACGCGTCCCAGTCGTCCAACGACGTCTTCCCGTCCTCGGTGCACCTCGCGGCGACCGAGGCGGTCGCGCGGGACCTGATCCCGGCGCTCGACCACCTGGCGGACGCGCTGGAGGCCAAGGCGGCGGAGTTCGCCTCCGTGGTCAAGGCGGGGCGTACCCATCTCATGGACGCCACACCGGTCACCCTGGGGCAGGAGTTCTCCGGGTACGCGGCACAGATGCGCTACGGCGTCGAGCGGTTGCAGGCCAGCCTCGGGCGGATCGCGGAGCTTCCGCTCGGCGGCACCGCCGTCGGTACCGGGATCAACACCCCGCCCGGGTTCGCCCGGCTGGTGATCGAGCGGCTCGCCCACGAGACCGGGCTGCCGCTGACCGAGGCGCGCAACCACTTCGAGGCACAGGGCGCCCGGGACGGCCTCGTCGAGGCGTCCGGGCAGCTCCGGACGATCGCCGCCGGCCTGTACAAGATCGCCAACGACATCCGGTGGATGGGTTCGGGTCCCCGCGCCGGGCTGCGTGAGCTCGCCATCCCCGACCTGCAGCCCGGCTCGTCGATCATGCCGGGGAAGGTGAACCCGGTCGTCCCCGAGGCGATCCGCCAGGTCTGCGCGCAGGTGTACGGAAACGACGCGGCGGTGGCGTTCGCCGGGTCGCAGGGCGACTTCGAACTCAACGTCATGCTGCCCGTGATCGCCCGCAACCTGCTGGAGTCGATCCGGCTGCTGACGAACGTCAGCCGGTTGCTCGCCGACCGGACGGTGACCGGGCTGACCGCCAACGCCGGGGTCTGCCGGACGTACGCCGAGAGCTCACCCTCGATCGTCACGCCGCTCAACCGGTACCTGGGTTACGACGAGGCCGCTGCCATCGCCAAGCAGGCGCTGGCCGAAGGCAAGACGATCCGCCAGGTGGTGATCGAGCGAGGTCACGTCGAGAGCGGGAAGATCAGCGAGGCGGACCTCGACCGGGTCCTGGACGTCCTCGCCATGACCCGCCCGGCGGCCGACCAGTCCTAGGACAGCGCCTCGGCCACGGCCGCCGCGGCCGCCACCACCCGCGGTCCGACCACGTCCACCTCGAGCGCGGACAGCGCCACCACGCCGACGCTCGCCTCCAGCCCGTCGACGCCCGGCACGGCAGCGGCGACCCCGTACGCGCCGGACTGCAGTTCGCCGGCGCTCGTCACGTACCCGTAGGCGCCGGTACGCCCGGCGAGGATCGCCCGCCCCGCCGCACCCCGTTCCAGCGGGTGCCGCGATCCGGTCCGGTAGGCGACGTGGAACTGTGTCCAGCTCGGTTCGACGACGGCCAGCGCGAACCCTTCGCCGCCCTCGGCGACCGTCAGGTGGGCGGTCGCGCCGACCTGCTCGGCGAGCCGCCGCAGCGACGGCAGCGCCGCGTCGGCCACCAGCGGCTGCGCCCGCCGGGCGAGGTGCAGTACGCCGGCGCCCAACCGCAGCCGGCCGGCCGGGTCCCGGCGGATCATGCCGTGTTCGGCGAGCGTGGTGGCGAGCCGGTACACCACCGCCCGGCCGACTCCCAGCCGCGCTGCGACCTCGGTCACGGTCAGCCCGCCGGGCGCCTCGGCCACCAGGTGCAGCAGCCGTAGTCCGCGGTCGAGTGTCTGCGCAGTCTCCGTTGCCACGGGCAGAATCTACGTGGACGACCTCGCGCGTGTGTACCGGTTCCGTCCCGCGTCGGTCGTGGGGGTCACCGGCGGCGGTGGCCCGGCGGCTACCCTGACAGATGTGACGTTGAGGCTGTACGACACCGCGACCCGCACGGTGCGGGACTTCGTCCCGCGGACCCCCGGCCGGGTGGGGGTCTATCTGTGTGGCCTCACCCTGCAGGGTGGACCGCACATCGGACACCTTCGCGGCGGCGTCAACTACGACGTGCTGCGGCGGTGGCTGATCCGTTCCGGGTATGACGTCCGGTTCATCCGCAATGTCACTGATATCGACGACAAGATCCTGGTGAAGTCCGTCGAAGCCGGTGAGCCGTTCTGGGCGATCGCCTACGCCAACGAGCGCCGGCTCGCCCGGGACTACGTGACCCTCGGGGTGCTGCCGCCGACGTACGAGCCGCGCGCCACCGGCCACATCCCGGAGATGCACGAGCTGATCAAGCTCCTGATCGACAAGGGCCACGCGTACCCGGCGGAGGACGGCAGCGGTGACGTCTACTTCGACGTCCGGTCGTACCCGGCCTACGGCGCACTGTCGGGCCAGCGGGTCGACGCGATGGAGCCGGCCGACGACGCCCCGGCGCGCGGCAAGCGCGACCCCCGCGACTTCGCGCTGTGGAAGGGCGCCAAGCCCGACGAGCCGGCGGAGGCGTCCTGGCCCTCGCCGTGGGGCCCCGGCCGCCCCGGCTGGCACATCGAGTGCTCCGCCATGTGCTGGCGCTACCTCGGCGAGGAGTTCGACATCCACGGCGGCGGTCTCGACCTGATCTTCCCGCACCACGAGAACGAGATCGCCCAGTCGCGCGCCGCCGGGTTCGGCTTCGCCGGCCACTGGATGCACGTCGCCCTGCTCAACCTCGGCGGCACGAAGATGGCGAAGTCGCTGGGCAACGTGCTCAACGTGGAGGCGCTGGTCGCCAAGGGTGTCCGGCCGGTCGAGCTGCGCTACTACATCACCGCGCCGCACTACCGCTCCGCGATCGACTACTCCGACGAGGCGCTCCAGGAGGCCGCCGCCGGCTACCGCCGGCTGGAGGGCTTCGTGCAGCGCGCGTCCGAGCGGGTCGGCGCGGGGGAGCCGGGCAGGGACCTGCCGGCCGAGTTCGTCGAGGCGATGGACGACGACCTGAACACCTCCCGGGCACTCGCCGTGGCGCACGACACCGTACGCGAGGGCAACGCCGCGCTGTCGGCCGGCGACGACGCCGCGGTGGCGTCGGCCCTGACCCGGGTACGCGGGATGCTCGGCGTCCTCGGCCTCGACCCGCTCGACCCGCAGTGGACCAGCGAGGCGGGTGCCGAGTTGACCGGGGTGGTCGACTCGCTCGTCGCGCTGGCGCTCGACCAGCGGGCAGCCGCCCGCGCACGTAAGGACTGGGCCGCGGCGGACGCCGTACGCGACCAGCTCAAGCAGGCCGGTGTCGTCGTGGAGGACACTCCCGCCGGCCCGCGTTGGACTCTTTCGGATGGTGCCTGATGGCCGGTAACTCCCAGCGTCGCAGTCGACGCTCCACCCCCCGCAAGGGGCCGACGATCGGTTCGGGGGGTAAGAACCGGCAGGGCCTGACCGGACGCGGGCGCACCCTGCCCGCCGCCGAACGGCCGTGGCACAAGGCGTACTCCGGCGACGAGCCGCTGCCCGAGCGCACCGCCTGGAAGCAGGAGAAGGAGCGGCGCAAGGCGGCCGCCGAGGGGCGCGCCCCGAAGATCGGTACGCCCGGCAAGAAGGGCGCCGGCGCCAAGGGCGGCAAGCCAGCCGGGAAGAGCGGACCCCGGGTCGCGCCGGGACGTAAGTCCATCCCGCCCAAGGACGCGCCGGAGCTGCTCGTCGGCCGCAACCCGGTGCTGGAGGCGCTGCGCGCGCACGTACCGGCGATGGCGCTCTACATCGCGCACGGCATCGACAGTGACGACCGGGTCAACGAGGCGGTCCGCACCGCCTCCGACCGGGGCATCCCGCTGCTGGAGGTCGGCCGCGCCGAGCTGGACCGGATGACCGGTGGCGTGCTGCACCAGGGCATCGGGCTGCAGGTGCCGCCGTTCGCGTACGAGCCGTTCGAGGACCTGATCGCGGCCGCCGCCGAGAAGGTGGCGCCGCTGCTGGTGGCGCTGGACGGGGTCACCGACCCGCGCAACCTGGGCGCGATCGTCCGGTCCGCCGCCGCGTTCGGGGCGCACGGCGTGTTCTTCCCCGAGCGGCGGGCCGCCGGGATGACGGCGACCGCGTGGCGCACCAGCGCCGGCGCCGCGGCCCGGATCCCGGTGTCGCAGGTGACCAACCTGACCCGGGCGCTCAAGTCCTGTCAGGACCAGGGTTTCACGGTCGTGGGGCTGGACGCCGACGGCGAGGTCGAGCTGTACGACCTCGAGGTGGCCGTCGAGCCGATCGTCCTGGTCATCGGCTCGGAGGGGCGCGGGCTGTCCCGCCTCGTCGGGGAGACCTGTGACCTGCGGGTGAGCATCCCGATGGCCTCGGAGGTGGAGTCCCTGAACGCCTCGGTCGCCGGGGCCGTCTCGATGGCCGAGGTGGCCCGCCGCCGCGCCGCCGCCCGGGAACTGGCCACCCCGCCGCTGTGACGATGGCCGGCTTCGGTCCGGGAGGTCGGTGTCGTTGTCCCCGGGTCGGGTGATCCGGCCGGCCACGCACCCACGGTGTGGGCTGTACGACCACTATGGGTCGTTTTGAGCCACCACCCCGGTGGGTACGCGATTGCAGATGTTCATGAGGTCGCACCGGTACGGGCCCGCCAGCCTCGCTGGCGGGCCCGTACCGGTGCGCCGCCGGCACCGCGCGACCGAGAGCCGCTGCCCCGATGCGGCCGTGCCGTCCGGTCCGTGCCGGCCCCGTACGACCGGAAGGGGTAACACACGTGCAGAGCGCGCTCTGGGCGATCGCCGCCACGGCCGGAGCGGCGGTGATCGCACTGGCCGCGGTGGAGGTGGTGCACCGAGCCGTCCGGCGGCTCGGTAGACGGTCCCTGCTGCTCACCGCCCTGACCGAGCACTCACACCGGCCGTTGCAGTTGACCGCCACGCTGCTCGCCGTCCAGATCGCGGTCCAGCCCACCACGGCGTACGCGGCGGACCGGCCCTGGCGCCGGATACTGCTGCACGTGCTCGGGCTGATCCTGATCGCGGCGACCGCCTGGCTGGTGGCCTCCCTGCTGCTGGTACTCCAGGACGCGGCGCTGGCCCGCTTCCGGATGGACGTACCCGACAACCGGCAGGCCCGGCGCATCCGTACCCAGGTGGTCATGCTGCGCCGGATCACCGTCGCCGTGGTCACCGTGCTCGCGGTGGGCGTCATGCTGATGACGTTCCCCAGCGTGCGGGGCGTCGGGGCGACCGTCCTCGCGTCCGCCGGCGTCATCGGCGCCGTCGCCGCCCTGGCCGCCCAGAGCGTCCTCGGCAACGTCTTCGCCGGCCTGCAACTGGCGTTCAGCGACGCGGTCCGGCTCGACGACGTCGTCGTGGTCGAGGGCGAGTGGGGCCGGATCGAGGAGATGACGCTCAGCTACGTGGTCGTACACATCTGGGACGACCGCCGGCTGATCCTGCCCACCTCGTACTTCACCACCAAGCCCTTCCAGAACTGGACCCGTACCCAGTCGGCCGTCCTCGGTACGGCCGAGTTCGACGTCGACTGGTCGGTCCCCGTGCAGGCGGTACGCGAGGAGATGCGCCGCATGGTCGAGGCCAGTGATCTGTGGGACGGCCGGGTGTGCGTGCTCCAGGTGACCGACGCGACCGGCGGGATGGTGCGGCTGCGGGCGCTGGTCAGCGCGGCCAACTCCGGCAATCTGTGGGACCTGCGCTGCCTGGTCCGCGAGCATCTGGTGGCCTGGGTACGCGACCACCGGCCGACCGCCCTGCCGCGGCTGCGCGCCGAGGTCGGCGACGGCGACGACGCGCACGTCTGGCAGTGGGGCCGGCGCCGGACCCTGGACCGCGGCACCGCTGACGGGCACGCGCCGGACGACTCCCGGGTGTTCGGTGGCAGCGACGACGGCGACGCGCGCAGCGACACGTTCGTGGGCCCGGAGGAGCCGGTCCAGGCGTCACGGTGACGGGTGTGCCGGGCGGCGTCCAGGCGTCACGGTGACGGGTGCGCCGGGTGGCGTCCGGGCCGCTCAGTCGATCGCCAGGCGCAGTCCCAGCGCGACCAGGACGGCGCCGACGATCCGCTCCATCCACCGCTTCACCGCCGACCGGGCCCACAGGTCCCGCGTCTTCGCGAGGGTGCCGGCCAGCACCGTGTACCAGCAGACGTCGATCAGTACGTGCACGGTGCCGAGCAGGACACTGTAGGCCAGCGCGTTCGACCCGTGCGGGATGAACTGCGGATAGAACGAGAACGCGAAGACCGCCGCCTTCGGGTTGGCCAGGTTCGTCAGCAGGCCACCGCGGAACCCGGTCAGGCGCAGCAGCGGCTTCGGCGGCTCGGGCCGGCGCCGCCACGCGTACCAGAGGGTCTGGAGGCCGAGCAGGATCAGGACCGCGGCGCCGGCGACGCGCAACCCGGTGTACGCCAGGGCGCTCACCGCGACCAGGGCCGCGACCCCCAGGCCGGACAGCACCGCCCAGGCGAAGATGCCGACCTCGATACCGCCGATCACGCCCACGACGCGCTGCCGGTTGCCGCTGGCCACCTCGCGGATCAGTAGGACCGTGGCCGGTCCGGGGAGCATCGCCAGGACGAACGCGGAGAGTACGAAGGCCGCCATGGTGGGCAGTCCACCATGGCGGCCGTCGTCGTGTCGTTCGTTTTTCCGGCGTTACCGGACGACCCCAGGGTCAGAGGCGGCGGCCGTGCACGGTGTGGAACGCGTGGTGGTGGCCGGCGCGCGGCTTCACGTACACCGTGTCGCCGAGGCTCGGGGCGCGACGCGGGTCGGCGCGGACGATGATCCGCTCGTTCTGGCCCTCGAGGGCGACCGTGCCGTAGACGTACGCGTCCGAGCCCAGCTCCTCGACCAGGTCGACGTTGATCGGCATGCCGCCGTCGTTCGGGCCGACCAGGTCGGTGTCCTCGGGCCGGAAACCGACCTGTACGCGCTTGTCGCCGCCGTCGGCGGCCGCTGCCTCGACCTGCGCCCGCTCCAGCGGCAGAATCATGTCGGCGAACTTCGCGCCGGCCTCGGTCAGCGGAACGGTCTTGATGTTCATGGCCGGCGAGCCCATGAAGCCGGCGACGAAGACGTTCGCCGGACGGTCGTACAGCTCACGCGGGCTGGCCACCTGCTGGAGCACACCGTCGAGCATGACCGCCACGCGGTGACCCATCGTCATGGCCTCGACCTGGTCGTGGGTGACGTACACCGTCGTGATGCCCAGGTCGGCCTGGAGCGTCGCGATCTGCGAACGGGTCTGCACCCGCAGCTTGGCGTCGAGGTTGGACAGCGGCTCGTCCATGAGGAAGACCTGCGGCTCGCGGACGATCGCGCGGCCCATCGCGACGCGCTGGCGCTGACCACCCGAGAGCGCCTTGGGCTTGCGGCCCAGGAACTCCTCGAGTTGCAGCATCGCGGCGGCCTTCTTCACCCGGGCGTCGATCTCGTGCTTGGGCGTCTTGCGCAGCTTGAGGGCGAACGCCATGTTCTCGTACACCGTCATGTGCGGGTAGAGCGCGTAGTTCTGGAACACCATCGCGATGTCGCGCGCCTTGGGCGGCAGGTTGGTGACGTCGCGGTCGGCGATGTAGATCGCGCCCTGGTCGACGTCTTCGAGGCCGGCGAGCATGCGCAGGCTGGTGGACTTGCCGCAGCCGGAGGGGCCGACGAGGACCAGGAACTCCCCGTCGCCGATCTCGAGTTCGAGACCGTCGACCGCAGGCCGCGAGGTGCCCGGGTAGATCCGGGTGGCTTTGTCGTACTTGACGGTAGCCATGACGATGTACTCCCTTTCACCGGCAGGAACGTGCCGGACGATCCGAGTGAAAGACCTGGCCGGGAGGTGGCCAGTCCACACAACCTAGATGGGTTCTGATCCCCTGCCAAGACGTCGATTCCGGATCAGCTCGGTTCGCGGCAGGTTCCGCCGGGCTTGAGGACCGTTTCGTACCGGTTCGGCACTGATTCATCGCCGGTTCGGCATGCCGTCGGGGCCGCGCCGCTCCGGTCGGGTGGCCGCGTACCATCTCAGGGGTACCGTCACCGGTACGCCTGCCGACGTGGCGCAATTGGTAGCGCACCCGACTTGTAATCGGAAGGTTGCGGGTTCGAGTCCCGCCGTCGGCTCTCTTTTCGTGTTGGCCGGCAGCATCCGATCCAAGGTCATCTGGCACGGGCCGGGCACAACTGAAGACCGGTCTTGTTCTTGGGTGCGGTCTCACGCCGCTTCCGGTTCGCTTTCGTCGGCACGGGTGCTACCCAGATTCAACCGGTCGTCGCAGATGCGTTGGTGGGCACGGTCGACTCGTCCGGTCGCCGTGGTGTCCTGGCGGCACGCGGTCGGACAGCCACGGCACCGGCAAGCAGCGCCAAGCCGGTAATGAGCATGGCTCGGACTGCCTGGTCGTGGAACAGCCGGACCGGCTGGGCCGGCAGCAAGGCCAGTCCGATCGTGACTACCAGGGCAACGGTCGACCAGAACGCGACCGGTCGGCGGACGGTCGGCGGCGGCGGTCCGTGCCACCGCCGAAGGAGTCGCCCCCGCCCGATGTGGACGGCCAGCGCTGTGGCGGCGGCGAACCCGGCAAGGTCTGACGCCGTGGACAGCAGGCCCCACCATGGCATGCCCGGCCGTACCTGATGGTGCAGCGCGGGGAAGAGGATACGGCCGCCGTCGACGGCCGGGTGGGTGAATGCATCCCACCCGATGTGGCTGATCGCACCGAGCAGCGCCGATATCGTGGTGACGTGCCAGCGATGGCGCACCGTGGCGAGAATGCCATAGTCGCGCAGCGCCAGCGGGCCGCCGGCTGGCAGGTGCACAGCGATCGCTGCCGCCGCCCAGCGGACCAACCGGACGGCGATTAGGGTGATCGGCAGGGCCCACCACAACGGCGCGTGCCAAGCGTGGCTGTGAATGGTCACGCCGTATCCGTCGGCGACGTAGGCGACGTCGGGCGCGATCGCGCCGATGACCAGGGCTACGCCGTCGAACCAACGGGGACGCCACAGCTTCAGCGGTATGACGGCGACCGGGTGGGTCGGCAGGGTCAGCGGCATGACCGCCACCGTATTGCTGACTCCCGGACCGTCGGTGCCGGTCCAGCGCAGGTCCTGCGAAGATGTTGTGCCCGCACGGCGGAAGCCACTTCTTGTGCGAGCGGAACTGGCTCGGTACCACGAGGAGCTGCTTGCCGCAGGTAACCACCGGCCGAGCACCATCAGTACGTATGTCCAGCACCCGGAGAGGTTCATCGCTTACTTGGAGGGCCGTTACGACCCGCGACAGCCGCAGGGGCGCGACGCCAGTTGAGGGTGGGGTCTGAGGCGGGGTCGACGGGGCGTCTGGTACTCCCGTGGCACTTATCGGTTCAGGGTAAGTCTTCGCTGGTAGTGGGCTTGGCGGGCGCGGGCTTGGTGGTGTCGTCGTCAACGCGACCAGTGCAGGGCGTGAGCGGGGTCGTGGACCGGGCTGATGATGAGGGCGTTGATCAGGCGGCGGGTTTCGGTGATGGTCAACGCGATCGGGTCGCGATTTCGGGCGTAGCGGGTCGGATCGGCCGGGGCGGGTTCGGTCGCACGGGCGGCGCAGCCGGCGAGCACGGCCAGGGCGAGGATGGCCGCGGCGGTGAACCGGTGCCAGGGCCTCCAGCCGCGGGCCTGGTAGTGCCGGCCGGCGGTGAGCTGGGCGCGCGGCGTGACAGCCACACCGCGCCGTAGCGCGGGTACCGGTCCGCTGGGGAGTGGTCAGCGTCGGCGTCCGCCGGTGCCTGATCGTCCACGTCGCCCGCCGGGCGGCTAATCCGTACCCGCGGCTGGTCTCTAGGACGCCTGGCGGATGGGCATGTCGGCCAGCCAGACGTCGGCCAGGTCGCTGAGGGGGACGTCGAGGGCCTGGCTGAGGCAGACCACAGTGCCGAACGCCGGTGCGGGAAGGCGGCCCGCCTCGATCTTGCGCAGCGTCTCCGGGGAGATGCCGGCTGCCAGGGCCACCCCTACCAGGCTGCGGCCGCCCCGCGCGGCCCGGAGGGCGGCTCCGAGGCGCTGGCCAGCTGCGATCTGTTCGGCGGTGAGTGGTTGGCGAACCATGCCAGCAGGATATCCCTCCGAGAGTCCCCGACCTGGCATGGTATAAAAATACCGCATTCGGAGAAGGAGGCTGTCGTGATCGAACTCAAGTCCGCCGAGGAGATCGGCCGGATGGCGGTGACCGGCCAGTTCGTCGGCGAGTTGCTCGCCGAGTTGAGCGGTGTCGCCGCAGTCGGCGTCAACCTGATGGACCTCGAACACCACGCCCGCCGCCGGATCTCCGAACGCGGCGCCGAATCCTGCTACTGGGACTACGCCCCTTCGTTCGGCCGCGGCCCGTTCCGCAACGTGCTCTGCCTGTCGGTCAACGACGCGGTGCTGCACGGCCTGCCGCACGACTATGTTTTGCGGGACGGTGACCTGCTCAGCATCGACATGGCGGTCGGCATCGACGGCTGGGTCGCCGACTCCGCGCTCTCCGTCATCGTCGGCACCCCCGACCCGGCCGACCTGAAGCTGATCGAGGCCACCGAGGTCGCACTGGAGGCCGGCATCACCGCCGCCCAGCCCGGCGGTCGCCTCGGCGACATCTCCGCCGCGATCGGCGAGGTCGCCCACTCCTACGGCTACGGCGTCAACGCCGAGTTCGGCGGCCACGGCATCGGCCGCACCATGCACGAGGCCCCGCACGTTTCCAACAACGGCCGCGCCCGCCGCGGCATGAAACTCGAACCCGGCCTCACCATCGCCATCGAGCCCTGGTTCTGCCGCTCCACCGACAAAATCACGTTCGACAACGACGGCTGGACGATTCGCTCCGCCGACGGCTCCCGCACCGCCCACTCCGAACACACAATCGCCATCACGGCTTCCGGCCCCCAGGTCCTGACCCGCCGCCCCACTCACGGCGCCACCTCGGCCGATCCCACCAAAAAGCCCGCCACAGCCTCCTGACCCGCTGCCCGCCCTGCGGCATGGCTCAGGGCGTTCCGGGGCTGCCTCCAGCTTCGACCGGGCCGCTACGACGGCCCAACGGAGAGGACTCTCACCCCTCTCGACGATCCAGCGCCTCGTGGCGCACACGGCAGTGAAGTGCAGCAACCGGCCGTACCGAGCCGGCCCACACGAGACCGAGAGGAGCGGCCTGACCTTGTGTCCGACCGCTACCGACCTCACTACCTGTACTCGGGAGGTTGCGGGTTCGAGTCCCACCTCGGTGCCCGAGACAGGCCGCGGAGCACCTGGGCCAGCTTGACGCCGTGCTGCGCACCAGGGCCCGGCCACCGGTGTGGGTGTCGGACTGTCAGCAGCCACGTTACGAAGAGGCCTGTCCCGATACTCGGGTGGCCGTGTCCCTATTAGCGGTCCGCCGACGCCACCCGGCCCGGCGACAACGCCCCCCGGCCCGACAACACTTCCCGGACCGGCGACAACACCTCCCCGGATCATCGGTGCTACAGGGGCGGTCAGTCATACCGGGCCGAGCGACCGAGCAGTCCCCGGCTGGGGACGATCAAAGAGGTAACGGGGGTGGAGTCGTGGTCATCTCCGGTATCAAGCGAACGCAGAAGGTTCAGCCGAGCACTGAGGCGTACCAGCGTCGGTGGACCACCGGTTCGACGCAGAGCACGGCGCCGCCCGCAACCGCGCCCACGAGTAGAGACGTCCACCCTCCACCGTTGAGCAGCGCTCCGAGGCAGGCCGCGGCAATAGCGAGCGGGCGCAACAGGGTCAGCGGTCCAAGGCCGACAACCATGGCGAGGGTGCTGGCGCGGAATGGCAGGACGAAGTAGGCGGCCAATGACAGCACAACGGTGGCGGCGTAGGCCGCGAGCGGAAGCAGGTAACCGACGCCGCCGGCGGCGAGGGCAGCGTAGGCGCGGGTCTGATCGTCCGCCGCCAGTAGCACAGCGCCCGCCGTCACTGCGGGGGCAAGGAACAGGACGGAGCCGATGGCCAGGCCGCGCAGTGCGGATTGGGCGATGGCGCGGCGTTTGCGGATGCGGGCGTCGCGTCCGGCGTAGGCGCGAAAGCCGCTGAACGCCGCGTCGACCAGGCCGAGCGCGACGAGCGGCAGGGCGGGGGTCATCGATCAACCCCGGCTATGTGCTCTCGGCCGACAAGTCTGCGGGAAGCGCGTCCCAGGGCCCGACGCAGCGGAACCTCCAGATGGGGGCGGATCCCGATGACGGGGCGCAGCGTGGTGCAGAAGGGATTGGATCTGCCGCGTGGTTCGTAGAGCAGCGGACGTATGCCTGGGACTGCGGCGGCCCTAAGGAGCGTCTCGTCGCTATGGGCACGCAATGCCGAGACGACGCCGTCGTGGCGGCCGAGTGGGTGGCGCATTCGGGCGTGGTGGAACACCCAAGCGCCGAGGGGCGCGAGTCGGGTCGCGGCGATGTCGTAGTGGCAGAAGGCGAGAGCCGGGGATGCGGCCTGAGCCTGAAAGAACTCCGCCAATGCAGGACCGCGGAAGTGGTGCAGCACGCCGGTGGAAACGTAGACCGTTGCGGCCTCGGGCAGGTCGAAGGCGTTGCCGTGGACGAAGCGGCAGTCGAGTTCTTCAGCCTGGGCAAGGCGGGCGGCCTCGCTGACCAGAGCGGCGTCGAGGTCGACACCGATGAGCTCGACGTTCTGGCCGAGCGCATGGGTGGTGGCGAGCCAACGAACCAGGTAGCCGAGGCCGCAACCGACGTCAACCAGGCGCAAGGGTCCAGCGGACTCGGTCGTCGCGCGAACAGCGGTGAACAGCGGGCCAAGCACGTGTACCAGGCGTTCGCCGATACGCAGCTCCTCACTGAGGCGCTGGAGTTCGGTGTGCACGCTGACCAACAACCGGTCGACGGCTACTGGGTCTAGGACGTCGTCGTGATTGGTGGGCAGGTTGGCGACGATGCGGGCAGCACGATGGTCGCCGTGCGCCTCGAGCTGGCCGATCACGTCCGCGCGGCGGACGGCAAGGCGCTGACCGGTACGCGGGTCCGTCGATGTGAGCAGGTCTGATATCTCAAGCTGGAGCACGGTGATGGACCATAACGGTCGGAGGTCGCCGGCGGGTTGGCGTCGCCCTCGGTGGTGGCGGACCGCCTGGTGTCAAGGGCGCTGTGCTTCAGTACGTCGATGTCCTACGGCCATCCGTGGCCCCGGCCAGTTGACGAAGGATGGGTGTCGATCGGTGGGGCGGCGCCCGACGCAGGCGGGGTTGTGCGGTAGATGGCGGCGTCTCTGTGAGTCAAGTCAGACCCGGGGCGGCCGAGGCGCGGCCGTCAAGGCGAGCGAGATTCTGGTGGTACAGCTGATCCCACGTGGATAGATCCGGCCCCCGCAGGCGTCTGTACAGGTGGACAGATTACGGGGGTGATGTGGACGACGAGGCCAGGGTCCGGTTCGGCGAATTCGTGGCAGCACGCACGCACACGCTGATCCGGGTTGCGTACATGTTGACCGGCGACCAGCACGCGGCGGAGGACCTCCTGCAGAGCGCGCTGACCAAGACCGCGGCGCGCTGGCGCACGCTGCGGCACGAGGACCCCGAAGGCTATGTACGCACCGTTATGTACCGCGAACAGGTGAGCTGGTGGCGCCGGCTCGGCCGACACCGGGAGGTGGCGGTCGACCCGCCGCCGGACCGGGTCGCCGCCGACACCACCGGGAACACCGATCTCCGGCTCTCGGTACGGACGGCCCTGCTGCGGCTGCCACCTGCGCAGCGGGCTGTCCTGGTGCTGCGGTACTTCGAGGATCTCACCGAGACCCAGGCGGCCGACGTGCTCGGCTGTTCGGTGGGGACCGTCCGCAGCCGTACCCACCGGGCGCTCGCCCGACTGCGGGAGCTACTGCCGGCCGACACCGACGTGCAACTGACGGAGGTGCTCCGTTGACCCACGACATCCCCGATCTGATCCGTACCGCACTCACCGATATCGCAGAGGAGGCACAACCGGTGGATCTCACCAGCCGGGCATTGCGCGGGGCACGACGACGCTCAGTGAAAATCACGCTAGTCGCGGCAGGTGCCGTGCTGGCGATTGGCGTCGCCACGCCGTTCGCGCTCGCCAGCGGTGGAAACCCCGCACCGCCGGCGTCGCCGAGCCCGGCCGCGTCACATCCCGTGGACCCGAGCCCGGCCGTGTCGCCCAGCCCCGCCGTATCGCCCAGCCCCGCCGTATCGCCGAGCCCGGCGGTGTCGCCGAGCCCGGCGGTGTCGCCGAGCCCGGCCGCGTCGCATCCCGTGGACCCGAGCCCGGCCGTATCGTCGTGCCCGGCCCAGACGGACCCCGCATACCGGGGCATTGCCGTGTCGCCGTGCCCGACCGCGTCGACCCCCGCGCAGCCGGGCGTCCTCGTCACGCCAGGCCCGGCCCCGTCCCACTAGGGCTGCGTCTGTACCGCAGTGAAGTACTGCAGCGCCAGCAACCGAGCCTGACCGAGCGGGAAGGTGGGGCGCTCGCTGACCGTGCGTCCGGCCCCAAGAGACCCTTCCGCGAACAGCCACGGATGAGAAGGTCGGACAGCAACAGCCGCGGACAGTCCTGAATGACGGCGGTAGGTGGCCCCGGCAGCGTTCGCGCGCCGGCCGGGGCCACCGCGGTCGCTTCCCCGCGACCGGTGTGATCGCCACCGGACCACGCACACCAACGCCTCGCGGTACGTCTGGTACGAACACGGTGCGGGGACCCGCCTGCCGGTGGACGGCGTGTTCACCGGTCTGATGGATGTCTCCCAGGTTGCGCTGCTGACGGCGCCGCCTCCAGCCAGGGTCCAGGGGAGTGGCCTTGCGCCGTGAGGCTCCGATCGCCGCGCTACGGCAGCGCCGTAGCCACGACCAGCAACAGCAGCGCGCTGTTGGCGATCTCCACCACGCCGGTCCGTTTCGGCGTCCAGCCGAGCCGGGGGACGAGTGCGGCGCGGGCCAGCAGCCAGGCGAACAGCGCGGCGCTCCACGGCCCGAACCAGGCCGCGACCGCGAACGCGAGGACGTGATAGCCGACGGACAGGCGAAGATACGCGGGGTTGCCGCGCTCGCGGATGATCGTCTTGACGTAGTAGACGGTGCCCAGGAAGTACGCCAGGCATAGCACGAACGCGCCGAGCACGGCGGTCGGCGCGACCCCGGCGACGGCGCCGACGACGAACACCATCAGGCAGCTCTGCAGCACCGAGGCGACGTCGTTGACGAACGCCCGTTCCCGGCGCCTGGCGGCGTACCAGGCGTTGACGGCGAACAGCGCGGCGTAGACGGGCGCGTAGAGCAGTACCCGGGGCCGCGCGATGACCACGACCGCCGCCAGTGGCGCGGCGACGGCGGCGTACAGCACCAACTGGTCGCGGTAGCGGCTGACCCGGCGGGACTTGACCGCCTGGAAGACGTAGTAGGACAGCAGGTACCCGGCGACCCAGGCGACGAGCAGCGGTACGTCGGGCCAGCGGTAGCCGGCCGCGATCAGTCCGGCGAGGTACGGCACCGCGAGCATCGCCCACGCGCCGTGCTGGGGCGAGATGAAGCGTCGCCGGCGCGCGGGCTGCCGGACGGGGCGGACCGGGACGTCGACGTTGCTCATGGCGGGGCCTCCTTGACGGTGTCGGCTACGGCGTGACCTGGACCGCGCCGCGGGCGCCGCGGTCGGCGTCGGCCAGCGCGTGGATCAGGAGCGGGTAGGTGCCCGGCTGGGTGAAGACGGTCTCGACGAACCCGCCGCTGGTCGGGGCCAGGTCGGGCACCTGGGCGCCGCCGGGGTGGCCGCTGCGCCGCCGGACGGTCCGCCGGTCGGTCACCGGTCCGGCCGCCCGCCGGGGATGGCGGCTTCTCCGGCCGGGGCC
The DNA here is from genome assembly GCF_049999945.1 of Planosporangium spinosum. NCBI lineage: Bacteria > Bacillati > Actinomycetota > Actinomycetes > Micromonosporales > Micromonosporaceae > Planosporangium > Planosporangium spinosum. The sequence goes on along the minus strand of NZ_JBLYUB010000011.1, from coordinate 44,416 downwards.
GTCCGCGATCCGGCCGCAGCGGTCCGGACCCGTACCACGCAGGCGCCGGGGGCGGCGAACGGTTCCAGGTCGGTATCGGTGGTCGACGCGCCGAGCGCGCCGAGCGCGCCGCCGATGACGCCGAGGTGTACGCCGCACACGACGTCCGGGTTGGTCTCGGCGAGTTCCAGGAACGGGCAGGTGTGCAGGTGCAGTACGGCCGAGTCGGAGTCGTCCCGCTGCGCCACCGCCGGGGTGAAGCCAAGGCTGTCGAGCACCTGGACCAGCCCGTCGACGGGCGCGGTGCGACCCAGTGGGGCGGCCAGCGCGCGCCCCCAGTCGCGGCCGGCACGTACGCCGGCGGTGTGCGGGTTGTCCTCGACCCGGGCCAGGTGCCCGATCAGGGCGGCGGCCAGGCCACGGTAGGCCGTGCCGGCGCCGGCCGCGGGCTCCGTCTCGTCCTCGGCGCGAGGTGTCGCGTGGTAACGCCAGGCGGGCCGGCCGGGTGAGCCGTCGGACTGGCGGCTGCGGGTCAGCAGCCCGGACTCGACGAGCTGGTCCAGGTGCGCGCGCACGGTGCTCGGGTGCAGCCCCGTCGCGTCGGTCACCTCGGCGGCGGTCAGCCCGGCCTGCGAGCGCTGGACCAGGTGCAGCATGCGCACCCGGCTGGCCGCCGCCAGCGCCCGGTGGCGGGACGTGTCGGGTGGGCCGCTGAAAGGGCCGGGCGGTGGCGTACTCATGGTAAACGAGGTTATAACGGTTATCGCCATCAAAACTAGGGAGGGCCCCATGTCACACCCGACCTCGGCCGCCATGGACCGCGATCAGGCTGCCGCCACGGCCGTGCGGCGCCACCACGCCCAGCTCGCGCACGAGCTCGATCAGCGCACCGAATCCCTGCTACGGCTGGTCGACAGCCAGTTCCTGCCCGAGGCGGAGGAGGCCCGCCACGACCTGGTGGCCTACCTGAGGCGCGACCTTGTGCCGCACGCGCTCGCCGAAGAGGGCACGCTCTACCCGGCCGCCGCCGGACGTCCGGCCGGTGCGCTGCTGGTCGAGGGGATGCTCGGCGAGCACCACGCGATCACCGCGCTCGTCGACGAGGTCGCCTCCAGCGGCTCGCTGATCCGGGCGGCGAGCGCCGCGCGCGCTCTCACCGCGCTGTTCGCCACCCACCTGGCCAAGGAGAACGACCTGATCCTGCCGCTGCTGGTCAGCGCGCCCGAAGTGTCACTGGCCGACCTGCTCGCGGGCATGCACGACCTGCTCGGCGCCGCGCACGCTCCGCACGGGCATGCTGCCGACGCTCCTGAACCGGCAGGTCAGGGCGGAGGCTGCGGATGCGGCGGCTGCGGCTGTGGAGGAGGCGGCGACCGAGCCGCCGGTTCCACCCCGGTTCAACCGCTCAGCGTCGAACATCGCGTACGAGGTGTTCGGTCCCGAGATGCTGTGCCCGACCACGACTGAGCGCAGGCGGTCACGGCGACCGGATCGGGCGGCGTCAGGCGCTCAGGTCGGCCGGGTCGGTGTTGGCGCCGCAGAGCAGGACGACGAGTCGTTCGCCGGGGGCCGGACGGTACGCGCCGGTCGTCAGCGCGGCCACGGCGGCGGCCGTACCGTGCTCGACGGCGACGCGGCGCTGGTCCCACAGCAACCTGCGGGCGGTCACGATCGCGTCGTCGGACACCAGGACACTGTGGACACCGGTACGGACGGCGACGTCGTACGCGATGTCACCGAGGCGCCGGGCGCCCAGCGCGTCGGCGGCGACGCCGGAGACCGCGACGTCGACCGGCCGGCCGGCGGCGAGCGCGGCGTGCAGGGTGGGGATGGTCTCCGGTTCGACCCCGACGACCCGTACCCGGCCCTGCAGGGCGGCGGCGACGCCGGCCATCAGCCCACCGCCACCGACGGCGAGGAGCACGGTGTCGACCGGCTGTCCGACCTGGTCGAGCAGTTCCCCGGCGAGCGTGCCCTGGCCGGCGCAGATCTCGGGCTGGTCGTACGCGTGGCAGAACAGCGCCCCGGAGTCGGTCGCCCGCTTGGTGGCCGCCTCGTACGCCTCGGCGTACTCGCTGCCGCGCTGCACGACGGAGGCGCCGAGCTTGCGCAGCTTGGCCACCTTGACGGCCGGTGCGGTGGTCGGCACGTACACCTCGGCCGGTACGCCGAGGGTGTGAGCCGCGTACGCGACCGCCAGGCCGGCGTTGCCGCCGGACGCCGCGATCACTCCCGCCGGCGGCAGCTCGCCGTTCTCCTCGGCGGCCAGGATCCGGTTGTACGCGCCACGGGCCTTGAACGAACCCGTGTGCTGCATGAATTCCAGCTTCAGCCACACCTGACCGGCCGGGGCGAAGATGCCCGGGTCGATCTCGGCGACCGGGGTACGCAGTACCCGACCGGCGATGCGGCGCGCGGCGGCTTCGACGTCGCTCCGGGTGATCATTCGTGCGGTTGCCTTCCGAGGAGAACGCTTGCGAGGGGAACGGTGGAATGTCCGTCAGTCGGGCACCGCATCCGATCCTGGCACCCGGTTCGGCCGGGCCGGCCGGTCGGGCCCGATCCCATCGAACATTGGCCGTTCCGGCGCTGGCGGGACGGCTACCGGCGCCCGGCCCGCGCCCGGTTGCTCCGGATCTTGGAGACTTCGGCACCAACATTGGTGCCGAAGTCTCCAAGATCTATGAAGGCCGGGCCGTCAGGTACTCACTAGCGTTCGTTTCGTCGGATATGGCCGCGTTCTGCGTCGGCCTGCCGGCGCAACTGCTCCATGACGATCTCCATGCGGGCTCTCGTGTCGAGCTTCACCTGTTCCTCCCTGGCGAGTTGGCTTGGCGGGCAGGGATGGCGGATCCGCAGCGGCATCGCCACGGCCGCCACGCCTGGCGGCGGTGCCGACGGAGCATGTCGTTGATGTCGCGCTGGTCCATGCCAGGGCCTTCCCGGTGCGCCGGGGGTCGAGTTCGAGCAGGTCGGGTCCGGGTCGGTGGACTCCAGTGGTGGGGCAGGGCGGGTGCGATGTGCAAAGGAGGGCCGACCTCGGACCCGGCGGGCGCCCGTGTCCTCGGTTGCAGCCCAGGGAGCGGGGCCTCCGCGAGGGAGAGCCTACGATAACTAGTTATCGTAGGCAACCACTGGCGATCGTTGCATATCGCCGGATCACGCTGGCGTGGTTGAATCTCCTTGCAGCCCAGGGAGATCCGACATGCCTTCATACGTGCCCGCCTACCGGCGCATCGCCGACGAGATCGGCGAGAAGATCCGCACTGGCCAACTCAAACCGGGGGACCGGTTGCCGTCGACCCGGCAGCTTCGGGAGCAGTACGCGGTGTCGGAGATGGTGATCCGCCAGGCGATGATGATCCTGCGCGAGCGGGGCCTTGTTGAGGGCGTAGCGGGTGTCGGCGTGTTCGTCGCCGGCGAGCCGCAGCCGTAGTCACCCCGCCGAAGCGCGTGCCCGCTCGCTTCGTCGAGCGACCGGGGCGACCGGAGCGACCGGAGCGACCGGAGCGACCGGAGCGACCGGAGCGACCGGAGCGACCGGAGCGACCGGAGCGACCGGGCACAACTTCCGGCAAGTTGCGCTCTCCGGTACCCCGTTTGACCACAACTTCCGGGAAGTAGCGACGATCATGTCGCCACGAGCCGCGGCCACAGCCGCGACCGGTGCGGTCAGGGAAGGATGCACCGCCAGGCGCCGGGTACGACCCGCCAGGTGCGCCGCCGTACCGGGCCGCTCAGCTCCCCGTCCGCGTTCGTGTGGAACGGGCTGCCGCTGATGGTCACGGTCGTACCCGACAGGTGGATGACGTCGGAGCGGTCCGGGTGGCGGCCGCGTACGAGCGCCAGCGCGTAGCCGATCCGTGCCAGCCAGCCGGTCGCCAGCGACACGGTCACCTCCGCCCACCCGTCGGTGGGGCTGGCGCCTGGGCCCAGTTCCGCCGTTCCGCCAGCGATCGTCGGCGCGTTGGACAGGCCCGCCATCAGTACCCTGCGCCGGCCGCTGGTGACGACCGCGCCGTCGACCTCCACGCGCAGCCGCCAGCCCCGGACCGAGAACCCGGCGGCCACCGCGCCCACCGGGAAGGCGACCTGGCGCAGGCGCCGCTTGAGCGGGCGGGCCCGCATCGCGGCTTCCGCTCCCGCTCCGACGTGGACGGCGTTCACGACCACGCCGTCCGTGTCGTCCACGATGAGGTCGACCGGGCACGGCTTGCCGTCGCGTACCAGTCGGGCCGCCTCGCGGTGGTCGAGTGGGATGCCGACGCCGCGGGCGAAGTCGTTGCCGGTACCGAGGGGGATCAGCCCGACGGCGCAGTCGGCGGCCTCGCCGCGGCGCCACAGGTGCCGGAGCATGGTGTGCAGCGAGCCGTCCCCGCCGATGACGACGACCGGGCGGCCGGCCCGTCGGTCGAGCATGGCCTCCAGGTCGGCGTCCCGGTGGCAGGTGACCAGTTCGGCCACGGTCGGGCCACCGAGCTCCGCGATCACCTCCGCGACGGCCGCCGCCTCGGTGCGTCCCGCACGCTCGTTGGTCACGACCAGCATGGCGCCTCCCCGTCGTCGGCAATGGCCACAATGGCTATTACCCTAGGTATCGATATTCATGTTGGTCACGTAATTGCGTTTTTTTGCCGCGCTACCCGGGCTCCGGGCCGCCGTCAATGGCCATTGGGTCACCGGTAGGGTCCGAGGACTTTCCAAAAAGGGTGCCCGACCAGCAGGCTCACCTGAATGGAGGACAGGTGGTACTGCCCGGTTCCGGGCCGTACCCGACTCTCCTGAAGCCACAGTGCACTGTGGTGTGAAATGTTCGATCGGGTCATCGCTGAATGTGAATGTCACGACCGGATCACAACGTCGGTGTGGCTAGTGACAGCGAAGGCGGCCCGTGCGAATGATGCGGACAACGCGCCCTGTCCCCAGGGCCGGTTCCCGGAGGAAACGTGAGTAGAACTCGCATGTGGGGCCGGCGGTTCTCCGCCGGACTCTTCGCGTCAGTGCTGGCCACCGGAGCCATCTCACTGACCGGCGTCGCCACCGCGAACGCCGAACCGTCGACCGGATCCGACGTGCCCAAGGCCAACAGCGACACGTTGGGCTCACACGACAAGGAACTGCTCGCCGAGGCCGAGGCCAAGGGCGAGCAGAGCGTCACGGTCATCGTGGCGACGCAGAAGGGCAAGGCCAAGGACGTCGCGAACGAGCTGAAGAAGCTCGGCGGTACCGTCGCCAAGCAGGTGGACCAGGTCGGCTACGTCCGTGCCCAGGTGCCGACGGCCAACGTCGGAAAGGCCGCCAAGGTGCCGGGCGTCGCGGCCATGGACCTCAACGAGGCGATCCCGCTGCCCAAGCCCGAGCCCCTCGCGAAGGCGGACGGCGCGGCGCAGGGCACCACGGCCGGGCCGGGCAAGGACACGCCCGCCGCCAATCCGTACATGCCGACCAACGAGACCGGCGCGGTCGCCTTCACGAAGGCGCACCCCACCTGGGACGGTCGCGGCGTGACGATCGGCATCATGGACTCCGGTGTCGACCTGGACAACCCAGCCCTGCAGACCACCTCCACGGGTGAGCGCAAGATCGTCGACTGGTTCACCGCGACCGACCCGATCTACGACAACGACGGCACCTGGCGCGCGATGCTGACCAGCGTCAGCGGCCCGACGTTCACGTACGCGGGCGAGACCTGGAAGGCCCCGGCCGGCAACTACCGGATCAACCGGTTCTCCGAGTCGATCGCGGTCGGCGAGGTCGGCAGCGATGTCAACCGCGACGGTGACACCACCGACCGGTTCGGCATCCTGTACGACCCGGTGACCCACGACATCCGCGTCGACACCAACCAGAACAACGACTTCACCGACGACGCCGTGATGCGGCCGTACAAGGAAAAGTTCGACGTCGGCCACTTCGGCACCGACAACCCGGCCACCGACGTGCGCGAGCAGATGCCGTTCGTGGTCGAGTGGCGCACGGTGGACACCACCGCCGCCGGCATCCCCGGCAACACCGACTTCGTCAACATCGGCATCGTCGAGGCGATGCACGGTTCGCACGTCGCGGGCATCACGTCGGCGTACAACATGCTCGGCAACCCGAACTTCAACGGTGCGGCCCCCGGTGCCAAGATCGTCTCAGCCCGGGCCTGCTCGTGGGGCGGCGGCTGCACCGCGGCCGCGCTGATGGACGGCATGGTCGACCTGGTCGTCAACCACCACGTCGATGTCATCAACATGTCGATCGGTGGCCTGCCGGCCCTCAACGACGGCAACAACGCGCGCGCCGTCCTCTACAACAACCTGATCAACGACTACGGCGTGCAGATGTTCATCTCGGCCGGCAACTCCGGGCCGGGCGTGAACACCGTCGGCGACCCGTCCGTGGCCGACAACGTCGTCAGCGTCGCGGCCTCGGTCAGCAAGGACACCTGGCTGGCCAACTACGGCTCGGTCGTCAGCAAGAAGAACAACCTGTTCAACTTCTCGTCGCGCGGCCCGCGTGAGGACGGCGGCTTCAAGCCGAACATCGCGGCTCCGGGTTCGGCGATCTCGACGACCCCGATGTGGCAGGCGGGCTCCCCGGTCGCGCAGGCCGGTTACCCGCTGCCGGCGGGCTACGCGATGGCCAACGGCACCTCGATGGCCTCTCCGCAGGCCACCGGCGCGGCCGCGCTGCTGCTGTCGGCGGCCAAGGCCACCGACAAGGGCGTGACCCCTGCGGCACTGCGCCGGGCGATCTACAGCTCGGCCAAGCCGATCGACGGCGTCCAGGTGTACGAGCAGGGCTACGGCATGTTCGACGTCAACGGCGCGTGGAACCTGCTCAAGGGCGGCGTCGAGACCCGTGGCTACACGGCCGACGCGCCGGTCTGCACGCCGATCTCGGCCTTCCTGAAGCCGGCCGACCGCGGTCAGGGCGTCTACAACCGGTGCGCCGCGGGCAGCGGCGGCCAGAAGGCCGGCGAGTCCAAGAAGTACACCGTCACGATCACCCGTACCAGCGGCCCGAGCAAGACCGTCAAGCACGACCTCCGGTTCGTCGGCAACGACGGCACCTTCAAGGCCGACCGCAGCGTCGACCTGCCGCTGAACAAGCCCGTCAAGGTCACGGTCGAGGCCAAGGCCGGCGTGGGCGTGCACAGCGCGATCCTGGAGGTCGACGACCCGAAGACCTCCGTGGTGGACTTCGAGGTCCTCAACACGGTGATCGTGTCGAACGACGGCACCACCAAGGCGCCGGCCTACTCCTTCAGCACCGAGGGGTCGGTCGACCGCAACTCGTACAAGTCCTTCTTCGTCACCGTGCCGGAGGGCGCGAAGGCGCTGCAGGTGAACCTGTCGGGCATCGCGACCGGGTCGCAGACGCGGTTCATCGCGATCAACCCGTGGGGCCTGCCGGTCGAGGACACCGCGAGCACCGCCTGCTACACCAACTTCTCGGACGCGGCGGCCTGCAAGCCGCAGGAGCGGGACTACTCCAACCCGATGCCGGGTGTCTGGGAGTTCGAGGTCGAGGCCCGGCGTACCTCGCCGGCGCTGAACAACCCGTTCCAGCTGACCGCCCGGGTCCAGGGCGTCACGGTCGACCCGGCCGTGGTGACCCTGCCGAACGTCACCGCCGGCCAGCCGAGCACCGTCAACTGGACCGTCAAGAACACCTTCGGCCCGGTCAAGGTCTCCGGCAAGGGCGGCCCGCTCGGTAGCTCGTTCAGCGCGCGGCCGAGCATCAAGGCCGGTGAGAAGCACACGTACCAGATCGTCGTCCCGGCGGGCGCGACCCGGCTCGACGTCTCGATCGGCAAGACCACCGACCCGGCCGCGGACCTCGACCTGTATGTCCGCCTGAACGGCGCCGTCGTCGGCCAGTCCGCCGACGGTGACTCGGAGGAGTCGGTCTCGCTGGTGAACCCGGCTCCGGGCACCTACGAGGTCGAGGTCGACGGCTACGCCGTTCCGGCCGGAACGACGACGTACGAGTACCGCGACGTGTTCTACTCGCCGGCGCTCGGTTCGGTCGCGGTGCCGAACACCGTCATCAGCCTCGCCAACGGTGCCACCGGCAGCATCAGCGGCACGGTGACCGCCCAGTCGGCGCCCGCCGCCGGCCGGCAGTTGTTCGGTGAGATGACGGTCGTGACGGACGAGGGCGCGGTCGTCGGCCGCGGCAACGTCTCGATCGGCGCCGTCAGCTGACCTGACACACCGCTCACAGCGGAGAGCCCGTCCCCGGTAGCGGGGGCGGGCTCTCCGTCTCTTTTGGACGTTCTACGGAGTTCTCCGTCTGTTCGCCGGTCAGGCGGGCTGTACGGACTCCACGACGAACGGGGTGCCCTGCTGGCAGGTGGTCATCAGGCCGGCCTGGACCCGTCCGGTCACGGTCACCCGGGCGCCGTCGCGCAACTGCTCACGGGGGCCGCCGACCAGCAGGTAGCCGCTCAGCAGCAGGCAGTTGGGCTCGACGCCGGCCGTGACGGTACCGGTGAGCGTCGTGGGCGCGGCGGGCTTTCCGGTGGCGCCGGGCTGGCCGGCTCCGCCGGTGGCGCCGGGCTGGCCGGGGCCACCGGTGGCCCCGCCGCTCGGCGTCGGCACCGGCAGGTCCTCCGGGAAGGACGGGCTGGGCTGGGCGGATGGACTCGACACCGACGGACCTCCGGACTCACTGGGGAGTGTTGACATCCCGCCACCCGCACAGCCGGCGAGCGACCCGCACGCGAGCACGACGGACAGGACGAATCGCATTCTTTTCACGCCCGGTATGACGTAGTGGACGGCGGGAACGTTCCGGGTGATCACCCGGTGGTGGACGGTTACTCTGCGTCACCTAAAGCAGAATTTAGGATCGATTTCAACCGTACCTATACCGTCGTGGTGGCCGTCCGGCCTGATCACTGCCTAGGTTGGCCGGGTGCCCCAGGAATGCGACGACGACCAGCCCATACCCACCCGTCGTCGGTCACACCGGGGTCGGCACGCCCGTCGATCGAAGGCGCGGCGCTGGGGCTCGGTACTCGTGCCGGCGTTCGCGGTGTTGACGATCGGGGTGGTGTCGATCGACGCCGTCGGTCGCCCGGTCGAGCCCGCTTCCGCGGATCCCGGCCTGCTCTCGGTGGCCGACCCGGCCCGGGTCGTGGACGACCGGGCCTCGCGTGACCTGGACCGCCCCGACCCGTCGGCGGCTCCGGTGCCGTCAGTGACGCCCGCACCCTCCGTGCCGGCCGCGTCGCCGTCACCCACCAGGCGCACGCCGGTGGCCGGTCTGATCCAGATCGAGATGGACAACGCCGTCGCCATCGTCGAGGAGGCGAAGCGGCGCGGGCTACCCGAGCGGGCGGCCGTGGTGGCGATCGTGACCGCGTTGCAGGAGACCCACCTGCGCAACCTCGCCAACAGCAAGGTGTCGCAGTCGCTCAAGCTGCCGCATCAGGGGGTGGGCTCCAACTTCGACTCCGTCGGCCTGTTCCAGCAGCGACCGAGCCAGGGCTGGGGCACGCCCGCCCAGTTGATGAACCCCGCGACCGCCGCCGGGCTGTTCTACGCCCGCCTGGTCACCGTCTCCGGGTGGGAGACGAAGACCGTCGGCGCCGCCGCCCAGGCGGTGCAGCGGTCGGCGTTCCCGGACGCGTACGACAAGCATCGGTCGCAGGCCGAGAAGATCGTCGACGCGATCTTCTGATTCGCCGATCCGCTGGACGTAGCGGGCCGGCCGAGGGCAGTGAGCCGGCTGGCGGCGAGGTTCGCCGCCGGCTGCCGACCCGCGGGACGGCAACCGACCGCGAACCGGCTCAGTCGCGCAGGACGCGCCCCTCGGCGTCGGTACCGCCGTTGACGAGGATCAGGATCCCGTCCACCACGCCCCACAAGTGCCCCAGCCCGCAGGTCAGCAGGGACACGAGGAGCTGGGCGACGCCGAGGCTGATGTGTCCGGTGTAGAAGCGTCCCGCGCCTAATCCACCCAGCACGATGCCGAGGACACCGGCCACGACCTTGCTCTTGTCCGACAGGGGACGGCCCTGCGCGTCGTACGCCACGGCGTAGCCGGGTACGCCTGGTGGCCCGTACGGCGGCCCGTACGGCGGCCCGTACGGCGGCGGGTAACCCGGCTGCGGCCCCCAACCGCCAGCCCCCGGCACCGGCGGTGTCGGGGGAGCCGGAGGAACCGGAGGAGCCGGGGGAACCGGGGGAGCCGGGGGAGCCGGAGGAACCGGCGGTGCGGGCGGCTGGCCCGGGACCGGTGCGTCCGGTGCCAGCCGCTGGGTGGGATCGAGGCCCGTCAGGTCCGCCGTCGGGTCCGCCGGGGCGGGGGACGGACCGGCGGGGTCGAAGCGCAGCGTGGGGTCGGGTTCACCCGGGCTGGTGGGTGTCTCGGACATGCCCAGAGGGTACGACAGTCGATCGAACCGAGGGATCACCTCGCGACCGTGAACGGTCCCGCGCCGCGGTGCGTGTAACCAGGCGGGCGGGCCGGCCGGTGCGGCCCACCGGACCGGACGTCGAGGGAGACCTGTCATGATTGCACACCGCATGCTCGCCGGGACCGTCCTCGCCGTCGCGGCCCCACTGCTGTTCATCGGGCTGGCGGCGGCGCCGGCCCAGGCACACGGCGCACCGGACAACCCGATCAGCCGGGCGGTGGCGTGCGGTCCGGAGGGCGGCAGCAACGCCGGGTCGGCCGCCTGCAAGGCGGCCATCGCGGTCAGTGGTACCCAGCCGTTCGCGCAGTGGGACAACCTGCGTGTGGCCAACGTCGGCGGCCGGGACCGGCAGGTGATCCCGGACGGCAAGCTGTGTAGCGGTGGGCTTGCCGCGTACCGGGGACTGGACCTGCCGCGCGCGGACTGGCCGGCGACCCGGCTGGCGGCCGGGTCAGCCTTCACGTTCACGTACCGGGAGACGATCCCGCACAAGGGAACCTTCCGGATGTACGTCACCACCGACGGCTATTCCCCGACCCGCCCGCTGACCTGGGCCGACCTGGAGTCGAAGCCGTTCCTCACCGTCACCGACCCGCCGTTGACCGGCGGCGCGTACCAGATGCGCGGCACTCTTCCCGCCGGCAAGGCCGGGCGCCATCTCATCTACACCATCTGGCAGAACTCAAGCACCCCGGACACGTACTACTCGTGCTCGGACGTGGTCTTCACCGGCGGCGCCGGTGCGGCCGGGCAGCCGAACACCGCACCGACGAACACCGCACCCACGAACACCGTTGCGAGCGCCGGTCCCGGAGGTGGCGTGGTCGCTGGCGGGACGCCCGCGGCGACGCCGACGGCCGTCGCGGTGTCCGGCTCCGCGACGGCGACCGCCGCGGGTGGTGACGGCTCCACCCGTCCGGTGGCCCTGACCGGAGCCGGTGCCACGAGCTCCGCCCCCTGGTTGATCGGGGCGGGTGCGGTGGGGCTCGTCACCGCCCTCACCGGCGGATTCGTGCTCCGCCGACGGCGTACGCACAGTGCTCAGGTCAGCAGGCCCGGCGGCGGTTTGGGCGAGTCCTGAGCCGCCTCGTCGGTCATCGGCTGCGCCCCGGAGATGAACCGGTCGAGATCGGCGCCGTGCAGCAGGCGGGCCGGGAACGCATCCCGCCGGGCGGCGTCGCTCAGCCGGTCGACCGGCAGGCCGCCCGGCCGGAGGGCGGCGACCAGGATGACGTTGCCGTACCGCCGGCCGCGCAGCGTGCCCGCCTCGGCGACGACGCAGACGTCGGGGAACACCGCCCGCAGTGTGGCCGCCTGGATCCGGGAGAACGCCAGCGGCGGCAGGTCTGCGACGTTGACCGCGTACAGGCCGTCCGGGCGCAGGATCCGGGCGACGTGCCCGACGAACTCGGTACTGGAGACGGTCCGGGGCATCTGGGCACCCCGGTAGACGTCGGCGACCACCAGGTCGAAGACGCCGGCGCGGGTACCCTCCACGGCCGCCCGCGCGTCGGCGGTGCGTACCCGCAGGTCGGCGCCGCGGGGCAGGGGCAGGACCCGCCGCACGAGGGCGGTGAGCGCGGCGTCGCGTTCGACCACCCGCTGCCGTGACCCCGGCCGCGTCGCGGCGACGTAGCGGGGCAGGCTGAGCGCGCCGCCGCCGAGGTGCAGCACCCGCAGCGGGGCGCCGGACGGCGCGGCGGCGTCGACGACCGACGCGAGCTTGCGCATGTACTCGAACTCGAGGTACGTCGGGTCGGCGAGGTCGACGTGCGACTGCGCCACCCCGTCCACCAGGAGCGTCCAGCCGTCGGGCCGGTCCCGGTCGGGTACCAGGGCGGCGGTGCCGAGGTCCACCGGTTCGATGATGCTGGCCGGGCCGCGCCGGGAGGTCTTCACCACGATCGTCTCACCACGGCACCCACGCTAGCCGCAGGTGTCAGACACCCTGGTCACAGGCGTCAGACCGGCACCGCGGGAGCGGCGAGCGTCTCCAGCGCGGCGATCGCCGCACCCCGCGCGCCCGCCATGTCCAGATCCGGTACGAGCGCGAAGGTCGCCACCGCCGCCTGCTCGGTCCGCAGCAGTGTGTGTTCCCGCACCCTGCCCAGGAACCAGTCCCGGAACGCCGGTGCCGCCTCGACGACGCCGCCGCCGACGAAGTACGCGCCGGGGTCGGTGAAGTTGGCCGCGATGGTGAACAGCCGGCCGAGCGCCATCGCCTGCTGCTCGAAGATCTTCAGCGCGAGCGGGTCCCCGGCCTCGCCGTAGCCGCGTACCCGCTTCGCCGCCTTCGCCAGCGACGCCTCCTCGCCCAGCGTATGGCCCTCGAAACGGGTCAGCCAGTAGGGCAGGAGGTTCAGTTCGATACCGGTCAGCGACGCGATGCTCTCCACGTCACCGACGAAGCCGCAGTTGCAGGTGGGCAGCGGCTGGTCGGCGTCGAGCAGGCCGTGCAGCGGGATCTGGACGTGACCGAGTTCGCCGGCCATGCCGGCGGCGCCCTTGACGACCCGCCCGGACTCGATCACACCTCCGCCGAGACCGGTGCCGACGATGGCCGAGACCGAGGAGTGCAGGGCCGCCCGGTCGCCGAAGTACGCGTGGTGGGCGTACAGCGCGGCGGCGTTGCCGTCGTTGTTGTAGATCACCGGCAGGCCCAGGCGGGCCTCGAGCGCGCCGCGGATGTCGAACCCGTGCCAGGCCGGCTGCGAGAAGTTGGTCGACCCCTTCGAGGAGATGACGCCGGTCGCGCTCGCCGGGCCGGGTGTGTCCAGGCCGACGGCCGCCACGGCCGTCCGGGGCACTCCGGTGATTTCCAGGACGTTGTCCAGGGCGTCGACGAGCGCCTGCACGGCCGCCTCCGGGCCGGACCGCACCTGGCTCGGCGTCTCGACCAGCCGGTCCACCAGGAACCGCCCGTTGACGTCGAGCACCGTGGCATTGTTGCAGGTACCGCCGTTGTCGAGGCCGACGACGACCCGGCCGTCCAAGGTACTCATCGCTATTCCTTCGGCAGAAAATCGACGGGAGTCGCATCGTACCGGTGCTGGGGGCGCGCGCCACGGGATCTGTGACAGCGTGACCCACGGGTTCTGCTACAGACTGCCCCGCCGGGGAGCATGGCGCCCGGCATCGGCGAGAAGATGTTGCTCCGGGCGGTAGGCCGAGCTACGGTTAGGTGGTCCCTGTGGATGCCGGCTGATCGTGCTGCCCCAGGGGTTCTTCCGGTCACCGCTACGGCGCGACGCCTCTCGCAACGGTGATCATGCCGGCACCCGGTAGCGGTGGCGATCGTTGACAGCTGAGCAGCACTCACGCATCGGCCGCTCCAGCACCGACCGGTCTCACCCGGTCCACCAGCGGGCTCACCGTCCAGGTTCCGGCGGCGCCGGATCTCACCGACGTTCCGCCGGACGCCGGGTCGACCGGCCGCTACACCCACCCGATCGGGCGCGCACCGATCCGACCAGGCGCTACGCCACATCCGACCAGGCGCTACACCACATCTCCAGCTCGGCCACATCTTCAGGAGGACCGGCATGAGCAGTACCCAATCTTCGCGACGGCGGCCGTCGGGCCCGGTTCCGGCGGACAGTCATCCCGATCTGCCCGTCGCGGGCATCGTCGACGTGGTCGACCACCGCACGTTCATCCGTACCTCCGGCTACCTGCCCGAGGCCGGTGACGTCCACGTCTCACCGGCGCTGGTCAAGCGGTACGGGCTGCGCCGCGGTGACGAGGTCACCGGGATGGTGCGGCCGGCCGACGAGGCGGATCCGACCGACGGCGCGCCCGCCGGCAACCGGCAGGGCGGAGGCCACCAGGGCGGCCGCAACCGCCAGGGTGGCCGCGGCCGCCACGCCGGCCGTCGGGACGATCACGGCTCGCTGGTGCGGCTGGACACGATCAACGGTATGGGGCCCGAGGAGGCCCGTCGGCGGCCGGAGTTCTACAAGCTGACGCCGCTGTACCCGCAGGAGCGGCTGCGGTTGGAGACCGAGCCGCACATCCTGACCACGCGCGTCATCGACCTGGTCATGCCGATCGGCAAAGGGCAGCGGGCGCTCATCGTGTCGCCGCCGAAGGCCGGTAAGACGATGGTGTTGCAGTCGATCGCGAACGCGATCACGCGCAACAACCCGGAGTGCCACCTGATGGTGGTGCTGGTCGACGAGCGGCCCGAAGAGGTCACCGACATGCAGCGGTCGGTGAAGGGCGAGGTCATCGCGTCGACGTTCGACCGGCCGCCGACCGACCACATGAGCGTGGCGGAGTTGGCGATCGAGCGGGCCAAGCGCCTGGTCGAGCTGGGCCACGACGTGGTCGTACTGCTCGACTCGATCACCCGGCTGGGCCGCGCGTACAACCTCGGTGCCAAGGTCAGCGGCCGTACGCTCTCCGGCGGCATCGACTCCACCGCCCTGTACCCGCCCAAGCAGTTCCTCGGCGCGGCCCGCAACATCGAGAACGGTGGCTCGCTCACGATCATCGCCAGTGCCCTGGTCGAGACCGGCTCGGCGGGTGACACGCTGATCTTCGAGGAGTTCAAGGGCACCGGCAACGCGGAGCTGCGGCTCGATCGAAAGATCGCTGACAAGCGGGTGTTCCCGGCGATCGACATCGACCCGTCCGGTACCCGCAAGGAAGAGGTCCTCCTCGCCCCCGAGGAGCTGGCCATCGTGCGGAAGCTGCGGAAGGCCCTGCACCCGCTCGATCCGGTGCAGGCGACCGAGCACCTCCTCGACCAGCTCCGTCGGACCCGTACCAACATCGAGTTCCTGACGCACATCGCCCGCTCGAGCTTCCATCGGGCCGCCTAGGTGTCGGCCGGTCCGCCCGGCGTCGACCCGACGGCGTCAACCAGACGTGGCCAGGGTGTTCTCGACCCAGGTGCGCAGCACGGCCGCCGGAGCCGCGCCGGACTTGTGCGCGACCACCTGGCCGTCCTTCATCAGGATGAGCGTCGGTACGGCCTGGATCGTGAAGCGCTGAGCCAGGCGCGGTGCCTTGTCGACGTCGACCTTGACAAGCTTCACCCGACCCGCAAGCTCGGTGGCCACCTGCTCGAGAGCGGGGGTGACCATCCGGCACGGGCCGCACCAGACGGCCCACATGTCGACGATCACCGGGATGGACGCCTGCTCCACGACCTCGGCGAACGTGTCGTCGTCCGCGTCGGCCAGCCACGGCAGTGGATGGTGGCACCTGCCGCAGCGCGGCACGCCCTCCGACGCGGCGGGTACCCGGTTCTTCGTTCCGCAGTGCTTGCACTGGACGACAGTGCTCGCCATGGTCTTCACGGTGCGCTCCTTGAGAGCACGTTGCGTGGCTGCGGCCCCGTCATGCCGTGGTCATCAGCGTCTCCGGCGGTTCGGGCGGAGTCTCCCTTGATCGGCCCTTCCCGGTAACGACCAGGGCAAACGCGTCCTTCCCGCAGCGGGCGGAACGCCGGGTGGCTCAGGCGGCGGCTGGCTGGAAGCTGGTCACACAGTCCGGGCAGCTGTGCCGTCCAACGGCCTGCGCCGCCCCATGCCAACCGTGGTCACGCGCCGCGGTCCACATCGCCCGCCAGTCCGCGTGTCCGGTCCCCGGATGCGAGATGACGAAACCGCAGTCGTCGCACTCCAGGTCGATCCGCATACCGACGCCGAGGTCCCAGGACGGTATCGCTGTCACGCCTCACTCCCGTCATGTTGTCGACGGGAATCATTTCCAGTTCATCGGTTATCGAAACGTGACATCGGTAACTTATTGAAACGTAACGTCTGTAACGCGGACCCGACCGACGGCCGGTACCGCGCTGACGTCGCCGCCAGCCGGACGGCGCCGCCGGATCACCAGGGCTCCCAGAAGCGCCGCGCCGATCAGGATCAGCGCTCCGCTGACCGCGATGATCCAGGTCGCGAACGGGGTGCCGGCCGGGTACCGGACCGCCACGCCCGCGCCGTCGATCCCGGCCGCCGCCGAGCCGGTCGGTGCGGCGAAGCCCAGCAGGTCCGGCAGCATGACGGCGGGCGACGAGCCGGACGGCGTCGGCTGGTCCGGGCGTGACGGCGAGGCCGAGCGTGACGGCTGGGCCGCCTGCGCCGCGCGGGTCGAGGAGGGGTTCTGCGGCGTGCCCGGTGCCGGCGCGGGTGCCCCCGGCGCCGGCGGGGTGGTCTTCGGCGCGGCGGGCGGTGCGTCGATGGTGAAGGTGGCGGTCGCGGGGTCCCGGCCGGGCACCGACGCCTTCACGGTGTGCGGCCCGGGCGCCCCGGACGGGGTGATGGGCTGTACCGCGAAGCACGTCCCGTTGTACCCCTTCACGTCCGGCGGGCCGACCGGCTGGCCGTCCCACTGGACGGTGACGCCACCGCCGCCACAGGATCGGGCAGAGTACGAGATGAAGGCGGTCACCGACTTGCCGGCCGGGCCGTGGCTGGCGGCCAGCCGTAACGACACGGTGCCGTCGGCGAGCGCCGGTGCGGCGGCGAACGGGACGGCGGCGACGCCGATCAGGACGGCGGAGGCGAGACGGGCAGCGCGCACCCGCACATACTGATGCAGATACGTGAGTTTGACAAAGGGGGCCGGGCGTCGTCGATTCCGCGTATGGAAGCGTTTACGCTCCGCTGTCCGGCGGCGGTATCCGCCGGACCTGTGGCGACCAGATCGTCGTTCGCCGCCGGGGCGGTCGGTGGCGGTTCAGCCGACCGGACCGCCGTCGGCGCTGACCCAGCTCGGATTGGCGGTGATGAACGAGGGGACGTCGTCGTCGCGGATCGCCTTGAACAGATCCAGACTGGTGGGGTCGAGCGTCTCGAACGACTGACCGTTGATCGTCTCCGAGTGGAAGGTCCCGCCGTTCGTCTTGATCATGGTGACGTTGGACGGGTTGATGTCCTTGAGTGTGAACAGCCAGTCGGTCAGCTTGAACCTGCCGCCGTCCACGGTCAGCGCCTGACCGGCGGCGCGCAGGACGCTGTCGAGCTTCTTGGGGTTGGTCACGACCCCCGCGCTCATCGTCTTCTTCGCCAGGGCCTTGACGAACTGCTGCTGGTGGCGCTGGCGACCGTAGTCGCCGTCCGGGAGCAGGTCACGCTGGCGCACGTAGTCCAGCGCCTCCCAGTCGGTCATGTCCCGGCAGCCGGGCTCGTACACCTGCGGCTTCACGCCGGCGATCGGGATCAGGCGCAGGTCCGGTGTGATCTTGTACGGGCGCGCGTATTCGCCCTTCGCGTCGTGGCCGATGTGGATCGAGGTCACCTTCTCGTCCACGCACATGTAGACCCCGCCGAGGGCCTGGGTGATGGCCTTGAATCCTTCGAAGTTCACAATCGCGCCGGCGTTGAAGGTGATGCCGGTCATCTTCTTGATGGTCAGGGCGAGCAGTTCGAACCCGCCGGCGCGCCCGCCGCCGTTCTGGCTGCCGTAGAAGAACGCGGCGTTGATCTTGTCGACCCCGCCGGCGTAGCGGCTCTTCGGGAACGCCGGGATCGCGACGCGCGAGTCGCGCGGGATGGAGACCAGGTAGGCGGAGTCGTGGTTGGCGTCGATGTGCACCAGGATGATCGAGTCCGAGCGCGCGCCCTCGTTGGAGTCGGGTCGCTCGTCGATGCCGATCAGCAGCATGGTCAGCGGGCCGTTGATCGAGGTGCCGGCCGCCATCGCCTCCGAGCCGAGCAGGCTCTGCTGATGCACCGAACCGGCGTACCGGTCGAGCAGGACGGTGACGCCGGCGATCGAGGTGCCGCTCAGCAGCATCAGCAGCGCGCCGGAGATCACGAGTACCTTCGCCCACCATGGGTCGTTGCGGCGCTTCTTCTTCGCCGGCGGCGGGGTGCCCGGTGCCGGCGGCGCACCGCCGGCCGCGGATCGCGGCCGGTCGATCGGCGGTACCGCGCTGCCGGCCGCCACCGGCCGTGGACCGGGGGGCACCGGCCCGCCGGGTGCGGCCACCCGGGCGGATCCGGCGCGTTGGCCGGTCCCGCTGGTGGATGCCGGCGTGAAGACGGACCCCGACGCGAACACGGCGCCGGAACGCTGTCCGGCGTCGGCGCGGCCACGACCCGGGGGATGTGGACCGGCGGGCATCGCGCTCCCATCTGTCGGCACTGAGCGAACCTCGGTACACGGTAGCGGCTGTTCGCCAGGTCGAGGGAGTCCCGTGGCTGCCATCACGGCTGCATACGGTGCCGACTACCACCCGTAATGTAGGCGCCGATGCGGTCGGTGCGTCATCGCGACGCGCCGTCGTGTCATCGCGACGCGCCGTCGCGGGTGAAGGTGCGCCGGTATGCCGTCGGCGACACCCCGATCGTCGCGCGTAAGTGTTGGCGCAGCGAGGTTGCCGTGCCCAGGCCGGCCTGCCGGGCGATCCGCTCCACGCTCAGATCGGTGGTCTCCAGTAGCGACCGGGCTCGATCGATTCGTTGCTGGAGCAGCCAACGAGTGGGGCTCATGCCGGTCTCCGCGCGGAACCGACGGGTGAACGTCCGGACGCTCATGTTCGTCCGTTCGGCCAGCACCGCAAGGGTGAGTGGGTCACCCAGGTGCGCCAGGGCCCAGCCGCGCGCCGGGGCGGTCGTGGCCTCCGTGTCACGCGGCAGCGGATGCTCGATGTACTGCGCCTGGCCACCGTCGCGCCACGGCGGTACGACGCACCGGCGAGCCGACCGGTTGGCGACCTCGCTGCCGTGGTCGCGGCGGACGACGTGCAGGCAGAGGTCCACCCCGGCGGCGACGCCGGCCGAGGTGAGCACCTCGCCGTCGTCGACGAACAGCACCGACGGGTCGAGCCGGACCCGCGGGTACAGGCGCCGGAACAGGTCGGCGTAGTACCAGTGGGTCGTGGCCGGCCGGTCGTCGAGCAGGCCCGCGGCGGCGAGCACCGAGGCGGCGGTGCAGATCGACATGACCCGGGCGCCCCGGTCGCGGGCCGCGACGAGCGCGGCGGCCACCTTCGCGTCGACGGTGCCGTCGGTCAGCGGCGGACCGCCGCGGATGCCGGGCACGACCACGGTGTCCGCGGTCTCGGTGGCCGAAAGGTCCGCTTCCGGTACGACCGCGAACCCGCCGGTGCTGCTGACCGGGCCGCCGTCCGGAGTACAGGTGACGACCGTGTACAGCCGCTCGCCGGACGAGGTGCGGGCGGCGCCGAACACCTGGGACGGCACCCCCAGGTCGAAGGCGACGACCTGGTCGAGCGCGAGGACGGCGACGCGGTGACGGGTGGCCATGGCCCGATTCTTGCGCATGATGGCCAACCGGCCAGTCGCCGACCGCTACCGGCCTGGTCGACACTGGTCGGCGTGACCCGCCGCCCCCATCCCGCCTGGATCGTCGCCACCGTCGCGTTCGTCGCCGGAGTCGGCGCCGCCGGCTTCCGGGCCACGCCCGGCGTCATGCTGCACCCGCTGCACGACGAGTTCGGCTGGCCGCTCGCCGTCATCTCGGCCGCGGTCTCGATCAACCTCGTCCTGTACGGGCTGACCGCGCCGTTCGCCGCCGCGCTGATGGAGCGGTTCGGCATCCGCGCGGTGGTGGCGTGCGCTCTGGTCCTGGTGGCCGCCGGCAGCGGCCTGACCGTGTTCATGAAGTCGAGCATCGAGCTGATCCTGCTCTGGGGTGTCCTCGTCGGACTCGGCACCGGCTCGATGGCGCTGTCGTTCGTCGCGACGATCACCGGCCGGTGGTTCGTGCGCCGACGCGGCCTGGTGACCGGCGTGCTCACCGCCGGCGGCGCGGCCGGCCAACTGGTGTTCCTGCCGCTGCTGGCGTACCTGGTGCAGCGCCACGGCTGGCGGGCGGCGGCGCTGACGGTCGCCGGCTCGGCGCTGGCCGTCGTGCCGCTGGTGCTCTGGCGCCTGCGCGACCACCCCCGCGACCTCGGTGTGCGCGCCTACGGCGCCACCGGCGACGACGCCGCGACCGCGCCCGTGGCGTCCGGCGCGGCGCGACGGGCGCTCGGCGCACTCGGGTCAGCCGCCCGTACCCGGGCGTTCTGGCTGCTCGCCGGGGGCTTCGCGATCTGCGGCGCGACCACGAACGGCCTGGTCGGCACGCATTTCATTCCGGCCGCGCACGACCACGGCATGCCGGAGACCGCCGCGGCGAGCCTGCTCGCCCTGATCGGCATCTTCGACATCGCGGGTACGGTCGCGTCCGGCTGGCTGACCGACCGGGTGGACAGCCGGCTGCTGCTCGGCGTCTACTACGCGTTGCGCGGCGGCTCGCTGCTGGTCCTGCCCAGCCTGTTCGGTGCCACGGCACACCCGAGCATGCTGGTGTTCATCCTGTTCTACGGGCTGGACTGGGTGGCGACCGTGCCACCGACCGTCGCGCTGTGCCGGGAGTACTTCGGCGCCGGCGCGCCCGTGGTCTTCGGCTGGGTGTTCGCCTCCCACCAGGTCGGTGCCGCGTTCGCGGCCGCGGCCGCGGGACTCGTCCGCGACCGGCTCGGCACCTACACCCTCGCCTGGTACGTGGCCGGCGGGCTCGCCCTGGCCGCCGCCGCGCTGTCACTGCTGCTGCGCCGCCGGGGCACGCCGGCCACGACGTCCGGGCCGGCCCCGGCCACGGTGTCCGAGCCGGCCCCGGCTACGGCCGGCTGACCCGCGGCCCCGGGGTGGCCGGCCCACGGCGGGCCAACGCCAAGATCGTCACAACGTGCCGGAAGTTGTGGTCATCGGAGTGCCTGGAGACCACAACTTCTCGGAAGTTGTGACGGTCTTGACGGTCAGACCTGGCGGACGACGGCATGGCGTTCGGGAGCCGCCGGCGGTCACAGGTCGACGACGACCGGTGCGTGGTCGGACGGGCCCTTGCCCTTGCGGGCCTCCCGGTCGATGTACGCCGACCGCACCCCGCCCGCCAGGTCGCCGGTGAGGTGGACCAGGTCGATGCGCATGCCCTTGTCCTGGTGGAACATGCCGGCGCGGTAGTCCCAGTAGGTGAACGGGTTGTCGCCCTTCATGGGCCGGGGCACCACGTCGTGGAACCCGACCGCTCGGATGTCGGCCAGCGCCTGCCGCTCCGGCGCGGTGACGTGCGTCGAGCCGACGAACAGGGCCGGGTCCCACACGTCGGCGTCGGTCGGGGCGACGTTGAAGTCACCGCAGACGGCGACCGGGCGGCCGGCGGCGACGTCGGCCGCGAGCGAGTCGCGCAGCCCGGCCAGCCAGGCCAGCTTGTACGTGTAGTGCGGGTCGTCCGGCGTGCGGCCGTTGGGCACGTACACCGACCAGACCCGTACGCCCTCGCACGTCGCCGCGATCGCCCGCGCCTCCGGGTCGGGGAAGCCCGGCTCGCCGGCGAAGCCCCGCGTGACGTCGTCGAGCCCGACCCGGGACAGCAAGGCCACGCCGTTCCACCGGCCGAGGCCGTGCGCGGCGGTGGCGTACCCGAGCTCGGCGACCTCGTCCGCCGGGAAGCCGTCGGCCGGGCACTTGGTCTCCTGTAGGCAGACGACGTCCGGCTTGGTCGTGGCGAGCCACTCCAGCAGGCGCGGCAGCCGGGCCCGTACCGAGTTGACGTTCCACGTGGCGAGGCGCATCCGTCCAGCGTGCCGTACGCCCGGCCGGCCGTGACCACTGCCCTGCCGATCTCCCCCCATTGATCACGGAAATTCTTCCGTGTCACGGGGCGGAGAAGTATTCGTGATCATGGGGGAGCGGGCGGTGTGTACTGCGCCGGTAGTAGGCGCGCGTACCGTCGCGGCACGACGTTGACCACGGTACGGCTGCCGTACCGTGGCGTCATGTCCCGTTTCGTCGGGTGGCGCCGTGCTGTCCGGTCGCACCCCTCCGGCGTCGACCTCGCCGTGGCCGTCGCCGTCGCCGCGCTGACGATCGTGGTGCAGGTGGCCGGCCCGCCCGAGGAGCGCGGCCACCTCACCGTGACCACCGTCGTGCTCAGTCTGCTGGCGGGCGCGATCCTCGTCGGGCGGCGCCGCTGGCCGCTGCAGGTGCTCGTGGTCGCCGGTGTCGTGGCGGTGGTGTCCGTCGCGCGCGGCCAGGCCCGCCCCGCGTTCGTGCTGGCCACGTTGATCGCGATCTACACGCTCGCGCTGGCCACCGACCGGGCCACGACCTGGATAGCGGCGTCCGTCACCGCCGTGATGCTGGCCGGCGCACAGATGGTCTTTACCGAGAAGTCCTGGCTGAGCCCGGCGGTCGCCGGGATGATCGCCTGGGTCTGCCTCGCGGCCGCAGCCGGCGACGCGGTGCGCAGCCGGCGGGCGTACGTGGCGGCCGTGGAGGAGCGCGCCCGGCGGGCCGAGGAGAGCCGGGAGGAGGAGGCGCGCCGCCGGGTGGTGGAGGAGCGGCTGCGGATCGCGCGGGAACTGCACGACGTGGTGGCCCACCACATCGCCATGATCAACGTGCAGGCAGGGGTGGCCACGCACGTGCTGCGCGCGCAGCCGGAGGTCGCCGAGCAGGCGCTCGGCCACATCCGGCAGGCCAGCCGGACCGTGCTGGAGGAGTTGTCCGTCATGCTGAGCGTCATGCGCCAGTCCGGTGACTCCACGGCCCCGACCGAACCCGCGCCCAGCCTGGCCCGGCTCGACGAACTGGTCGGCACGTTCCACGCCGCCGGGCTCGCCGTCGAACTCGAGCTGTCCGGCCGGCCCCGGCCGCTGCCGCCGACGGTCGACCTCGCCGCGTACCGGGTGGTGCAGGAGTCGCTGACCAACGTGCACAAACACGGCGGCGGCGCGGCGGCGCGGCTGGCGGTCGGTTTCGCGCCGGACCGGTTGCGCATCGATATCCGCAACGTGGGTGGGGCGGCCGCGAAGGCGGCCACCGGTACCGGGCACGGGCTGCTCGGCATGCGCGAGCGGGCCACCGCGGTCGGCGGTACGCTCACGGCCGGGCCGACCGGCGCGGGGGATTTCCGGGTACACGCGGTGTTGCCGCTGCCGCCCGAGGAGCCGGCGTGACGATCCGGGTACTGCTCGCCGACGACCAGGCGCTGATCCGGGCCGGGTTCCGGGTCCTCATCGGCTCGGCCGAGGACCTGGAGGTCGTCGGTGACGCCTCGAACGGGCGCGAGGCGGTCGACCTGGCCCGCCGTACCCGCGCCGACGTGGTACTGATGGACATCCGCATGCCGGACATGGACGGGCTGGCGGCGACCGAGGCGATCACGGCCGACGAGGACCTGGCCGGTGTCCGGGTGCTGATCCTGACGACGTTCGAGATCGACGAGTACGTGGTGCGGGCGCTGCGCGCGGGCGCCAGCGGCTTCGTGGGCAAGGGCGTGGAGCCGGCGGAACTGCTCGCCGCGATCCGCACCGTGGCCGGCGGGGACGCGCTGCTCTCACCGCGGGCGACGAAGTCGCTCATCGCCCGGTTCCTGGCCCAGCCCGACCAGACCGCGCTGGCCGCACCGGAGCGGTTGCAGGCGCTGACCGACCGCGAGCGCGAGGTTCTGTCGCTCGTCGCGGCCGGACTGTCCAACGACGAGATCGCCGAGCGGCTGTACGTGTCGCCGCTGACCGCGAAGACCCACGTCAACCGGGCGATGATGAAGCTCGGTGCGCGAGACCGGGCGCAGCTCGTCGTCATCGCGTACCAGAGCGGCCTGGTGCGGGCGGGCGACCCGACGCAGTAGCCGTCGACGGCGGCATACCGCGGGTGCGGTATGTCGCATTGCCTCCGGCGGCGGATGCCGACGGCCGGAACTGCCGCCATTGTTGACGGGTGACTTTCCTGGCCAGACTCAGCCTCGCCAACCGCGGAATCGTCGCGTTGATGGCGATCATCGTGACCGCGTTCGGTGTCTTCACCGTTCCCCGGTTGAAGCAGCAGCTGTTCCCCTCGTTGGAGTTCCCGGCGGCGTCGGTCGTGGCGACCTATCCGGGAGCCGCGCCGGACGTGGTGGAGCAGCAGGTCACGGTGCCGATCGAGGAGCGGGTGCGCGGCATCTCCGGCGTCACCGACGTGGTCTCGACGTCGCGGGAGGGCTCCGCGAGCGTCCAGGTCCAGTTCGAGTACGGCACGGACGTCGCCGGTGCCGTCTCCAAGATCCAGGACGCGGTCAACCAGGTCTCCCGGCAGCTGCCGTCGACGGTCACCCCGCAGGTGGTCGCCGGCAGCACCGACGACATCCCGGTGGTACAGCTCGCGGTCGGCTCGACCGGCGACCAGCAGCAGCTCGCCGAAAAGATCAACAAGTCGGTGCTGCCGGAGCTCACCGGTATCGACGGTGTCAACCGGGTGACCCTGCAGGGCACCCGGGACAAGGTCGTCACGATCCGGCCCGACCAGGCGAAGCTGGCGGCCGCGGGGCTGAGCGCGACAGCCATCACCTCGGCGCTGACGGCCAGCAGCACGCCGGTCCCGGCCGGCTCGGTGACCAGCGGCGACAAGACCCTGACCGTACAGGTCGGCAGCCGGATCACCGCGCTCGACGACATCCGCAACCTGTACCTCATGCCGTCCACAGGGTCCGCCGGAGCCGGCGCGACCGGGGCCGGAGCCGGGACGAGCGGGGCCGGCGCCCAGAGCCGCACCGGCGCGACGGCGGCCGGCCCGGGCGGTGGCCAGGCGGCCCCGACAGCGGCCCCGACACCGGTACGCCTCGGTGACGTCGCCACCGTCACCGACGAGTACGCCCCGGCGACGTCGCTGACCCGTACCAACGGCAAGCCGAGTCTGGGCATCTCCATCACCCAGAAGTCCGACGGCAACGCGGTGTCGATCTCCCACGCGGTGCGTGACAAGCTGCCCGCGCTGACCCGCACACTCGGGGGCGACACCCAGCTCACCGTGGTCTACGACCAGGCGCCCTACGTGGAGCGGTCGATCCGGGGGCTGACCACCGAGGGGCTGCTCGGTCTGGCGATGGCCGTAATCGTGATCCTGGTGTTCCTGCTGTCGGTGCGCTCGACGCTGGTCACCGCCGTGTCGATCCCGCTGTCGGTGGTGATCGCGCTGATCGGGCTGTCCACCGGCGGGTACTCGCTGAACATCCTTACCCTCGGCGCGCTGACCATCGCGATCGGCCGGGTCGTCGACGACTCGATCGTGGTGCTGGAGAACATCAAACGTCACCTCGGGTACGGCGAGGACAAGACGACCGCGGTCATCACCGCGGTCCGCGAGGTGGCCGGCGCGGTCACCGCCTCCACCCTGACCACGGTCGCGGTCTTCGCGCCGATCGCCTT
Organism: Planosporangium spinosum; assembly: GCF_049999945.1. Lineage (NCBI taxonomy): Bacteria > Bacillati > Actinomycetota > Actinomycetes > Micromonosporales > Micromonosporaceae > Planosporangium > Planosporangium spinosum. Next base: position 18,872 of record NZ_JBLYUB010000011.1, on the reverse strand, counting down.
CGTCAGCGGCCTCATCGGGCAGCTGTTCAGCTCGTTCGCGATCACGGTCGTGGTGGCCCTGCTCGCCTCGCTGCTCGTCGCGTTGACCGTGATCCCGGTGCTCGCGTACTGGTTCCTGAAGCCGCCGAAGCACTCCGGCGACGCGGAGGCGTTCCGGGCGGAAGCCGAGGCCCGCGAGCGCAACGGCGCCCTGCAGCGCGCGTACGTGCCGGTGATCCGCTGGGCCACCGGGCACCGCTGGTCGACCGTCGCGCTCGCGGTGGTGTTGCTGGTCGGCACGTTCGCCCTGGTACCCGCCCTGAAGACGAACTTCCTGGACCGGTCCGGTCAGAACACCTTCAACCTGACCCAGACCATGCCGGTCAGCACCAGCCTGGAGGCGACCGACGCCGCGGCGAAGCGGGTCGAAGGCGTGCTCGCCGGGTTCCCGGAGATCGCCTCCTACCAGGTCAGCATCGGTGGCCGCGGCACGTTCAGCTTCGGCGGCGCGGCCGCCGCGAACACGGCCAGCTACTCGATCATGGCCAAGGACGGCACCGACATCACGAAGCTGGAGAACGCCGTCCGGGACAAGGTGGGCGGGCTCACCGGGGTCGGCAAGATCAGCGTCGGCTCCGGCGGGGGCGGGTTCAACGCAGGCGGCCTCGAGGTGACCGTGCAGGCCACCGACCCGCAGGTACTCTCACGCGCCGCGGAGCAGGTCCGCACGGCGATGGCCGGCATCCCGCATGTCGTCGACGTCAGCAGCGACCTGAGCGAGAGCACCCCGCGCATCCAGGTCACGGTCAGATCCGACCAGGCGGCGCGGTACGGGCTGAACCAGGCCGCCATCGGGCAGTTGGTGGGACAGGCCCTCCGGGGCAGCACGGTCACCCAGGTCACCATCGACGGCGCCGCCCGTGACGTCGTGCTGCGCGGCGGTTCCGCGCCGGCCGACCTGGACGCGATCAAGGCGCTGACCGTCCCGACCGCGGCCGGTGCGGTCCGCCTCGACCAGGTCGCCGAGGTCACGCAGGAGCCGGGCCCGGTGCAGATCAGCCGGACCGACGGCGCCCGCAGCGCCACCGTGAGCGGCACGGCGACCGGCAACAACACCGGCGCCGCCAGTAGCGAACTGCGCACCCGGCTGGCCAAGCTCACCCTGCCGGCCGGCGCGACGTACACGATCGGCGGCGTGTCGGCGAACCAGTCCAGCGCCTTCGCCGACCTGGGGCTCGCGCTCGTCGCCGCGATCGCGATCGTCTTCCTCATCATGGTCGCCACGTTCCGGAGCCTGGTCCAACCGCTGCTGCTGCTGGTCTCCATCCCGTTCGCCGCCACCGGCGCGCTGGTGCTGCTGCTCGTCACCGGCACCGCCCTCGGCGTCGCCGCGCTGATCGGCATGCTCATGCTGGTCGGGATCGTGGTCACCAACGCGATCGTGCTGATGGACCTGATCAACCAGTACCGGCGGCAGGGGATGAGCGTCCAGGACGCCGTGATCGAGGGCGGCCGGCGCCGGCTGCGGCCGATCCTGATGACCGCGTTCGCCACGATCTTCGCGCTGGTACCGATGGCGCTCGGCCTCACCGGCGAGGGCGGCTTCATCTCCAAGCCGCTCGCCATCGTGGTGATCGGTGGCCTGTTCAGTTCGACGCTGCTCACGCTGGTCCTGGTACCGACCCTGTACACCGCCGTCGAACTCCGCGCCGACCGCCGCCGCGAGCGCCGGCAGACGACGGGGGAACCCGAACGGGAGCTCGTCCTCACGAACTGACCGGTCCCTGCCAGTGATCACGGAGAGTTCGGGTAGCCACGGGGCACCCGGCTCTCCGTGATCATTGGGAGGTGGCGACCGTGCCGCCGCGCCCAGAACCGTGTGGCTTCGACGGTGAGAACGCACCCTCGTACATCCGCGCCTGAACCGGCCCGGACGTAGAGTGACGGAATGGGGCTGGTGCAGACGGTGGGGCTGGTGCTGCATCCGCGCCGGGACTCGGTCGCCGCCATCGACACGATCATCCGCTGGGCCCGGGAGCGGGACGTGACCGTGCTCGGCCTGCGCGACGAGGTCGACCGCATCGGCTGCAGCGCGGTCGCCGTCGCCGCCACCGAGCTGGCCGATCGCTCCCAGTTGCTGGTCAGCCTCGGCGGCGACGGCACGATGCTGCGCACGATGCGCCTGGCCGAGGGGCGGAAGACGCCGATCCTCGGCGTCAACGTCGGCCGGCTGGGCTTCCTGGCCGAGATCGACGTGCCGGAGCTGCCGGCCGCCCTGACCGCCATCGACGAGCACGAGTACACGGTCGAGCCCCGGCTGGCGGTCTCCACCACGCTGCCCGGAGGCGACCCGGTCACCGGGTTCAACGACATCGCGCTGGCACGGATACCGGGCGAACGCATGGCGGCGGTGGGCATCGACGTCGAGGACCACCGGTTCGTGAAGTACGCCGCCGACGCGGTCATCGTCTCCACGCCGACCGGCTCCACCGCGTACAGCTTCTCCGCCGGCGGGCCCATCGTCTCGCCCAATGTGGAGGGACTGCTCGTCGGCGCGTCCTCGGCGCACTCGTCGTTCAACCGGCCGCTACTGCTGTCCCTGGACGAGAAACTGGTCCTCGAGGTGCTGTCCACGAGCGGCCGGCTCGCGGTGGAGGTTGACGGCGCCGTGCGGGGGTACGTGACGGCCGGCGACAGCCTGTTGATCCAGCCGCTGCCGGCAGCCGCGCGGGTGGTCCGGCTCGGCAGGACCACGTTCTACGAACGCGCCCGACGCAAGCTGCGGGTCAACGGCAGCGCCGAAGTCGAGTAGGCCCTTCGCGAAAGGCGGCAACGTGTCCGACATGTCAATCGTCCACAATCCCGAACTGTCGCGTTACGAAGTGCGTATCGACGGCCGGGTGGCCGGCTTCACCCAGTACCGGCGGGCTCCCAGAACCGTCGACTTCACCCACACCGAGGTCTACCCCGAGTACGAAGGGCAGGGGCTGGGCAGCAAGCTCGCGGCCGGCGCCCTCGACGCGGTGCGTGCCGGCGGCGATCGGGCCGTCGCCAGTTGCCCTTTCATCTCCACCTACATCAAGCGCCACCCGGAGTACGCCGACCTGGTGGCCGGACCCGACCGGACGGCAGGGTCGGGTACCGCCCGCAGTGGTGAACGCGTACCGTCCGCCGGCTGACCGCGCCACATCGGTCGGCTGACGCGGACGGCGGGAACACGACGGGACGATCAGTGCTGGCGGCGCCCCGGGCCGGGGCACGGACGGGCTTCCGTGGCCCGTACCACGGCCGGGTCGCCGCCGGTGACTGTTCGCCGTCGGCGACCTGATGGCGATCCGGTACACCAGCACGCGGGGGCGCTGGGTGCTGCTCGCGACGGTCCTCGGGTCCGGCCTGGCGGCGATCGACGCGACCGCCGTCGGCGTCGCGCTGCCGACCATCGGGCGTGACTTCCACGTCGGTCTGGACCGACTCCAGTGGATCGTGACCGGCTACACCCTGACGCTCGCCGGCTTCCTGCTGCTCGGCGGTGCGCTCGGCGACCGGTACGGGCGACGCCGGATCTTCGTCGTCGGCGTGATCTGGTTCGCCCTCGCGTCGCTGCTGTGCGGGACGGCGCCCGACCCGACGACGCTCATCGTCGCCCGGGCCCTCCAGGGCGTCGGTGCCGCCCTGTCGACGCCGGGCAGCCTGGCCATCATCGAGTCCACGTACGTCCCCGACGACCGTTCGCGCGCCATCGGGGCCTGGTCGGGGCTGGGTGGCATCGCGACCGCGATCGGGCCGTTCCTCGGCGGTTGGCTCGTCGCCGCCGTCTCCTGGCGGTACATCTTCTTCATCAACCTGCCGCTGGCGGCGGTGGTCGTGTGGGTCTGCCTGCGGCACGTACCCGACAGCCGCGACCCGGCCGCGCCCGACCGCATCGATGTCGTCGGTGCGCTGCTGGTCACGGCGTCCCTGCTCGGGTTGTGCTTCGGTCTGACCGAGGCGGGCCGGCTCGGGTGGCGCGCGTCCCCGGTCGTCGGCGCCCTCGTCGGCGGCGCCGCCCTGCTGGTGGCGTTCGGGTGGTGGGAGCGCCGGGTCCGGCAGCCCCTGTTGCCACTGGACATGTTCGCCAACCGCCGGTTCAGCGGGACCAACGCGGTCACGTTCATCGTGTACGGCGCCCTCGGCGCGGTGCTGTTCCTGCTTCCGATCCAGTTGCAGCAGGTCGGCGGGTACAGCGCGCTGGAGTCCGGCGTGGCGTTGCTACCGGTGACCGTGATCATGCTGCTGCTGTCGGCGCGTTCGGGGGCGTTGGCGAACCGCATCGGTCCCCGACCCCAGATGACGGTGGGGCCGCTGCTCGTCGCCGCCGGCGTGGTCCTGCTGACCCGGGTGGGCACCGACTCCGGGTACGTCACCCGGGTGCTGCCCGCGGTCGTGCTGTTCGGGCTGGGCCTCGCCACCACCGTCGCACCGCTCACCGCGACGGCGCTCACCGCGGTCCCGCCCGGCCGCTCCGGGATCGCCTCGGCGATCAACAACGACGTGGCACGCGCGGGCGCGCTCATCGCGATCGCGGTCCTACCCGCGGTCGCCGGGATCGGCCAGCTGACGTACCTGTACCCCGCCGCGTTCGACGCCGGGTTCCGGGTCGCCTGTCACGTCGCCGCCGCGGCCTGCGTGGTCGGCGGGCTGCTCGCCGCCGTGACGGTCGGGCGCCGCGAGCCGGGCCGGCCCGCGGCCGGTGCCCCGTGCGAGGAGTACCAGTGCGGGCTGGAGGCGCCGCCGCTGCGTACCGGTGACTAGTCCATCCTGAGCTCGGCCGCGAGCATGCCGCTGTGCAGCACTTCCCGGCGGGCCCGCTCGTCGGCGTACGTGGTGAGGACCAGCGGCGTGAGCAGCATCCCCAGGGCGACGCCGACCAGGACGTCGAACAGGGTGACCACGATCGTGGCGGCCACCAGCGGCCCGGTGGTCCCGGCGGTGTCCGCGGCGACGTCGACCACCCCGCCGACCACCGTGGTCAGCAGCGAGCCGGCGGTGACGAGCGCCACGACGGTCGCGACCCGGGCCAGTGCGGCGACCAGGTCGGCGTGGAAGAGCATGAAACAGCGCCGGACGGCGCCGCCGCGTTCGAACAGCACCACCCCGGGGAGCACGGTGAACACGGCGACGAAGTACAGGCCAGGGAAGAAGCACGCGCAGATGCCGGCGAGCACGATCAGGCCGGCCAGCAGCCCCCAGCCGACGAGCGGAAACAGTCGGCGTACGGCACCGCGCAGGGCGGCACCGACCTCCGGTCGGCCACCGGTCACCGCCACCGTGACCAGGCGAATCCCCGCGAGCAGCGCCACGGTGGTGGCCAGTGCCTCGAGGAACGAGCCGAGCCCGCCGAGGCCGAAGGAGGGCAGCGCCGCGGTGAGGGTACGGAGGATTTCGGCGCGGTCGTCGGTCGACATGATCTGCAGGTCGGGGCTCCAGAGCGCCATCACGATGTCGGCCGGCAGCCGCAGGACCAGCGCCACGGCCGCCCCGAGCAGTTGCAGCGCCAGCAGCGGTCGCCAGTACGCCCTCAGGATCGCGACGTTGCGCCGCCACCAGCCGGCGTAGTCGCCGCTGATCAGCGGATCGGACGGGTCGCCGGCCGGATGCGCCAGAGGTATCCGGGTCGCAGGTGCGGGCCCGTATCCCGGCGGCGGCCCGTATCCCGGCGGCGCAGGCTCGTGTTCCGGCGGTGGCGGGGACGGCTCGGACATGATTTCTCCCCGGGTCGTGGACGCGCTCATTCTTCCAGTTGCCGGCGCCCGCCACGCGGGTGTCGTCCGCGCCCGCCACGCGATTGCCGGCGACCGTCGTGATCGGTGCGTTGTTTGCCCGGGTTCCTTCGCCGCTTCTTCCCATTCGACGGAATGTCGCGGCATTGTCGCCATGATTCGTTGACCGGCAGGTCAGATCGGTGATTTCATCGACGCTCACCGATCAGGCAAGACACTTTCCAGTAGGAGGCGGCCATGACAAGTTCTGGCGTCCCACGCAAGCATGCCCGCCGCGCGGTCCTCGGTACGCTCGCCGCCGCGGCCGTGGGTGGGCCCGTTCTGCTGCGCGGGCTGGCCAACGCCCAGGCTGCCGACGTGTCGGCCGCCGCCGCGCTGGTGTGGAGCCCGGTGCCCAGCCGCGACGGGTTGAACGCTTTCGAGGGGGTGGAGGACGACCGATCCGGTTCGCACCCCGGCGTCACGCACATCTACCCCCAGGGCGACACCTATCGCGTCGACATGCACACCCGCGACCGCGACGGCAGTGACCGGCAGCGTAACGAGGTCAAGGGGATGAAGCAGAACGGCACCGTGCTCACCTGGGGAAACGGGGAGACGTGGCGGCTGACGTACGACCTGTTCATCCCCGACGCGCTCCGCGGTACGACCAGCTTCACCCACATCTTCCAGCTCAAGCGGCCGGGGAACGGCACCGGACCGCTCGCCACGATCGGCCTGCGGCGCAACGGCAGTGCCGAGTACCTGACGCTGCGGCCCTTCGTGTCCGGGGGTGAGATCGGCCGCGTCCCGCTGAGCGCGGCCTGGAACCGGTGGATCTCGATCGAGATGACGTTCCTGATCGGGGACAAGGGAACGGCTCACTTCGTATGCACGGAGGGCGGCAGGACCCTCGCGGACGACAGTCGCAGCGGTATCGACCTCTGGCTCGGCGACCGGATTCGCCCGAAGTGGGGCATCTACCGCTCACTGGACGACTCGAAGCAGTTGCACGACTGCTACCTGCTCCTGCGCAACATGCGCGGATACCGGGGCTGACCTGCCGCGGGCGGCGCCCGGAGCGGATCCCGACCTGGGCGTCGGCGGCGTCCCCCCCCGGGGTGCGCACCGTGCGATCGGCGTCCACTTGGCGGACGTTGGTGTCCGGTTGTGGGTGTCGTTCCACCCGGTGTGGGACCGGCGGTGGTCCGCCCGTGTGATCTGACAGCCAAATCCCGACCAATTAGGCAGGTTTGGTGGACAAGGTTGCCGGGTGCGGTAACACTCGACGGATGTCCCCGGTCCTCGCGCTCGCCGGATTCGGCGTCGGCACCATCGTCGGGCTCACCGGTATGGGTGGTGGCGCGCTGATGACCCCGGTGCTGGTGCTGTTCTTCGGTATTCCGCCGCTCACCGCGGTCTCCAGCGACCTCGTCGCGAGTGCGGTGATGAAGCCGTTCGGCAGCCTCGTGCACATCCGCCGCGGCACCGTGAACTGGTCGCTCGTCGGGTGGCTGTGCGCCGGCAGCGTGCCGTCCGCGTTCGCGGGCGTGCTGCTGCTGCGGGCCATCGGCGGGGACGGCGGGGTCCAGCACGCCATCCAGTCGGCGCTGGGGGTCGCCCTGCTGCTGGCCGTCGTGGGGATCGTGGTGAAGGCGTACCGGTCGAGCGGTGCGCCGGCGTCCGATGGGGCGACCGCCGCGTTGCGGGTACGTCCGGTACCCACCGTGCTGCTCGGTGCGCTGGGCGGGCTCGTCGTCGGGCTGACCTCGGTCGGCTCCGGTTCACTGATCATCGTCGTGCTGCTCGTGCTGTACCCGATGCTGCGCGCCAACGACCTGGTCGGCACCGACCTGGTCCAGGCGGTACCGCTGGTCGCCGCGGCCGCCCTGGGGCACGTGCTCTTCGGTGACTTCCACCTCGACCTCTCGGCGGCGATCCTCGTCGGTTCCATTCCCGGCGTGCTGCTCGGTGCCCGGCTGTCCTCCCGGGCGCCGGCGGGTGTGGTCCGGGCGGCGCTGGTGTTCGTCCTGCTGGCGAGCGCGCTGAAGCTGTTCGGCGTGCCGAACCTGGTCGTCGTGGTGACGTTGCTGGGCGTGGCGCTGGCGGGTGCGGCCGCCTTCGCGGTGCGCCGCGCCGGCGCCGGATCCCGGGACGGCTCACGCACCTACGCGGGGACGAGTTCCCGCTGACGGCGCCCTGACGGCGCCCGGCCTCGTGGCCAGGGCCCGGCCCCGCTGGCCGATCGGGGGCCGGGGCCCGGTCGTCCGGGCGGGGGGCAGCGTTCCATGGCGCGGCGGGCGGCCTCCCGGGTGCGAGCGGCCTTCCGGATGACGGTGACGGGCGACCGTGCGCCTCCGCATGCGAATACCTCTGACTAAGAGGTAGTCTGGCGGTGTGACCGAATGGCCTGCCGCCGGACCCGGGACCCCCGGGTCCGGCCAACCGAACCCACCACCCGCTGCGGACCCCGCGGCCGCGCCCCGGGTGGGCACCACGTCCGGGCACCTCGCGGACTCCACGTCCGGGCGCCTCGCGGACCCCGCGGCCGGGCTGGCGGACGCCGGGTCCACACCGGCGGACCGCACCTCCGGATGGCGGGACACGGCCTCCGAGTTGATGGACACGGCATCCGGACTGCGCCGACTGGTGCGCCGCCGGTTGCGGCCCACGATGCCCGGCCCGGCCCTGCGCGGCGCGCACATCGAACTGCTACGCGTCGTCAACGACCAGCCGGGCATCGGAGTCAAGGCGGCCGCGCGGGTGCTGCACCTGGCCGACAACTCGGTCAGCACGCTGGTCAACCAACTGGTCAGCGCGGGGCTGCTGCAGCGGGAGGTCGACCCGGCCGACCGCCGGGCAGCCCGGCTGGCGCCCACCGACGCCGCACGCCAGCGGCTGCGGCAGTGGCGCAGCGGCCGGGACCGCATCGTCGGCACCGCGCTGTCCCGCCTGCCTGCCGAGGACGTCCGCACCATCGAGACGGCCCTGCCGGCCCTGCGTCGCCTGCTGCGCGAGTTGGAGGAAGAATCATGACCGCGGTCGCCTGCACCGGGCTGCGCCACGCTTTCGGCGACCACGTCGCCGTCGACGATCTCGACCTGAGCGTCCTGCGCGGTGAGATCTTCGGCCTGCTCGGCCCGAACGGCGCCGGCAAGACGACCACGATCCGGCTCATCACCACGCTGCTGCCGGTACGGCCCGGGATGGTCTCCGTCTTCGGTGCCGACCCCGCCGTGCGGCCGTTCGCCGTGCGGCGCGCCATCGGCTACGTGCCGCAGATGCTCTCGGCCGACGGCTCGCTGACCGGGCGCGAGAACGTCAGCCTCTTTGCCCGGCTGTTCGACGTGCCGCGCCGGGAGCGGGTCGGCCGGGTCGACGAGGCTGTGCGCGCGATGGGCCTGGCCGAGGCCGCCGACCGGATGGTCGGGACGTACTCGGGTGGCATGGTGCGGCGGCTGGAACTGGCCCAGGCGCTGGTCAACCGGCCACGCCTGCTCATCCTCGACGAGCCGACCATCGGGCTGGACCCGGTGGCCCGGGGCGCGCTGTGGGACAAGGTCACCGAACTGCGCGCCACGACCGGCGCGACGGTGCTGGTGACCACGCACTACATGGACGAGGCCGATCAGTACTGCGACCGGGTGGCCCTGATGCACCAGGGCCGGATCCGCGCGCTCGGCACGCCCGACGAGTTGAAGGCGGCGCTCGGACCGGACTCCACGCTGGAGGACGTGTTCCGCCACCACACCGGCGACACTTTCGCCGAAACCCAGGGAGGTTTCCGTGATGTCCGCAGCACCCGTCGAACAGCCCGTCGCCTCGGCTGACCGCGATGAACTGCCCGATGGCCGCGGGGCGTGGCGGATGCTGCCCTCGCGGGTGTACGCGCTGTGCCTGGTCGAGCTGCAGAAGCTGCGCCACGACCGCACCGAGCTGGTGACCCGGGCCATCCAGCCGGCGCTGTGGCTGCTCATCTTCGGTGAGACGTTCACCCGGATCCGGGCCATCCCCACCGGCCATGTGCCGTACCTGGACTACCTGGCCCCCGGGATCCTCGCCCAGTCGGCGCTGTTCATCGCCATCTTCTACGGCATCCAGATCATCTGGGAACGCGACGCCGGCGTGCTCACCAAGCTGCTGGTGACCCCCACGCCCCGGGCGGCACTGATCACCGGGAAGGCGTTCGCGGCGGGCGTCCGGGCGCTCGCCCAGGCGCTGATCATCCTGGTGCTCGCGGCAGCGCTCGGGGTGGGCCTGTCGGCCAACCCGTTGCACCTGCTCGGCGTGTTCGTCACCGTGCTGCTCGGCGCGGCGTTCTTCTCCTGCCTGTCGATGACGATCGCCGGCCTCGTCCTGTCCCGCGAACGGCTCATGGGTATCGGCCAGGCCATCACGATGCCGCTGTTCTTCGGCTCGAACGCGCTGTACCCCGTGGACGTCATGCCCGGCTGGCTGCGCGCGCTCAGCCGGGTCAACCCGCTGTCGTACGAGGTCGACGCCCTGCGCGGGCTGCTCGTCGGTACCCGGTCCCACGTCGGCCTCGACCTGGTCGTCCTGGCCGGTTGCGCGATCGCCGGCATCGCGGCGTCCTCGGCGCTGCTGGGTCGCCTGACCCGCTAGTCGGTCAATCCGTTAATCCACAGTGGAAACGGTCGGTGTTTGAACCGCCCGGCAGTGGTGACCGTGTCAGGCGTCCACGGCGCACGAGGCGCCGGCCACACCGGGAGTGCTCGCATGTCTCGTACCGTACGTTCCCGTCTCGCCCTGGCTCTCGCCGTCACCACCGCGGCCGGTCTTGCCGTCCCGGCCGCCGCCTCGGCACATGGCCCTCGTTCCCAGCGGCCGACGAGCGAGGTGACGTACCTCGTCGCCACCCTCGACGGCAGCAGTGAAGTACCCGGGGCGCCCGGCACCCCGGCGGTGGGTGACCCGGACGGCCGGGCCGTCGAGGTCCTGCGGATCGAGGGAAACCAGATCTCGTTCGCCATCAGGTGGACCGGGATCGGCGCACCGACCGCGGGCCACCTCCACCTCGGTGCGGCCGGCGTCAACGGCCCGCTGAAGGTGCTGATGTTCGGGCCGCTGCCCGCCACGCTGAATGCGGTCGCGGGCACCGTGACCGTGGACGACCCGGCGCTGCTCGACTCGTTGACCGCCGATCCCGGCGCCTTCTACACCAATCTGCACAATGCCGAGTTCCCCGGCGGGGCGCTGCGCGGCCAGCTACGCAAGGCGACCGGCCGCCCCGCGCTCGCGGACGCCCTTTCGTGACCCGGGTCACCGAACAACCTCCGTGATCGTGGCTACGCTGCGGAGATGAACGATGCCCGGCTGATGTGGACGCTGTACGAGCCGATCCACGCCGTCACGTACTTCACCCCGGAGTCGCTGGCGGCGTTCCAGGAGGCCGGACTGAAGGGCTTCTGGCGCGGGTACTTCGCCGGCCGGGCGGCGCCGCTGGGCGAGGTCGGCGCCGCGCCGGTGATCGCCGCCTTCTACACCTTCGCGCCCGCGATGGTGACCCGTGCGCTACCCGACGTGTGGCGGCGGGCCACCCCCGAGCGGGTGCTCCGGGCCCGCATCGACGGCTCCACCGCGGCGCTGGCCCGGCTGCTGGCCGACCAGCCGGCCGACGCCGTCGCCGAGGCCGCCGACCTGCTGGCGGCCGCCGCCGCCCGGGTGGAGCCCGCCGGGCGGGTGCTGGGCGCGGCGAACGCGGCGCTACCCGTACCCGGGCAGCCGCTCGCCCGACTCTGGCAGGCCGCCACCACCCTGCGTGAGCACCGCGGCGACGGGCACGTGGCCGCGCTCGTCGCCGCCGGGGTGGGGCCGCGCGAGGCACTCGCGTGGCGGGCGGCGTACGACATGTCGCGGGCGGTGGTCCAGCCCGCCCGGGGCTGGACCGACGAGGAGTGGGACGCCGCGGCCCGGCGCCTGACCGAGCGGGGCTGGCTCGACGCCGACGGCCGGCCGACACCGACCGCGCTCGCCGCCCACCGCGACATCGAGGCGGCCACCGACCGGGCCGCGGCCGCGCCGTGGGAAGCCGTCGACGTCGACCGGGTACGGGTCCTGCTCGAACCGATCGCGGCGGCGTGCCGGGCCGCGCTGCCGGCCGACACCCCGATCGGGCTGCCCACGACGGGTACGGCGGCATGAGCGCCGTCCTCGCCGGCCTGCGCCGTCCGGTCATCGCCGCGCCGATGGGCGGCGGCCCGTCCACCCCGGCGCTCGCCGCCGCCGTGTCCGAAGCCGGCGGGTTCGGCTTCCTGGCCGGCGCGTACCTGACGCCGCAGCGGCTGGCCGAGGACATCGCCGAGACCCGGCGGCTGACCGGGCGACCGTTCGGCGTGAACCTGTTCGCCCCGGTGGCGCCGCCGGCCGACCTCGCCGCCGTCGCCGCGTACTCCGAGCGCCTCGCCCCGATCGCCCGCAGGTGGGGCGTGGTGCTCGGCGCCCCGGTCGGTGGGGACGACCGGTACGCGGAGAAGCTGGACCTGCTGCTGGCCGACCCCGTACCGGTGGTGTCCTTCGCCTTCGGGGTACCCACGGCCGACGTGGTCGACGCGCTGCACGCCCGGGGCAGCGAGGTCTGGGTGACGGTCTCGCACCCGGTCGCCGCGACCGCCGCCGACGAGGTCAGCGTCGACGCGCTCGTGGTGCAGGGTATGGAGGCGGGGGCGCACCGCGGCGGCGTCGACGACACCGACGAGTACGCGCTCCTGCCGCTGCTGCGACTGGTGGCCGAGCGCACCCGGCTGCCCATGGTCGCCGCGGGCGGGGTCGCCGACGGGCCGGCGCTCGCCGCGGTCCTCGCCGCCGGGGCCTCGGCCGCGGCGCTCGGCACCGCGTTCCTGCGCAGCCCCGAAGCGGGTACCTCGGACGCGCACCGGGCGGCGGTGGCGGGTGCCGGCGACACCGCGCTGACCCGGGCGTTCACCGGTCGGCGCGCCCGCGGCGTGGTCAACGAGTTCATGCGCACCCACGACAGCGCCGCCCCGAGCGCGTACCCGCATGTCCACTACGTGACCGCGCCGCTACGGGCGGCGGCCCGTGCCGCCGGCGATCCCTCGGTGCTGAACCTGTGGGCCGGGCAGGCGCACGCGCTCTCCCGGGAGCTGCCGGCGGCGGAACTGGTCGAATGGATCACCACCGGGGCGGCCGCCACGATCGGGGAGCTGGCCCGCCGGTTCACGTGAGAACGCCGGTTCACTCGAGAACGCCGGTTCACCCGAGAGTCCGGCGCGGCCGTCCAAGGTCGGCACAACTTCCGGGAAGTTGTCGTCTCAGCAGCGTTGGAGACCACAACTTCCCGGAAGTTGCCACGATCATGGTCGGGTATCGATCGCTCAGCCGTTGAGCCAGGCGGTCGCGGCGGCTTCGCCCTTGGCGGTGATGGCGTTGTTGTCCTCGACCGGGCTGGGGACGTTGCCCGTGAAGACGATGTACGTCACCCCGGAGTCGACGCCGCCGTTCGCCGGGTCGGGGTTGATGCCCAGGTCCCGAGCGGTGGCGTAGGACGCCTCGCCGATGATGTCGTTGGGTCCCTCGTCGGCGAAGACGGCGTAGACGACCTTGTTGTTGTAGATCACCGCGGCGACGGTGCCGGGCTTGATGCCGGCGCTGGAGTAGCTGAACCGGGAACTGGGCAGCGGGATCACGAAGTAGTGCGTCTTGTCCGCCTGGAAGGACTTGCCCTTCGAGGTCTGGAACGACGTCTGGGGCTGGTACCAGGGATCCTTGCTCTTGTTGCAGTTGCTCGTGGTGATCCCGTCGCAGTCGATGTCCATGTCGGCCTTCCAGAAGTACGCCGTGCCGGACTTGCAGATGTTGACCGTTGCCGAACTGACGTCGCTGTCGGTCTTGTACTTGCTCTTCGAGACGACCGAGCAGGAGTTGGCCTTGGCCAGCAGTTGGGCGGCGGTGGGTGCGGCCTGCGGGGTGACCGACGCGTGTGCGGTGGTGGCGATCAACGGCAGCGCCAGTACGCCGAGCGTTGCGAGCGCCAGTCGCAGTCGTCGCATGTGGACCTCCAGATGCGCCTCAGGGATTGTTAAGATGATTTCCTATTGCCGGCGCAGGTCAATTTACGACTGTCGATAAGCCCACGTCAACCGCTGTTCCCACGGAGGTGCTCGGAAGTTCGGGCGGGTCGTCAGCGGCAATGACGTGTGCCCGGCGCCCTGAGCGAACGCCGGTCCACCCTCGCCCGGGTTCGTACGTGGTCACGGTGACCATCGGCGTGAAAGACTCCGATCATGTCCGAACCGGGCACCGCGGAGTCGAGCACGCGCACGGTCGTCGTCGCCGTCCTGGTCAACCTCGCGATCGCGGTGGCGAAAGGCGTCGCGGCGGCGTTCACCGGCTCGGTGGCGCTGTGGGCCGAGACCGCGCACTCGCTCGCCGACACCGGCAACGAGATCCTGCTGTACGTGGGACTGCGGCGGTCCGGACGGCCGGCCGACGACCGCCATCCCTACGGGTACGGGCAGGAGCGCTGGTTCTGGACGCTGCTGGCGGCCATCGGCATCTTCGTCATCGGCGGCCTCTTCTCGATCGTCGAGGGCGTCGAAGCCCTGCTGCACCCGAAGCCACTGACGGACGTACCCGTCGGGATCGCCGTTCTCGTGGTGTCGTTCGTGCTCGAGGCCGTGTCCTGGCGTACCGCGCGGGCACAACTGCGTGAGGAGGCGCGGGCGCGCCGGCGCTCCATCGGCGAGCACCTGCGCCGGGCCTCCGATCCCACCGCCGCGACGGTCCTGCTGGAGGACAGCGCCGCGCTCGTCGGGATCGCGCTCGCGCTGGCCGCGATCGCCCTGCACTGGCTCACCGGATGGGCGGTCTGGGACGCCGGGGCCGGCATCCTCATCGGTGTACTGCTCGTCGCCGTGGCCTACCTGATCGTCCACCGGTCGGCGACCCTGCTCATCGACCAGTCCGCCCCGCCGGACGTGCTGGACCGGCTGCGCGCCCGGATCGGGGAGGAGACCTGGGTGCGCCGGATCGAGAAGCTGACCGCCGTCTACATCGGACCAGGCCGGTTGCTGGTCACGGCCCAGCTGCTGCCGGTCGCCGAGATGAGCCGGCTGCCAGCCGAGGTCGTCGTGGAGCGCGCGTACGCGCTGCGGGCGGACCTGTGTGCCGCCGAGGCGATCGGTGACGTCGAGATCACTCTCGTGCCGGAATCCGACCGACATTCCTCAACCTGACCGCAGAGGTAGTCGATGGCCTCCCGTCGGCGTAATCTCCTCGCCGAGGGGGGTCTCGAGCGGTGTTGAGCCATGACGGGCGCATCCGTGACGTGGATACGGCATGAGCGCCGCCACGCCACCGTCGCTGTGGCACCAGGCGTTGGTCTACCGCTCGTCAGATGAGCTGCTCACCTGCACCGTTCCCTTCGTGCAGGACGGGCTGAACGCGGACGAGCCGGTCCTCGTCGCCGCGCCGCCGGCCACCACCGGGCCGCTCCGGTCGGCGCTCGGCCCGGCCGCCGAGCGGGTCCGGTTCCTGGACATGACCGACGCCGGCCGCAACCCCGGCCGCATCATCCCCGGCGTGCTGCACGCGTTCGTCAGCCGGCACGCGCCCGGGCGGGTCCGCATCGTCGGGGAGCCGATCTGGGCCGGCCGCTCGGCCGCCGAGTACCCGGCCTGCGTCCTGCACGAAGCCCTGATCAACCTGGCGTTCGCCGAGACGGACGCGATGATCCTGTGCCCGTACGACGCCCGCCGGCTGGCCGCGACGGTCTTCGCCGACGCCGAACGTACCCATCCGGTGATCGCGTCCGTGGACGGACAACGTCCCAGTACGGCGTACGCGAACCCGCACGCCGTCGTCGCCGCGTTCAACCGGCCGCTGCCCGACCCCGGTGGGGTACCGGCGACGCTCGTCTTCGACGCCGACGACCTGCCGGCGGTCCGCCGGTTCATCGGCGAGCACGCCGGCCGGGCGGGACTGGCGGGCAACCGGATCGCGGATCTGGAGGTGTCGGTCAACGAGGTCGCCACGAACGCCGTCATCCACGGCGGCGGTCCGGGCACGCTGCGGATCTGGCAGGAGCGCGGCCAGGTCGTCTGCGAGGTGTCCGACCCGGGGCACCTCACCGACCCGCTGGCCGGCCGGATCCCGCCGGATCCGGACGCCGAGCACGGCCGCGGCCTGCTGCTGGTCAATCTCCTGTGTGACCTGGTGCGGGTGCACACCGACGCGGCGAGCACGACGGTCCGCCTGCACATGCGCGTCTGAGGTCACCACCGGACCTCCGCCGTCCTCCCCGGTTGTCCGGACGTGGTTAGCTACGGCGTGCCTGTGTCGTCGTTGACCGATCTGTGGAACCGGCTGGTCGGCTCGCAACCGGCACCGCCGCGCCTCGTCGTGGTGGGCGCCGCCGTGCTGGCACTGGCCGCCGTCGGTCCGTATCGGATCTGGCGGGTCTCGCGCCACGTCGTCACGATCGCCCATGAGGGCGGCCACGCGCTGACGGCGCTGCTCACCGGCCGGCGGCTGGCCGGCATCCGGTTGCACTCCGACACCTCGGGGCTGACCGTGTCCGCGGGGCGGCCGACCGGGCCCGGCATGGTCGCCACCGGAATGGCCGGCTATCTGGCCCCGTCGATGCTGGGGCTGGTGGGCGCCGGCCTGCTCAGCGGCGGCCGGATCACGCTGATGCTGTGGGCGGCGCTGGTGGTACTGGCGGCGATGCTGCTGATGATCCGCAACGTGTTCGGGGTCGTCTCGGTCGTCACCACGATCGGTGTCGTCTTCGCGGTGTCGTGGTTCGGCTCGGCCCAGACCCAGGCGGCGTTCGCGTACTTCGCGGTGTGGCTGCTGCTGGTCGGCGGGGTTCGGCCGGTCGTCGAGCTCCAGCGGATGCGCCGCCGTGGTCGGCTGCCCAACTCCGACGCCGACCAGTTGGCCCGTCTGACCCGGCTACCCGGCCTGTTCTGGGTGGCCTTCTTCTGGCTCGGTGCGGTCGCGGCGCTGCTTTTCGGTGGCTGGTTGTTGGTACGGGAGATGACCGGCGGCTGGTGGTGACCGGCCTATCGGCGTCAGATTGGTAGTGACATAGATCACTACCGTGGCCGGGTGTGTCGGTATGCGGGCGGTTCCGGTGGGCGGGAAGACTCTCGAGTACTTTTCATCGCGTGACAAAAATGGGTGAACCGGGCCGCGGTGCAGACTGAGTGCTGGTTGCTCTGCGTAATCGTATTGATACGGTAACGCATTGCAATTGGCCTATTGAGCCATTTCTGTGCGTAGACTGGGCCGCCCACCCCTCTGTTTCTCGGCGGTAACTTTGACTGAACGTACATGGTGCGCGCCACGTCTACTCGGGGACATTGGGTAGCCGTGGGAGGTCGCCATAGAAACCCGAGCCGCATCGGCGCGCCAATGCCGAATGCTGGCGGTCGACGTACATCCGGCGGACTGCGGACCGTAGCCGCTGCCGCCTCCGTGCTGGCCATCATCGTGGCGAGCTGGGGCGGATATCGCCTGTTCGCGTCGCCGTCCTGTTCCGACACGGTGCGCCTGTCGGTCGGGGCCGCGCGCGAAATCGCCCCGGTGGTGCAGAGCACCGCCAACCAGTGGCTTGAGACCAAGCCGACGGTCAACGGCAAGTGCGTGGCGGTCGACGTGGCCGCCATGGAGCCCGCCGACGTCGCAGCGGCGATCGCCGGGCAGCACAAGTCCATCCTCGGCGGCGTCGGACAGGCCAGCGGCAAGACGAGGGTCCCCGACGTCTGGATCCCCGACTCGAGTGTCTGGCTGCAGCGGCTGCGTGCCAGCGGCGGTCAGGACTGGGTGCCGGCCGACGCGCAGTCCGTCGGTCGCAGCCCCGTCGTGCTCGCGATGCCGCAGCCGCTCGCGGCGACGCTCGGCTGGCCGAACAAGAAGCTCACCTGGGCGGACCTGCTGCCGAAGCTGACCGCCGACGCCAAGATGCGGACCGGGATCGTCGATCCGGCCCGCGACGCGTCCGGCACGAACGGCCTGCTCGCGCTCGCCGGCGCGGCCGGCAGCGCCGGTGGCGCCAACGGCCAGGCCACGACGGTTGCCGCGCTGCGGGCCCTGGCCACCGGCCGGTCGGCGCTGCGTGAAGACCTGGTGGCGAAGTTCCCCCGGGCGACCGACGCCGCGTCGCTGACCAGCAGCCTCGGTGCCGCCCCGCTGTCGGAGCAGGCGGTCATCAACTACAACAGCGGGCAGCCGCCGGTACCGCTGGCCGCGCTGTACATCGAGCCGGCCCCGATGCCGATGGACTACCCGTTCGCGGTGATGCCCGGCGTGTCGCCCGGCCAGTCGGAGGCCGCGCGGGCTCTGCTGGTCACGCTGGCCGGTGACGCGTACCGGGACCGGCTGGCCCAGGCCGGCCTGCGGGCCGCCGACGGCAGCGCGGGCAACGGGTTCGCCGCTACCAAGGGCGCACCGCTGACGCCGTCGCCGGCGCCCGAGCTTCCCGACCCGCAGTCCGTCGACAAGGTGCTGTCCACATGGTCGGCCGTCACGCTGCCCGGCCGGATGCTCGCGGTCATCGACGTGTCGGGCTCGATGGCCGAGCCGGTGCCGACCGCCGGTAACGCGACCCGAGAGCAGGTGACGGTGGAGTCCGCCAAGCGGGGCGTCGCCCTGTTCGACGACTCCTGGGCGCTCGGCATCTGGACGTTCTCGACGCTGATGGACGGGCCAAACGACTACAAGGAGCTCGTACCGATCGGCCTGCTGGCCAACCAGCGCCAGCAGACCCTGGCCGCGCTCAGCGGCATCCAGCCCAACAAGAACGGCTCCACCGGTCTCTACGACACGGTGCTCGCCGGGTACAAGGCGGTCCAGACCAACTGGGACCCCAGCCGGGTCAACTCGCTGCTGATCATGACCGACGGTGAGAACGACGACCCGGCCGGTGGCCTGAACCTCGACCAGCTCATCGACGAGCTGAAGAAGACGATGGACCCGAACCGGCCCATCCAGGTCATCATGATGGGTATCGGTACCAGCGTGGGTGAGCCGGCGCTGAAGCGGATCACCGACACCACCGGTGGCGGTACGTTCCTCGTCCCCGACCCGTCGAAGATCGGTGACACCTTCCTGAAGGGCATCGCGCTGCGGTCGAGCGCGAAGTGACCATCGGGTAGAACCCCACGGCGGGGGGGC